>JAKEER010000549.1 GCA_022616615.1 Acidobacteriota bacterium
GAGCCTGTTCCCCCGACCGCTGTTCTCATTGCTGACGGCCCTGAGCCTGTTCCCCCGACCGCTGTTCTCATTGCGGATGGACCCGAGCCGGTTCCCCCAACCGTCCTTCTCATCGCTGACGGCCCGGAGCCGGTTCCCCCAACCGCTGTTCTCATTGCGGATGGACCCGAGCCGGTTCCCCCGACCGCTGTTCTCATTGCTGACGGCCCCGAGCCTGTTCCCCCGACCGCTGTTCTCATTGCGGATGGACCCGAGCCGGTTCCCCCAACCGTCTTTCTCATCGCTGACGGACCTGAGCCGGTTCCCCCAACCGTCGTTCTCATTGCTGACGGACCTGAGCCCGTTCCGCCCCTTTCTCGAATCGCATAGGGGAAACCTCTGGGAAAGATCGCGAACTCAATGAGAGTCCAACCACTCACAACGCCTGGTTATCTACAATCAGGCAACGGAAGAAGGCTCGAAACTCTGAGCCTTCTTCGGTTTCTGCCTTCTCTTCAATCCGTCACCAGTTCCGGCTTTGTCATGGCGAGCTCTGCGGCTATACTGGCCTCACCTGGGCCGTCAAAGAAGTTCCCTCTCATTCTCACCCACGATGAAGACGCTGCAGGAAGGTTTGTTGCTGGCTGGCTTGGCAGTCCAGTTCTGCCTGACCCTGGCAGGGCTTCGCAAAGAGAATCTTCGCATTAGTTATTCCTTCTTCGTCTACCTCAGCGTCTCTTTTGCATCTTCGTTCACGGTTTCCTACCTTATCCAGGACCCGGAAAAAAACCGACTCTTCTATGTCATCAAGGAATTCGTCTTAGATGCCATAAAGACGGCTCTGCTGATCGAGTTCAACAGCCGTGTATTTCGCTTTTATCCTCAAGTCAAACGATCCAACTTCTGGTTCTTCGTTCTCGCCATTTTTGGCTTGGCTCTATACTTATGGCTGGTTCCGGCCGATAAAGGGACCTGGTGGGGAACGGTGCCGCTCGACATTCATGCGAAGATCATGCAAACCAACTGCTTCCTGTTCTTCGTCTTCACCGGTTCCATTTTGTTCTACCGGCTCCACATCGATACGAAACACAAGCTGCTTCTTCTCGGGTTCCTGTTCTCCCAGTTTCCGCTGGCTTTGGGATTTGCGACCATGGCGGCTTTCGGAGAGCGGGCGCGGGAACTTTTCAGCCTGCTGAACTCCGTGTTCTTTGTGATTGCTCTGCTGATTTGGGCCAAGGTATATTGGGGAAATGATCCGGTTAATAATACCCGTAGTACTTCTTATTCTGGGGTGGGCCGTCCTGCTGATTCTGGCGCGGCGCAATGAAAGAAAAGTTCGTTCTGACTGGGAGAACTTGCTCAGCGGCGACAAGGCAGAGTGGTATGAGGACACGAAGTCTGGGATTGAGAACAGCACGAAACTGATCCGCATGACCATGAAAGAAGCCAAAGACATCAAGCAATTGGGCGACTTCGAGGAGGCGCTTAGGTTTCTGAAAATTGGCGGTGAAGTGATTCAGGAATTCACGCCCGGCCTGCTCTGCCTCTTGAAAGAAATGATGAAGTTTTCGCGGATGGTGAGCGCGATGGCGCCCGTCAGCCCACTGTTGCCTTCCCGCTTTCAGCTCGCCGAACTGAACAACCTGGCAGTTCTGAACCAGATGCTGCACCAAGTCGTGGTTTCCGCCAAGCAGCGATTCCGGCTCAAGCTGCGCATCATTGCCACCGGTGTGAAGATCACTAGCGGCTATTTGCTTTCGCGAATCAACCGAGTCGTCAACAGACAAGCTGGATGTGAACAAGAATGGGAAGAGATCGTGACTGCAGGAAAGGACTTCCAGCAGCTGACATCCGAATCAGTGGAAAGCTTTAGGACCCTTATGGGCTCTTTGCCCAGCGGGCTTGCCAATCAATTGGCGGATAACCTTCGAATGAGAAATACGGCCGCCACGTTGCCATCCACCACCGCAGAACCCTCCTGATTCTGGTTTTTATGCACAGCTTTCTCCTCAGGCGCCTGCTGCTGACAATCCTCGTGCTTTTTGGCGTCGTAACGCTGGTCTTTTCCTTCATCCATTTGGTGCCGGGCGACCCAGTGCAGATCATGCTGGGTGAAGGCGCTCAAGCGGCCGATGTCGAGCAGCTCCGGCGCAAGCTCGGTCTCGACCAGCCGGTGCTAGCGCAGTACGTGCGATACGTGAAGGACCTGCTGCGCGGGGACCTGGGTACGTCGTTTCGTTTTGGCGAGCCAGTCATTGGAATCATCCTGAGCCGTTACCCCGCGACTTTGCAACTAGCGTCTCTAAGTCTCTTGTTTGGCGCCTTGCTGGCCATACCGGCAGGCGTTCTGGCGGCGACCCGCCCCAGCGGCTGGCTGGACAGAACACTAACTTCCACGACGCTGCTCGGCATTTCGCTTCCGAATTTCGTTTCCGGACCTATGGCCATCATCGTGTTTTCCATTGTGCTGGGCTGGCTGCCTGTTTCGGGCCGGGCCGGGCCTGCTCACTTCGTCCTGCCCGCGGTCACGCTGGGTGCTTCGCTGTCTGCCATCCTCACGCGTATGGTGAGAGCGGGCATGATCGAGGAACTCCAGGAAGAATACGTAAGGACCGCTCGCGCCAAGGGCCTTCCCGAATCCAAGGTGCTGCTAAAGCATGCTCTGAAGAACAGCCTGATCCCCGTGGTTAGCGTCATCGGTCTGCAATTTGGAACGCTCCTGGCCGGCGCCATCATTACGGAGACCATCTTTGCCTGGCCCGGTATTGGAAGGCTCACGGTCCAAGCCATAAACTCCCGTGATTATCCGCTGGTGCAAGGATGCCTGCTAGTGATCGCCTGCACCTATGTGACCGTGAATTTGCTAACCGACTTGGCCTACGGTTTTCTGGACCCCAGAATCAAGTATCAATGAACGCAGCACTCTTCTGGCAACAGATTGGCTCCAACCGGCTGGCGCTGTTCGGCGCTCTGATCGCGGCTTGCCTTGTTCTTGTCGCGCTGCTCGCGCCTGCCCTGACCCCGCACACGTTTGACAGCCAGAACCTACCACTTCGCTTGCACGCGCCATCCCGGGCCCATTGGTTCGGCACCGACGAGTTGGGCCGCGACATCTTTTCGCGCGTTGCCTACGGAACACGCATCTCCATGCTCGTGGGGGTTTCGGTCGTTTTCGTTTCCTCTTCGGTTGGCTTGTTCGCCGGCTCGCTGGCGGGGTATTACGGCGGCTGGCTTGACGAGTTCCTCATGCGAGTGGTGGATGTGCTACTGGCATTCCCAGGAATCCTTCTGGCCATTGCGCTGGTGGCTTTCTGGGGACCTGGCCTGGAAAAGTTGATTCTGGCCTTGGTTGCTGTCGGCTGGGTCGGTTATGCGCGGCTGGTTCGCGGCCAGATCCTGAAAGTCAAGGAGCTGGATTTCGTGAAGGCCGCCCGCTCGCTGGGCGCTTCTGACGCCCGCATCGTTCTGCGTCATCTGCTTCCTAACATCATCCAGCCTGTCCTGGTCCAAGCCAGCATCGGCATGGCTGGCGCCATTCTCGCTGAAGCTTCGCTAAGCTTCCTTGGTCTGGGAGTGCCGCCACCGCTTCCAAGCTGGGGCGCTATGCTCAACGATGGGCGCAGCCATCTGTTCGACGCGCCTCACCTCATCGTGTTCCCGGGCGGCGCCACCATGCTGGCCGTTCTGGCTTTCAACTTCCTCGGCGACGGCTTGCGTGAAATGCTGAATCCCAGGCTGCGACGGCAAGCCGCGCTACACCGTTAGTCGAAAGAAGGCTTCCTCCAGGTTCAACCGCGCATCGCCTGCCAAGGTCTTGATCTCCTGCACAGAGCCAATGGCTCTCATCCGGCCTTGATGAATGATTCCCACCCGGTCGCTCAGCTCCTCGACAAAGCTTAGGATGTGCGAAGCCATCAGGACGGTTTTCCCCTGCACGCGCAGCTCACGCAGGCGCTGCCGAAGCCGCCGGATGTTCTCCACGTCCAGGCCATTCAGGGGCTCATCCAGCACAATCAGCCGTTGCGGGCCGAGCAGTGCTCCCATCAAACCAACCCGTTTCAGCATACCCAACGAACACTCTCGAATCAGGATATGCTTGCGTTCCCAGAGTCCGAAGTATTCCAAGAGTCCCCGGATTTCTGCTTCCGAGCCGCCAGGGTGGCGGCTTTCCATGTTCCGAACACCGGCGAGAAAATGCAGAAACTCCTCGATAGTCAGCCGAGGGTATAGGTTTAGATTCTCGGGAAGATATCCAACCTCCTGCTTGGCGGCCAAAGAGTCGCGCCGTACATCGTGGCCGAACAGTGCGATGTGACCTTCGTCGGGAGGAAAGATGCCCGCCAGCATCTTGATCAGGGTGGATTTGCCCGCACCGTTGCGCCCCAGCAGCGTGAAGATCTCGTCGCGAAGCTCCAGACTGACACCATCCACCGCAACGAGATCGCCGTAGCGTTTCACGACGCTACTAATTTGGATCATGGGATAACAGGAGAAAGCGAATCCGGCTCTCACCGCGCTCTTCGAACTTGGACATCAAATACGGAAAGATCAGGAAGAAAATTGCCCAGTGGCCCAAGACCATCATCAGGGCAAAGGCCGTAGCCCCCAGACCCGAGAACAAGGCGCTGAGCCAAGGCTGCTGGTGCGTTTCAAAAATCAAGGCACCTGCAAATGAGGCCACCAAAATGCCCGTCAGCATCTGCTCGACCAGCACTAGGCACGCCTGCCCCAGCGGAGCTGGAAGCATCCAGAGCCGCGTACTAACCACGAGCAGGGGAAACGCCATGGAAATCAGGTTGGCGTGCCAAACCTTGGCGCGCCAGATGTAGCCGGGAGGAATGGAAGACGAGCGCTCCATCCACCAATACGGAAGCTGAAACTTCAACAGGCGGGGAGTGAGCAATGCTAGCAAAGCAACGCCATAGGCTGAGGCAAGCCCTGTGACCACTTCCACGGCCCTGGCGTCGTCTCGAATTTCGGGCAAGAGATTCACCATGACGGCCACACAGAGCAAAGCCCCGATAAAATGCAAAATCACACCGAAGGAGAAGAAGCGCAAAGTCAACAAGACATCCCTCACCACCAGCGCCCGCAGCCCCTCTGGAAGAAAGCTCTGCGGCGCCCTGCGCAGCAAGACTCCTATGGCTTCAACAACGCCGCGCCGGCTAGCCGGTGGCGAGTGCCGTCTGTAGGCTAGCGCCTGTGAAACCAGCGGCAGCGCTTCCATCCTCAACAGCCCTGCCCCAACCTCCACAGCACTCGCCAGCATCGCCATTCGGAACAGCCAAAAGAAACCGAACCCCCCACCTTCGGGCAGGCTCAGGAGCATCTTCAGTCCCAGCAGGAATGCTGAATTGTTTAGGCAGCGGATCAGGAAAACCACGATACAGCGCTCAGTCTTGCGAATTGGGAGAGAAACCAGGCAAGCGTCCGGAGAGGTTTGCGGCTCGATCGCTTCAATGACTCTCCGCCACGAAAGAAGCAGCTTCACTGCCAGAAATGCCAGAAGGATGTGGTTCGGTCCCCACAATCCCCACAGCGGGTGGCTGGCAAGGCCTCTCAAAAAGCGCTCCACGGGCGGACCCAGCGCAAGGAAAGCGCCACAAAGAATGATAGGCGCCAGCACGAAAACATCGAACAGGTTGTCGCGAAGGAGGCGCGTCATCAGGCGCCACTTCATCTTCAAAATGAGGCCGATGTTTCGCACGGGCGGATGTTCCTCGCGATCTCTAGCAGCAAAAGCCCCCGCAGAGGCGCCAAGTCTGCCGATCGCGGTTTCCCCGAGTCACTCTCCGCGTCTCCGCGTCTCTGCGGTTTGGTTTTTGGGTTGGGGTGTTCCTTTCATCGGCTACTGCTCCATCCACAGTCGCGTCAGATCCAGTGGGTTGACTCGCGCTTCATTCAGACGGCAAGCCCAATGCAGGTGGGGACCCGTCACCCGTCCGGTGGCGCCGACCTTCGCAATCACCTGACCGCGCTCCACCATGTCTCCAGATTTTGCGGTGATCGTAGAACAGTGAGCGTAGTACGTATACAACCCAATACCGTGGTCCAAAACCACAGTATTGCCGCTGAAAAACAGGTCCTCTGCCAGAACAACCTTTCCTGCATTGGCCGCCCGGATGGGTGTTCCAGTCGAAGCTTTCAAGTCCACACCGGAGTGAGGGCTGCGCGGCTGGTTGTTTACAATTCGTCGTCTTCCGAAACCGCTTGTCAACTGGCTTGCCACGGGTGAAAGAAAACGGCCCCGCCAGAATTTTTGGGGGCTGGCCACTTTCCAAATGGCCTGCAGTTTTTTCGATTCCTCTTCGGCCCGCTTCTCAGCCTGTGGGTCGAGGGTCACATACTTATCATCAACTGCAATCCGCTGGATGGGAAACGCCTTCGGCAAGACCTGAATGCTCTCCTCCACTTCAACGGTTTGCCCATCGTGAAAGGTCACACTTCCCGTTAGAAAGTAACGGCCTGGTTTAGTCTCCAGGTCAATCCCAACGAGCGCTCGCCACAGGTCTGTTTTGGCTTGGGGCTGAAAAACAATCTTCTGGCTCCCGAAGGAAAGACTCAGGCTCTCGACTGCTTTTGCAACCGTGAGGTCTGCGCGAAGCACCTCTCCCGGAAAGGACTTCGGCTTATGCACACTGAGGCGGACTGGAACCGAAGGTTTTGAAACAGTCTGAGAAAGCGTTGTCCTCGGCGCGAGCCCGAGCCAGATGGAAAGGAAGAGAAACCGAACTACGACACGCATCAGCCAATTTTCGGGAAGATAGCGTAGACCGCAATGGGACTGATGACCACACCCTGAAGAGGCATCAACACGGCGGGCAGCGGCGGCCTCTCGCCGCCTCAATTCATCTCACGGCACATGCCAGGACGGGGGGCACCGCAGGTGCCACAGCCTCCGGAAGGAGATTCGAAGGTTTCGGAGCCTCCGGCTTGCACGGCAAAGGCAGAAAACAGCTTTTCCACCCGAGAACTGCTGCACTTCTCGCAGTCCATCGAGTTTGTACTCAGCGAGACAATTTTTTCAAAGGTGGCTCCGCATTCCAAGCAGCGGTATTCGTAAATAGGCATGATTCACTCCTGAGTTTGAAGCGCTTTTCGAGTGGCGGCGTGTTCTATCTCTTGGGTTTCGCCTCATCCGCCCATCTTGCGTATCACCTCCACAGCCGAATCATGCATCACCTTGGCAACGTCAGAAAGCGCATACAACATTTGGCGGCGCTTCTCCTGGCCGCGCTCGGAACCACTCCCGCCGCCACGCTTTGCTTCCTCTTCGGCTTTCTGGAGCTGCGTTTCAGAAACAGAAATATAGTCTTCCAGTTCATAGGAAGCCGAGACGAGCACCTCTCTACATTCCACCTTCTTGGGCTGCCCAGCTACGTCGCACTTGCGAAGCGTTCTCTGATGGGCTGGCAGCGATAAGCGCGATCCAGACAGCGGATCCCTGCGCTCGGAACCCATGAGGGCCTGCAATTGCCGAGCCTCCGCAAGGTTCGACCGGATCTGCTCCTGAAGCTCCTTGTAGACATCGGCCGGTGCTGGGCCGGCGGTTGCCGTCAGGTTTTTCTGCGCCTCCTCGTAGGCTGCCAGCATCACCATGCGGATCAAAGACGTGACGTTCGATTCCTTGATCTGTGGAGTTCGGGAAGTCGCTTGCCGAATCAACTCATTCCACTTCGGCAAGAAATCGGTGCGTGCCGGACTCTCCACCAGGAGGCCTGACCACTGCCGCAATTGCGCCAACTCGGGTTCCGCTAGCTTCCAAACTCCAAGCGTCGCCCGAATGTCTACCGATGGGATCTCTTTGACAATCATCCGAGCTTCGTCCACGCTCAGATCTGGCTTTGGAACAGCTTGCTTTTGATTCGGGGCAAGCCGCTTCGCCGTGCTACCTTTCTCTTGAGCGGCAGCGATCAAAGAACCGGCGAGGACGGCGGCCAAAACCAGGCACGACGCCAAACGAAAAGAGTGAATCATCAGTCCCTCCACAACATTGGAATCATTTCAGTTTTCGACCCTACTGGCAAATCACTTTAAGGCAGGAATAGAATGCGAGCGCTGCCGGTCATGACAGTTGAGTGGGGATGTGTTGGGAACAACCTCGCGAGAGCTGAAGCGACGGCGCTCTTAGATGCCGGGTGAGGGGCGGTCGCAAAGGAGGATGCGGAAGTTTTCCACACGTTTTCCACAGCTTCACGCAGGAGCCGGCAGGGCTGGAGTTTCTTGTTTCGGGTTCAAATACTCAGCCAGCGCCTGGGCAAGCTGGCGGTACGCCGGCTCAATTTGCGGCACCAGCGATTGCCTGGCTTCCTGCAGCTCGGCAGCGATGCGGGAACAGCCGTGGCTTAGCAGCAGAAGCCCTTTTTGCAGCACTTCCTGCTGGTGCTGTTGCAACCGTCCAATCAAAACCGCGTAATCGTGAAAGCTGCCTAGAATATCTTGTAGCGCCCGGCAAAGCTCAATGGGCGGCTCGCCGGCACTGGCTGGCAGCAGAGGCTTCAAAATCTCCATGGCATAGCGCAGTTTTTTCGTGCGGATGCGCAGCTCGTGCAAACGGTCGTCGCGCTGCAGAGCCTCCCGGGTTGGCACAAATTCTATAACCGGCCTGGCCTTTTCCAGCAACGACTGCGAAATCCGCTGCGTGAAGACTTCAAATTCGGCTGCCTGGTGCTCGGCAAAAAGCCGGTGCGTCTTGCTGCGCGGAGGCACAGCGCTTTCAGCCAACAGGCGCAAGTCGGTTTCAAGGACGTTCAGTTCCAGCCGGTCAAACTCCCGCAGCATGCGACGTTTCAGACGACACTGCTCTTTCTCAAAAAGCGCCAGCAGGTGCTCGCAGGTGGCATGGACCACCAGGCCTCCAGCAAGCTCGCAGGAGCGCAGCAGCTCCAAATTCACATCCATTTCCCTCGGCAGACTGAGGATTCGCGTGGTCTTCCGCACCTTGCCGAGCATTCTCTTGAAGCGCGCTGGAGCGTAGAACTGCTGGAAGAGCTGAAGCGTCTCGCGCAACCGCCGCGTCGCTACGCGCATGTCGTGGAGAGGCTCAACCTCGCCGGACTGCGCCCCTTCCAGATTTGCAAAGATGACAGCTACAAAGTGAAGCGCCATGTCCGACGCAAACTCTCGGATTCTCTGCTCGCGCAGGGCGGGTTTGGCTTTTGTCAACATTCTCTTGACCAGACAACCATCATAGCGCTGCCGGGGCAGGTCGTGAAGGGGATTAGCACAGGGTGCCGTCAAAGTCAGAATCAGAGCGTTCAGCCAACCGCTGGCGCAAGCCAGTGGTGGAGGTACTGGGCCGCTTCTTGCTCCCGATGCCGCAGCCAGCGCGCCTGTGGCGCGCTGGCTGCGGCATCGGGAAAGATCGTAGTGGAAGCATGGCCCAGCGGCTGACGCTGGTGGTTGGCTCAAAGCGACAACTTTGACGGGGCTCTGGGGATTACCATGCAAGGCGGGAAAAGGTTCGAAGACTCCCGAAGACAATGGAACCCAGTTGCGGCTGCCCAACTCACGGAGGACTGGTCTTCTGGTTCAGGGCACGCAAGGCACGAAGCGCACCGAGCGCAAAATCATCCATCCGGTTCAGGTCCTTTTTGCGCCGGAGCGCAGCCTTCAGTTTGGCTTTCTGACTCTCTTTCTCGAGGGCCGTCAGCGTGCCAGCCAGCTTCAGCCGTTTGATGGATTTCTTTTCGAGCTGCGGAAGAGAATCTTTCAGTTGCTGCAGCTCATCACGCACCGCCTGGAGCGTTTGCTCATGCGAATCTGCCAATGCCGCCAGAATGCCGTCGTAAACTTCCTGGAAGCCCGCAAGCGATTCCATAACCTGTTCGCACTTCTGCTGCAAAGCGGCTTTCTTTGATAGCGTTGCAGGTATGCTCTCTGTCGCATCCTCCTCGGCACCCAAGGGAACATCTGCCGCAAGGCTTCTTTCAAGAGCCGAATCCCGTATTGGTTTCATGGCATCCTCATTGTCTCTGATGCGTGTGTGGATGTTTGCGGGCTGAGGTCAGAGTCGCGGAGAGTCTATGCCCACAATGTTAGTTCTGCATGAATTTGGCGTTACGCATACGGGCTTCCGGCTGGAGCGGCTCTGCCGCCTGATGTGCGGAAAGGCTGTGCCTTTCCGCAGTAGCCGGAACTTGTTCTGAAGATTCCGCCGTTCGCCTGAAGCCGCGCCTGGGGCGCGGCTTCAGGCGAACGGAGAATTGAACTGGAAGTTGGCTCTTCCGCACATCGAGCGGCAAAGCCACATTGAGACTGGCGTTCCGAGTTTTGCGACAGAAACTAGCCTAGATTCGTTGATAGATGTTACCCCCCGCGCGCCTGAATTCGTCGGATTTGCTCTCCAAGCCTTCTTCCAGGGCCTGTTCCGGAGTCAGACCCAGCTCTTTGGCGTATTCGCGAACGTCCTCGGTGATCTTCATCGAACAGAAATGCGGCCCGCACATCGAGCAAAAATGCGCCACTTTGGCAGCATCGGCTGGAAGTGTGGCGTCGTGAAAGGCACGCGCGCGTTCGGGATCAAGGCCCAGGTTGAATTGGTCTTCCCAACGGAACTCGAAGCGCGCCGTTGACAGCGCATTGTCGCGCGCCTGGGCGCCAGGGTGGCCTTTGGCCAGATCGGCAGCGTGCGCGGCAATCTTGTATGCGATGACACCTTCTTTCACATCGTCGCGGTTGGGCAATCCAAGATGCTCTTTGGGCGTCACGTAACAAAGCATCGCTGTTCCGTACCAGCCAATCATCGCGGCGCCGATGGCGCTGGTGATGTGATCGTAGCCCGGAGCAATGTCAGTCGTCAGCGGACCCAGGGTGTAGAAGGGCGCTTCGCCACAGGTCTCCAACTGCTTGGTCATGTTGACTTGAATCAAGTGCATTGGGATGTGTCCGGGGCCTTCGATCATGGTCTGCACATCGTGCTTCCAAGCTATCTTCGTCAGCTCTCCCAAGGTTTCGAGCTCTGCGAATTGGGCTTCATCATTAGCATCAGCGATGGAGCCGGGCCGGAGCCCGTCACCCAAACTAAAGGTCACGTCGTAGGCCTTCATAATGTCGCAGATTTCCTCGAAGTGCGCGTAGAGGAAGTTCTCGGCGTGATGCGCCAGGCACCATTTGGCGAGAATGGAGCCGCCGCGTGAAACGATGCCCGTCACCCGTTTGGCCGTCAGCGGCACGTAACGTAGCCGCACGCCGGCGTGAATGGTGAAATAATCCACGCCCTGCTCGGCCTGCTCAATGAGCGTGTCACGGAAGATCTCCCAAGTCAGCTCCTCAGCTTTGCCCTTCACTTTTTCCAAGGCTTGATAGATAGGCACTGTCCCAATGGGCACGGGACTGTTGCGCAAAATCCATTCGCGCGTCTCGTGGATGTTGCGTCCGGTGGACAAATCCATAACCGTGTCGGCGCCCCAGCGCGTGGCCCAGACCATTTTTTCCACTTCTTCTTCAATGGTCGAAGTGACGGCTGAGTTTCCGATGTTAGCATTGATCTTGACCAGGAAATTGCGGCCAATAATCATCGGCTCCAACTCGGGATGATTGATGTTGGCAGTAATTACCGCCCGCCCGCGCGCCACTTCAGCGCGCACAAACTCCGGTGAGATGACTTTCGGAGTGCTTGCTCCCCAGGAGTTACCGGGATGCTGCGCACTGAAGAGTTCTTCCAGCCGCTGGTTTTCGCGGATAGCAATGAATTCCATCTCCGGCGTAACGATCCCCTGTCGCGCGTAGTGCATCTGGGTGACATTGCGGCCTGGCTTAGCGCGCAATGGCCTGCGGAGGTGGGCAAAGCGCAGCGAATCCAAGTGCGGGTCGGCCAGCCGCAAACGGCCATAGTGTGAAGAAATGCCAGGAAGTTCCTCGGCATCGCCGCGTGCGTCAATCCAGGGGCGGCGCAAGGCTGCGATACCTTCACGAACATCGATGCGAATGGCGGGGTCGGTGTACGGTCCACTGGTATCGTAGACAGTGACTGGCGGATTCTCAATCTTGCGACTTCCGGAGGCCCCTTGCTGTTGCGTGACCGTCTGGGAGATCTCGCGCATCGGAACGCGCAGGAATGGATGAACCGTGCCGGGCACATAGACTTTTCGGGAGGCCGGCAGCGGTCCGCACGTGATGGCGCTCAGCCGGGCATCATCCACTTGTATTTGCTTAGCTTGCATGAACAGACCTCCAAACGCAGAGAGTTTTGCGCCCTTGTGACGAACGCTCTGGTTTCACACTGTCGTCAGGATATCACAAAGCGGAATGACGAAGGGCCAAGGTGAACCTGACCTTTGGCCCCAGGGTCGCGTCAAAGTCAGGAGTCAGCTCCTAGTAGCGGGCGGGCGAGCAAATCCCCCTTAAAAAAGGGGGCAAAAGGCCGCAGGCCTTGGGGGTTGTCCTAGAGGAGTCGTGAACCGGAGGCCCGACAACCCACCGACAACCCCCGCGCGGTTTCTGCGAAACCGCTGTCCCCCTTTGTTAAGGGGGACTTTGACGCACCCCGCCTTTCGCCTTCGTCATTTGCCCTGCGGTCGCAGACATTTTTCGATATAATTCACCGCCCTTCAGGGGCACTTCAGACCTCGCCAGGATGCAGATGCCAGTAGACGACAATCCAGTCATTCAGGCTTTCCGGAGTTTCCCCGCCAATACTCTCTACTTTCTCGCGTCGAAGAAAGACGTGCTGGCGGGCTTTCGCTACCATGAAGAGCAACGCGTCGAGTCTTACGCCTGGAACAAAGACTGCACCGTGCTCGAAGCCGATCTTCGGGTGAATGGCCTTAACGGCGTTTCCTTTTCGGCCGTGGATGGCAAGTTGAGTTTCCAGTGCGACTGTCACTGGTGGAAGCCGGCGATCAACTGCTCCCACGTCATCAGCGCGCTGTTAACAACGCTCAATTTGCTGTTTCCGAAAATGTTTCCGAGACGGCAAGAAAATTCACGGTATTTGAGCGCATTGAAACGGTCCCTCCACGGAGAAATGAGCACCCCAACACCAGGGGCGACTGTCCCGGCGCTGGCAAAGCAGCAATCCCAGACTGGAACACGCCAGCCGGCTGCGCCCTCTCCGCCTCAAGTTCACCCGCCAGGCAAGTTTGCCATCGTTCTCAAGAACCGCGAGGGCACCAGCCGGATTCAGGTCCAGAAAGACGGACGCCAGGTTCTCTACGGGCAGCTGGCCAGTCTGCCGAAGGAACTGGCCCCGGTAAGCTATTGGTACACGCTCGCCACTCCCTCAACCAGCGCCGCCTTTCTGGAGTACCTGAACCGCCACGCCAGCAAGCATCCAATTGTGGTGGACATCCCGCGCGATGGGCGCATCGATCTTCGGTGGGACCCGGCTCTGAAATGCAGGAAGCAAACTCAGTTCAATCTGACTCGGGATGGCGTGTTGGTCGAAACCGCCTGTTTAACTGCGGAAGCCCAGCTTCAACGCTTTGAAGCTTTCGGCGGGGTTGTCGCCGACCTGGACGAAAAGAGACTCGGCCTCCTCGAAGAGAGCCTCGGATGGAGCCTCTATCAAGATCTTTATCGGATCCACTTTTACCGCTCGGGCGGCTATCACCATGAAGCGGCAGCCAATTGCGGCCCTTTGGGAACCGGACACTTTCTGCTTCCTGTCGATGGATTTCGACACATCGGAATCTGTCTGCCTCGGGCCGCCAACTGGAACGATACTGGGTTCCTGTCTCTCAAAGTCAATGGAGAAACGGTGAAACCGCAAGCGGGACAGGCGACTCTCCGTCTGACGATTGACACGGTTTCCGACCGCATGGGCCAGGCACGGCTTAGGGCCGAAGTTTACCAAGGCGATCTTGCCGCTGCCCCGCCCCACGGTGTGTTCGATTTTTTCATGGCATTTGAATCGGGCAGGCTGCCCGCCCCGTTACGCGCCCAGATGCGGAAGGTAGTCCTGTGTGATGCTTTCTTCAAGCTCCCTGCGGCACGTAACTCGCCTGAGGGGCAGAAGCTGATCCGGGAGACGCTGGCGGCCAGCGACATTGCGCGCTTCCGCTATCGCAAAGTGGCAGTTGACCTGTTGAGAGTCTACCTCCAGAGATTTCTTGCTGTGGAAGACCGGCTGGTCGCGACGGGTGGCCAATGGTTTCAGATTCCTGAAGACAAACAAAAGCAGGCCCTGCTTTACCAGCTTCCCTTCAAGTTTTTCGGGCCGCAGGTTTTTAAGTCGATGGAAGATTACACGGTCATGTCTTTGCCCTCGGTCCCGAAGGGCGCGCAGTTGCAGGCTTTCTACTCTGAGTTGCGCAAGCATGGAATCGATCTTTGCATCAACCAGAAGAAGGTGGTTGCGACGCGGTGGGAGTTCTCGATTGACGCCACGCGGACTTCCGGCATCGATTGGTTTGAAATCAAGCCCGAGATCCGCTGCAACGGCGTCCCACTGGCAGAAGCTGAGTGGCTCGAGGCGCTCGGCAACAGCGGAGTGAGAGAGGCAGGCGACGTCATTCAGGTTCTGGATGAAAATTCGCAGCAGCTTCTTTCGTCGGTGGCCACCATCCTTCAGGCTCGTGGGCGAGGGAAGGAGAAGCGGGAGATTGTCGGGGTGCAGCGGCTGCAGATTCTCGACTGGATTGCGCTGCGCAAGCAAGGCGTGACGGTGAAACTGTCACTCGAGGATGACACGGTCATCGACCGGCTCCTGCATTTTGAGAAGATCGAGCCGGCGCCCTTGCCAGAGCAGTTGCAGGCCAGGCTAAGGCCCTATCAGAAAGAGGGATATTACTGGCTCGCCTTTCTTTACCAGCACCGCCTGGGTGCCTGCCTGGCTGACGACATGGGACTGGGCAAGACGCTGCAGGCGATTACTTTGCTGGCTGCCATCCAAGAACGCATTCTGAACCCTGCTGCAGGCCATTCACCGGGGCCGCATCTCGTGGTGCTACCTCCCAGCCTGCTGTTCAACTGGGAAAGCGAACTCAAGCGGTTCTATCCGGCACTGCGCATCGGTCTCTACACGGGCAAAGAGCGCTCCATCGGCTTCGAATCCTGTGACGTGGTACTGACAACCTACGGCCTCGTGCGGAAGGATATCGAGAAACTAAAAGAGCAGCTCTTCCACGTCATCGTCTTCGACGAAGCGCAGGCTGTAAAAAACATCTTCGCTGACACGACCGGCGCCACGCGTCAGTTGCGCGGTTATTTCAAAGTGACGTTGACCGGCACGCCTCTGGAAAATCACCTGGGCGAGTACTACTCCATCCTCGATCTCTGTCTGCCCGGCTTGATGGGAGACTACGATCAGTTCAAGCCCCTGATCAAGGCGGATGCGTCTCCCCTGATAGACCTGATTCTCCGCCGCACGCGGCCATTTGTGCTGCGCCGCACCAAGGACAAAATCTTGAAAGAGCTCCCGCCAAAAACCGAGTCTGATGTCTACCTCGATCTCACGGAAAAACAGAAATCCATGTACCAACACACGGTCTCCCAGGTGCGCTCGTCGATTGAGGATGCCTACCGCAGCAAGACGCAGGCACAAGCCCAGATCATTGCGCTGACGGCCATCCTGAAATTGCGCCAGCTTTGCGTTTCACCCAGGCTACTGGATCGGGAAAGCAGGGAGACTTCTCCCAAGATAGAATTTCTCATCGGCAAACTGAGGGAACTGCGAGATGAGGGTCACAGCGCCTTGGTGTTTTCCCAGTTCACTTCGTTTCTGGATTTGATGGAAGAGGATCTAAGGTCATCACAGCTCACGTTCTCACGCCTCGACGGATCTACCGCCGTCAAGAAGCGAAAGCATTTGGTGGAGGGATTTCAAGAAGGTAGAGCGCCGTCAATATTCTTGTTGAGCTTGAAAGCCGGCGGGCAAGGGTTGAACCTGACACGCGCTTCTTACGTCTTTCACTTGGACCCTTGGTGGAATCCGGCCGTTGAAAACCAGGCTTCCGACCGCGCCCATCGCATCGGACAGAGCCAGAAGGTCTCCATCACTCGAATCCTCATGCGGCACACGATTGAAGAAAAAATGATGGAGCTGAAGAAACGGAAGCTGGCGCTGTATAAAGCTGTCCTGGAAGACGCAGGGCGGATAGGAAAGGGGTTTTCGATTTCGAAGTCTGATTTTGATTTTCTTCTAGATGGGTAAGAACCCCGGCCGCCGGGTTTGGACCAAGGCCCCATCAAAGTCGGAAGGCTCAAGATCCAGGCCAGTCCAACCACTGGCGTCAGCCGGTGGTTGCGGTGGTTGCATGGACCCTTTACTTCTCATGGGCACGTGAACCCGCAACAGGCGCGCCGCAGCGCGCCTGTTGCGGGTTCACGTGCAGAATTCGTGGGGAGCAGACTGTCCACCGGCTGACGCCGGTGGTTGGCTTAACAAGGGCGATTTTGACGGGACCCTGGGGTTTGGACGCAGATTGCACTGATGGGAAGAGGTCATGTGCTAAACTACAGCCATGTCAACCAAGACTTTCATCGCTGTAAATGAGTATTTGCAAACTAGCTTCGAAGGGCCTGACCGCGATTACCTGGACGGAGAGGTCGTGGAGCGGAATATGGGGGAACTGCCTCACAGTCTCGTGCAGACGGAATTGATCTACTTTTTCCGACAAATCGCCACGCAATTGAAGCTGCAAATAAGAGCGGAAATTCGGATCCAAATTAGTCCGACACGTTATCGCGTAGCCGACATCGCTGTCTGGCGGTCTGGGAAAATTGGGAAACAGGTTCCAACTGTCCCTCCGCTTCTGATTGTCGAAGTTCTCTCACCCGAAGACCGCCTGATTCGGGTTCAGCCAAAGGTCCAGGAGTATCTTTCAATCGGGGTTCAGCGCGTCTGGCTTGTGGATCCCGACAAAAAGCAGGCGACGGAATATTCTCAGAACTACCCAGATGGCATGCGCGTTAGCTCTTTGCGAACTGAAGAACCTGCGATGGAGATTCGACTGGAAGCGGTGTGGCGCACTCTCGACGAGTCGGCTGCCTGAGGGCATCGGCTTTCAGAAACAACGCTTCGATGGCGATCAGCCGCCTAGCCACCTCGGCGCGTTCCGCGGCAGTGAGCAAGCCTCCTCGGGCCTCGATCATGCTCCACCGCGGCTGCCAGCCGGGACCGTGAACGCGTCCAGCGCCAAGAGCCTGCTGCGCGAACGACGCTGCCACTCAGCCCGGGCCCAGCAGCAACGGGATGCTTGCGATGATGATTCGCGGCCACACCATGTTTTTCATGGGTTCATCCTTTTGAATTCATCTATTTCGGTTGGCTTTGAAAGTGGATGAATGAGCCCCCAAGGTTCCGGATCACGTGATCTCGCCCCCGGTGGCCTTAAAGGTGCGTCGTTATGAAGAATGTGGGAGCTGGCCTCCGGACGGCGATCAGAATGCCGCCACCAAAAACCGTCACAGGGACACAGAGGCGCGGAGACGTTTGAGAGCAGAAGGGCCCTTGCGCCTCAGCAATCCGACTCGCATACAGCGAGGCGATGGACAGTGGTGACAAGGGGCCAGAGTCATTGCTCTCAAGGTGGGCTTCTTAAACCTGACGGTCGTCGGGCTCCGTTTGGTGGATCAGTGCCTAGCCATCCCTTCTCCCGCCAACACTCGCAACCGACTATTTCTTGATGAACTCCACCCTCCGGTTGTTGGCCTTCCCCGCAGGAGTGTCGTTCTTATCCACCGGCTGACTCTCGCCCTTGCCATCTGTCTCCATGCGGCTCGCGTCGATGGCAAACTCCTTTGCAAGGACGGCGCGCACGGACGCCGCACGGCGCTTCGACAAGTCCAGGTTCTTGGCGTCGTCGCCATCGGAGTCGGTGTGGCCGACGATCTGGACCTTCAGGTCGGCGTTCTCGGTGAGCACGCCGGCAATTTCCTTCAGCGAGCCGTAGGACTCGCCCTTGATCCGGTCGCTGTTGACGTCGAACAGGATCCCGCGGGTCACCCACTTGCCTTCCGTGAGGATCTTGTTGCGCGTATCGGGAGCGCCCGTGGCGACACGGACGTTCGCGAGGTAGTACTCGCAGTTGCCGCAACCGCCTCCCACGAAGAAGACAATGGAGTTGAACTTGGCGGAGGCTGACACCGCTCTTGGCACGTCCCACACCTTCTCCTCGTTCATGTAAATCCGGACGCGCTGCCGCTGACGCCACAAGGCAATATGCACGGGTTTCCCGTTGGTCGCCGTCAACTGTGCCGTGTTCGTGGTGTTGGCGGGCGCGCTCGTGCCGTCCTGGCGGGGGACCATGGAGGAAGTGCCGCGCGCCGACGCACTCGGGTGGGCGGTGAACTGGAAGCTGTTAGGAGCCGTCTGCCAACCCGTTGGCTGTTTCAGGTCGGGGAGTTGGACAAGCACGGTGGCGAGAGCGATGCCGGGGTTGGCGGTCGGGGGCACAGCCAGGTCGAACTCCAGGGTGAAATTGTCAGGCAGCTCGGTGATGAACTCGGGTGTGAAGAAGCCGGCCCTGGTGAGTTTCAGCCACCGTCCGGACTGGCCGGCGAGTGTCACGATCTCGCCGGATGCGTTGGTATTCCACTTGGCGGGGAAGTCGCCGACCGCATCTTGGGTGAAGTCGTCCATGGCGACCACCTTCTCACCAGGAACGAAATCGAACTTGCTAAAGGCCTGCGAACAAAGGCGCCTCCCCAACGTGCTGGGCCGTGATTCTCCACAGGTAGACTCTTCCCTCGACAGTGGTTTTCAGACTCCGCGCCGGTGATATGGCAAGCAAGGCGAGGCACACAAACAGGATTGCTGCCCAGGTGCGCCAACTCATCCATTGAGCATTCAAAAGAGCCCAGCAGACTGCTCCCGCAAACAATCCCAGAACTGGCGCGCGCGATCCGGTGGCAGCAATGGCCAGCAATTCCAATCCAAGGATTGCCAGGACCGATCGGGCCAGACGCCTGTTCGCTGGACTCAGTCTGCGGAACAGGCCGATTGTCAGTGGAAGCAGTGACGTCAAAAAGGCAGCGACGAAATTTGGATTCCCCAGTGTTGAGTAAACCCGCATGCGGCGGTCGCCGATTGTAAGCGGGGACCAACCGGCCAGGACGAAGGGATCTATCCCCAAGTACTGAAGCAGAGCCACGATGGAGATCCCAGCTCCTGAAAGAATGATCGCCCCAGCCAACTCGTCTACTGGCGGCTGGACAAGAACAACAAAAGCAAGCCAGCCAACTCCAAACAACTGGGTGAGCAAAGCCGTCGTAGAAACGACTACGCCGAAGATGGACGATACGGACAGGCTTGTAAGCCAAAGGAACAGAACCGCTTCAAGAAGGAAGGGAAAACGAAATGGGGCAACCCCCAATGCGGCGGCGACCGGGAGGCCAAGCGCGAGAACGGATCCGACGAGAATCAGCTTTGGAGTGGAGAATGTGCTCGCGAGACCGGGGACACTCACCAGAGGCAGAAGAAAGGAGACAAACAGAAGGAAGCAGACGAGCCACCGATTGGACTGGCTTTTGGGACTCATGCAGTAGCCGGTCAGGGTGCGTTATGCGCTGTGCTTCCTACAATCGAGAATGCTAACAACCGCAGAGCAAATCCGGGTCCTTGAGTCCTGCCTACCAAAAACAAAGGCACGGAACGCCAACTCTCTCTGCGTCGCGTCCTTCGCGCCTTTGCGGTTTGAACGGCTTTTGGTTTAGAACAGTTTGCTGATGACCTGGCCGCCGTTGGAAAGCTTGATGACTGAGCGATCCGGCGCTCCAGCCTTGAGGGCAGAATGAGCTGGAGATTCATTGGCCAAGGCCTGCATGGCAAAGAAATCTCTCAGCCCCAGACCAAACATCCCCAGCGAACCAATCCGAATGAAATCTCTGCGTCCAAACAATCCTGCCGGAACCTGACCGCAATCACATTTCGCGACCATAAAAATTACCTCCGCGTCAAGTTCTTCACAAGAGTCATACCGTGCATTGGCAGCCGCACTCGAAAGCAAGGCTCACGGGGGAGACATGACGTTCGGCGCCACCACGCCGAACATGCAGCACAACCAACGTGTACGGGTCAAAAACAACAACGTCTTTCACACCCTGAGACAGATAAAAGCGAGGAGCAATCTCCAGGTCCTTACTCTCGTACCCTTTGCTGGTTACCTCGATGACGGCTTCCGGAACCAGGGTCACTGCCTCCTCCTCTTCCTCAGGCTTCTTACAAAAAATTGCAACGTCTGGACGCTTCAATGAGCCATCGGGAAAAGCAATGTACACGTCCGCTACATGGAGGCATTCGCACGATATCGCGGCTGCATCGCGCCCGCCGACTTTGCGAATTGTTGTTCGTATGCGATCGACAGCTAACTGGTGCTTCAAGACTGGGTGAGGCTCCCAGACAGGCAGGCCGCTCATGATCTCCAGTCGGATACCTAACTCGTTAGCTTTAAGAAATCTCTCATCCATCTCATTCTCTGGTCGACGCTCAGGCTGCGTGGCTGGGATTCCCGTCTGCGAAACTCTCCTATCGAGAATTGCAGAATATAGTGACGATGCTCTTCGTCTCTCGAAAAACTCGATGGACTTCGGTTCCCCGCTCCCCAACGCGGGAGGGACGCGGGAGAGGGGGTGAGGGGTGACGGGGCAGGCACCGCTTGAATGTTCTCGCCCTGGTTCGGAGATCCCCATCCAGCACTGCGTTTCGGGACTGGCTTCAGCCGGCACAGATCCCCGCCACCCCCAGCCCCTGAAGCTGTGAAAAAATTCCCCCTTTAGTCAAAGGGGGCGGCGGCGCAGCCGCCTGGGGGTTGTCTTGCGAATTCAGGAAAGCCTCACATCCGCGCATCGTATCTCAAATGGCGCCACCCTCTTCCCTTGGCCTTCCGGCCTCGCGAGACAACCCCCGCGCCTTAAGGCGCTGCCCCCTTTTCTAAGGGGGAATTTCTCGCAACTGCAGTGCTTGGGTGGATTTTTGCCGCCAGGCGGTAATCTCCAGAGGAAACGCGTTCCGTGATGGCGCCCACCAGACCATCGGTTGCCCGTTGCTGAGCGCCTGCGGAAAACTGCACAGGCGTCCCTGCTTGCATGAAATCACCCCGCAACGTGAACTCGCTGGAACTCCCTTGCCGGGCGCCCATTGGAAAAACAGACCAGAAGAACGGGCTCTGACCGATGGCCATCTGATAGCTGAGGTCACTGCGCGGCTGGCCTCCGGCGGGCATGCGAGTCAAGGTGATGGCCGCAATGTAATCGCCGCCTGCTTCAAAGGTATGGTCCAGATAAGGGTCCCAGATGAAACGGCCGTCGTCATGCACGACCTCGCGACCATCCGGGTAGAGAATGGCCAAGGAGACGTCGGCATTCGTTCCATTGCGGGCGCCCAAGACGTTGAACTGGAGGCGCTCTCCAGCTTTCGCGTGGAAGCGATAGAGATCGACGTCCTGCTCCGTCTGCAGCCGCCCGCTGATCAAGGCCGGGGACTCGACAGAAGTGGGCGAATCCAGATCGTCGTTGGGTTCGTTTTCCACAGGCGTTGCCCAACGGCTGACGCGAAAAAGCACTGTGTTGGAAACGCCGCGTTCCGAAGCCAAGCGAAGCCGCCTCCGCCCGGGCGCAGCGCCGGGTGAAACCGCAACGTCCACCAGAGCGGTCGTGAACGTCGCCGAGACCACCGCTCCTGAAACATCGCCGCTTTCGAAAAGCAGTTGCGACGCTCCATCCAAAAACTCGCCCTGTAGCTCCAGGCGTAGCCTCCGGCCAGGCTGAATCGCCATGGGAAAGATTGTATTGAGCTGCGGTTGACGGATGGCTACCTGGGGCGCCTTCGGGGGTTCGACAGAGCTTTCCTCGAAAGCCCAGGCACGCGAAGGAACCAGCGAGAAAGCAACAATCAAACAGCCAACGCCGCGTAAGATGGAGCTCTTGGTAAACATCAAAAATCCTGGCTCGCCCACAAACCGCTCCGCGCGGTTCACAAGCCAATCCAGCTAGATTGGAATTGCCTCTAACGATAGCGGACAGGGGCAGGGTTTTCAATGGAATAGAAGAGCGCAGGGGCGGACCCGGTGTCCGCCCCCTAGGAGGCGCGCGAGGCACTGAACACACATCAATGCGTTCCCAACCAGGACGCACACGCGGGTGCCCCCAACGCTATCGCTACTCACTCCCAACATAGTCATGCAGCCCCAAATCCTGATAGCTATGGTATTTCCCAGCGTTCAGATTCTCGATGAAACGCGTCATGCGTTGCAGCAGCGTCGCACTGATATAGCCTGGGCGGCGCTCTGGGTGGGGGAAGCGAAAGTAAGCGCGGATAAAAAGGCTCTTTTCGGAGAGCGGCAAGTGTTGAATATTGTCTCCATATCGGTCGAAGACGGTATTCTGAAACAGATAATATTCAACATTTGATACGTAAAACACAGAAACCGTCTCGCCCAGTTCCTTAAGGTAATTAGCCACCGCCCGCAGGGTCTTGGGGCCGGCAAAGTCTCCCACCACTGGCACGATCAGATTGCGGCTGTGCATCCGTTTGACGAACTGAAAATCTTCTTCCGAGTTGAGATAGTTTCCGAATTTCCCGTCCAAGCCGCGTTCCAGCGCAATCTCCTTGAATGAAGGGTAGAAGCGAAACCCCGGGCGTCCAAAACTGCGGAAGCGAATGTCCAACTGTTGATCGAAGAATTCACGGTAGATACCTTCAATCGTGCTGGCGTCTTTGTCGTGAATTGGGAACTGGCATTTCTTGCGAATGAAGGCGAGGGCCTCATCCAGGTTCTTGCGAAAAAGTCGCGGGGAAGGTGCTGCTTTCTCAAACTCCAGCAGCACCGCGGCAACATCGCGATCTGCGCCCACAGTCCTTTTGGGCCTCGCTCTGCAGAACAGATTAGCCAGCAATTCAGAGCGGTTCCGCGACCTTTCAAAAAGCGCTTTGAAGAGAAGGTGGTAGAGCAGGTTCTGACGGCGAATGTCCAGGAGGATCGCGAGGCGTGGACGCGTCCTGGCAATGTAAGTGAAGTTTTGCTCCGGCCCGACGCCCAAGTAGACGCCGTCTTTCACTCCCAGCTTTTCCAACACGCCGCAAACTTGCAGGTAGGAAGACTCGTTTGACACAAGGTTGTCCGAGTCAAAGAAACCAGGGTCTTCGGAAAGACGCTGGACGAGCGCCGGAAACTCTTTGGCAGGGATCCGCTCCAGCCGGTCCGCAGCATTCGAAAAACCGGCGATCCCAGCCACCAATATGATTGTGGCTGCAGAAGAAGCAAATTTCTTAAGGAGAAGCATAAGGCTGGAAAGTCCAAAGCGGATGAAGTTATTGATTGGCGTCTGATCGCTGTTGAAGGTTCAGCCAGTATTTCCGAAACGACTCAAGTCTCGGCAGGGACTCGCGGTCTTTGTCCCGGTTGGCGGCTCGTTTGCTGGCAATGATATCGTCTGGATGGCAGACAGGGAATCCCTGCACATCGATGTGCCGCTGCCAGGCATCTTCAAAGCGCTCGATACCATCGGGGGCAAAGACAAGATCCAGATCAAAGGGTCCGTTCTTAAGTTGAACAAAATCTTTTCCCCGTTCAATCTCGTGCTGCTGTGTCGTTGTCAGCGCAAAACCCAGTTCAATCAGTGCCCGCACCAGCGCCCGGCCATTCTCTAGTGAACGCTCCACAAACAGATCCGCGTCTTGAGTTGTATCTGGAAAGCCGAGAAGGATGGCGCCAGACTTGCCAATGAAAAGATACCGAACAGAGTGGCGGGCAAATGCGTCGCGAACTTCTTGCGCCTGGCGATATTCAAAGACGCCCATAGCCTAACCAGTCTGGCAGGTTCTCCTCACACCAGCGGCGGTACTCTTCCATCGTCTCAAAAGAGCGGTACGAGGCGTCATCGAGGACGGGTTTGTAGGTTCGGATGAAGGAGTATCTCATCCGGGTCTCGAGCGGGCGGCGCGCCGCTGCTTCGAACTCCTCCAGCCACTGGCGTTCGTTGGGGTTTTCTGGAACCTGCAAGCTAGAATCGCTACTAATCCTGTTCATGAATTCCTGGGCAGTGTCAGCTTCCAACCAAGCAGGGTTTACTGAAAACTCACCGCTTCTTTGACGATCAGGAATTTCTTGGCTAGATCCGGCGGGCACTGGAGGACCTGCTCAAAAAAGTCTTTGGGCTTGAGGAGCGCGCCGTTCTGATTGACAGACACCGTGAAACCGAGACGGAGCGGATGATCGCTTTCCACCCACAGATCGACGATGCGTTCGTGATCCTTTGAGCTGCAGTAGAAGTCGCTGCCCTTGTAGTGGTCGCTGAGATGATTGATGAGATCGTTGACGCGCCCCAGCAGTTCAGCCAGCGCTACCGCTTCGCCGTTGACCTGTTCAGTCTCCATCCAGGCCTTGTAAGTAGCTTGAAGCGGCTGCGTGATCGTCCACTGGCCTTTCGCTTCGAATAGCGTAATACTCTGCACCACCAGCCCTTCAATCAGACAGTTATTCATGCGAGACACAGCATTGTCTGGCAAATCTCCGCGGACTTCAAACTGGATGTATTCCGAGCGGGAATTCATTCCCAGCGGAATGGCTGGCGAGGTGGCAAACTTTGGATGTGGGTTGAAGCCCTCGGTGAAGCGCAGCGGAAATTCAGAGCGAATCATTGCCCGTTCCATCAATTGCATCACGTTCAAGTGCGACAACAGCCGCGCCGGACCTTCTTTCCAGTAGTGCAAAACAAAAGGCCGAGCTGGCAATGCCGGCGGGTCTACACCAGAGCCAGGCGGCTGGACGGGTGACATGTTGGCTGCTTCGCTGGAACTTGCCTTCGAAATCTCAGAATCAGCAGACAGCTCGGTTTGTCCCCCTTGCACAAGGGGGACGGAAGCCCGCAGGGCTTCAGGGGGTCTGGCCGTATCTGCGGCCCGGAACGGGGCGAGACTCAACTGAACCAAACTCTCTGCAACCACCTGCTGCGGCACTTCGGCCAGCTTGATATCCTCATAGTTTCCAGGAATGCCGCAGCCCCGGCAGTCTCCCCATTTGCAGTCGTAAGTTTGCACCTGCTCATAAGAGCGCTCGCGTTCCCTAAGCAAGAACTTTTTGGAGACGCCGATGTCGATGAACTCCCATGGCAGCACTTCGTTCAGCGGGATGTCGCGATTGTAGAAATCCGGATCGACACCCGACTCCTCGAACGCCTTCATCCACAGGCCGAAGTTGAACATCTCATCCCAGCCATCGAACCGGCAGCCCAGTTGGTAGGCCTTGAGAATGGCGCGACCGACGCGCCGGTCGCCACGGGAAAGCACACCCTCAATGAAGCACTCTTTCGGATCATGCCACTTGAGCCGCGCAAACGGGAAACGGACAGCGGACTTCAGGTAGTTGAGACGCTCCGTCGTCACCTTCAAGTCTTCAAACCGATCCCACTGAAACGGCGTGAACGACTTGGGAACAAACGTCCCGATGCTGGCATTGACATTCTTCTGGCCGCCCTTGACCTTCTTGCCAATCCGCCCCACCTCCCGAATCAAATCGACGAGTTCGCGGATATCCGCGTCGGTTTCGGTGGGCAAGCCGATCATGAAATACAGCTTGACGAGGTTCCAACCTTGCCGGTAGGCCGTCTCAATGGACTGAAACAGCTCTTCGTTGCTGATGTTCTTGTTGATGAACCGGCGCATCCGCACACTGCCCGCTTCAGGAGCGAAGGTGAAACCATTCTTCTTCACTTCACCCACGTTTTCAGCCAGCGACACGGAGAACATGTCGGCGCGCAGCGAAGGCAGAGAAATCGAGACCTTGTCCTTGGAAAAGGCTCGCGCCATCTCTTTAGTCAGGCATTCCACCTGGCTGTAGTCGGCCGTGGACAGCGACAGCAAGCCAATTTCCCGGTTTCCCGTGTTCTTCAGCGACTCGGATGTCAGGCGCATCACGTCGTCCACATTCAACTCGCGCGTCGGCCGGTACCAGTAGCCTGCCTGGCAAAAGCGGCAGCCTTGCGTGCAACCGCGCATCACCTCGACGCTGACGCGGTCTTGAATGATGTCGATCACCGGAACAATGGGCTTGGTCGAGTAAAAGTCCGGCGACAGCGCCTCTACCCAGCGCCGCTTCACGAGCGTGAATGGCTTTCCAGGACGGGTTTCTGGAACCCAAGCAGTGGGCGGTTGATGCACCTGCGGCACGTAAACTCCGGGTATCTTCGCCAGTGCTTCCAACATCTGCCAACGTTTCAACCCCTCGCCGCGTGCATTCCGGCAGAGGTCGACGATCTCTACGACGAGATCCTCCCCATCGCCAATGACGAAAAAGTCGATGAAGTCAGCCAGCGGCTCCGGGTTGGCTGTGCACGGTCCGCCCGCGCAAATGAGCGGATCGCCCTCCCCGCGGTCTTCTGCGAGCAGCGGAATTCCCGCCAGGTCGAGCATGTAAGGAATGTTGATGTAGGTTAGCTCAGCCTGCAGCGAAAACCCGACCAGATCGAACTCACGGATGGGTGTCTTAGTCTCCAAACTCAACAGCGGCACACCTTCACCTTGAAAGACCGCTGCCATGTCGACCCAAGGCGCAAAGACCCGCTCGGCGTAGACATCGTCGAGGCGATTGAGGATGTGATAGAGCATGCGGATGCCGTTGTGCGACATTCCGATCTCGTATACGTCGGGAAAAGCCAGCGCGAAACGAACCTGCACCCGATCAAGATCCTTCAGCACCATATTCGGTTCGCCGCCGATATAGCGGCCTGGCTTGGCGCCTTTCTCGAGCAGCGAGAAATACTTGTCTTTGAACTCCATCTGCTGACTGATCACGGCAGGCCTCATTGAGTCACGATGCTAACGAAGGAATTATAGGGAGATCCACCAGGCTTTGCAATTCCGGCAGCGGGGACTGGGCCTCCAACCGTTGGCTTACGCCAGCGGTTGTCTAAAGGCTCTGATTCTGACTTTGACGGAACCCTGGCGGACGGTTAAGTCATCCATTTCTTAGATTGATGCTAAACAATCAAATTGACATCACATTCATCGCCGTGCATCATCACTTCATGAGAACGACACTGACACTGGATGATGATGTCCTGAAGGCCGCTTCGAAACGGGCTGAGTCTTTGCACATTTCCCTGGGGAAAGCCGTATCCGATCTCGCGCGTCGGGGACTGGAATTTTTCGTCCCCATCGAAAAGGTCAACGGTTTGGCCGTATTCACTCCGCCCAAGGGGGCGCCGAGAATCACGATGAAGAAGGTAAGGGAGGCACTCAGCGATTTCCCATGAGCGTCTACCTGCTCGACATCAACGTCCTCGTAGCGCTTTCGTGGGCAAACCATGAGCAACATGAGGCGGCCTCCAGTTGGTTCCGGACCCATCAACGTTCGGGCTGGGCCACCTGTCCGCTGACGCAAGCCGGATTCGTTCGTGTCAGCTCAAATCCACGAGTTGTTCCAGACGCCCCGCCTCCGGCCAAGGCGCTGGAAATCCTTGAAACGAACCTCAGTCACCCAGCACACCGATTCTGGAAGTTGGATATCGGTCTGAGCGACGCGGTCTCACCCTTTGCTGATCGATTTGCGGGCCACCAGCAGACAACCGATGCGTACCTCCTCGGCTTGCGATCACAAGCGTGGAATTCTGGCGAGCTTCGATTCCAGTATCGCGGCGTTGCTGGAGCCGCGATCACCCCATCTCAAGGCCCCTCGAAATCCTCCAAGCGTAACAGCAGTGAAGTGCGTCTCTTTCCGTCGCGTTTCGGAGCCGACTGAGCTAGCCGAAGTTCTGCCGATACCAATCCACAGTCATTCGCAAACCTTCTTCAAACTGAACTGAAGGGCTGTACTTCAAATCCGTTCTGGCTCGCGATATTTCAGCCAGTGAGTGCCTGATATCCCCGATTCGCGAGGCTTCATACACAGGTTCCAGGCTTGTTCCTAGGATGCCGTTCAATTGGGCCACCACTTCATTGAGGTCAATGCGACGTCCGCAAGCCAGATTGTACATTTTGCCGGCGGCTCCCGAGGCGTGGCAGGCCAGCAGGTTTCCCTGAACAACATTGGAGACGTAAGTGAAGTCGCGACTCTGCCCGCCATCGCCGAAGATGACTGGTCTTTCTCCAGCCAGCATCGCGGTGATGAATCGCGAGAGCACGCCCGAGTATTGTGACGACGGGTCCTGCCGCGGCCCGAACACATTGAAATAGCGTAGTGAGACTGTTTCGAGTCCGTAGAGCTGGGTAAACAGCCAGCAGTATTCTTCTCCCACGTACTTCATCAAGCCATACGGCGAGATCGCTCGGGCCGGCATCTCTTCCCGCTTTGGCAGTTCAGGGTTTTCACCGTACGCCGAGGAAGAAGCGGCATAAACGAACCGTTTGACGCCCGCCTCCTTGGCAGCCCATAAAGCGTGCAGCGTGCCGGTAAGGTCCGCGTTGTGCGAGGTGATAGGGTCAATCACCGACTTGGGCACCGACGGAATGGCCGCCTGGTGCAAAACATAGTCGGTCCCCCGCACGGCCGCTTTCAGCGCATTCAGATCACAGACATCGACTTCGCGAAAGTCGATCCTATCCTTGAAGGACTCCAGGTTTTCTGGCTTTCCAGTTGCGAAATTATCGACGACCCTGACGTGGGCTCCTTGCCGGAGGAGTTCTTCGACAATGTTGGAACCAATGAACCCCGCGCCTCCAGTCACTAGGTATACTGCCATGCTTCAGTCTCCTTGCTCTCAAGAACGCCTTCGTACGCTAACATAAACTCGACGAGTCCTCCAATGCCCAGCGAACGTGCCGCCAAGACGCCCAAACGCCGCTGCAAAACACAACGGTCTCGATTGTGCTACCATGCCTTGTCTGTAACACCCTTGCAGACTTTGTCCGGCATATCTGCCACCTTTTTTCGGCGCTGCTCCCAGGCTTGGCAAAGCTAAACTCATGCAAGCCATTGCCGATAATGGAGATGATCGGCCGCTGAAGCGGCGGCCTTCTGTAGATGGGACCTCATGACAGGGAACCTCTCCCAACAACTCATTTCTGAACCTCTGAATGCAATTTATTTGAAATCGCAGAGTGGCTCTCTCGTCGTCCGGCGCGAGAATGTCAGCAAGACGCTAAAGTTTGAACTGGGGTTTTGCGTCGACGCCCTTAGCAGCGACCCGGGAGAAGCCTTCGGCGAGAGGTTGCTCCGCATGGGCAAGGTGTCGCCCGATCAGTTGGATGCAGCTTCCAAGTTCGGGCCGTCAGCGGAGGCTTTGTGCCAAGCTCTTATCGCCATGAAATTGTTCGAGCCGGGCGAATTGGCCGAGTTCCGTGCCTTTCATGTCCAGGAAATTGTTTACAGCTTACTCAACTGGGCGTCTGGAACCTTCGAGTTCAAATCGGCAAGCGATCCGTTGGCCGGGAAGGCGGGTCTCAAGCTCTCTGTACCTGGTTTGATATTTGAGGGCATCCGCCGGATCACGAACCCGGAAATCATTCACAAAGGCTTGAAAGGGACCGACCGCGTCATCTGCCTCGCTCCTCAGTTCGAGAGCAGAGCGGCGGATGTGTTCCTGAAGCCAGAGGAAGCGTTTGTTTTGAGCCGCATTGAGTCTTCGGCCCGCATTTCTGAAATCCTGCAGATTTCTCCTTTGGGCTTAGAAATGACCCAAAAGACTTTGTACGGATTTCTTGCAACCGGCATTGTGGAGTTTCTTCAGGAGAATGCCACCAAGCGCGAACCCACCACGCCAGCGGCAACCCGCGCCTACCGTTCTAGTTCAGCGCCCAGCTATCAGGCCGCACCGGCCAGCGCTCAGGAGGACACGCAAGGAGAAGATCTGGAGTCCGTGCGATCCGATGTTTTCCTAACGCTCGACAAGGCGAAAACGAGCAATTATTACGAACTGCTCAGTGTTTCCACGACGGCCTCAGCCGACGAGATCAAGAAGTCCTACTACGCGCTCGCCAAAAAGTATCATCCGGATCGATACCACCAGTCCGGCTCGGTGGATCTGAAGAACGCCCTGGATATCATCTTCTCCACTTTGGCCCAAGCCTATGACACGCTAAAAGTCCCGGCAACCCGCACCAGCTATGATGCCAAGGTTTTCCGGCTGGAATCGCCCTCCGGCGCTTCACCAGACAAGCCTGCGCCACCAGCCTCACCCTCGCATGCGCCTCAGCAGAAGCTGGCAGAGCTGAATTATCGTCAGGGCCGCGGCCAATATGACCAGCAGGACTATTGGAGCGCGATTCAGGCCTTCCGCCAGTCGGTGCGCATGGAACCGGAGAACCCACGCTATCGCTACTGGCTGGCCATGTCGCTATCAAAGAATGCGAAGTGGCGGCGCGAGGCAGAAGAGCACTTTCTCAAGGCAATTGACTTGGAACAGTTCAATGCGGATTACTACGTCGGCCTGGGGGTGCTTTACAGAGAGGCCGGGATGCAAAAGCGCGCGGAAAATCAGTTCAAGCAAGCTCTGCAGGTTAATCCCGGAAACAGGGCAGCCCAAGAGGCCCTTGACGCGATGCTGGCCGCGGTTGAGAAGAAAAACACAGGGCTCGGAGCGCTGAAAGGTCTGTTCAAGAAAAAGTAGAGCAGGTCTGTAAGCCGAATCCTGTGCCCGGCAGCCTCTTCACGTGAAGTTTCCGTCAGGCGGCGGTCATTCCTCTAGCCTGAGAGTTGCCTCTCAGTTCCAGCATCCTACCCGGATGTCGAGCGGCGCGGGTCACGCCTCCATCCCTATTTGGATTTGCTCCGTGTGGGGTTTGCCAGGCTTGTTTATCGCTAAACAACCGGTGCGCTCTTACCGCACCTTTTCACCCTTACCCCCTTCTCAAAAACCGAAGATTGAGGATCGACAATAGAAGATCGCAGACAGGGCGACGCTTTAGTCGCATATCCACTGCTCTTCTATCCTCGATCCTCCATCTTCAAAGATCGGGGGCGGTATCTTTTCTGTTGCACTTTCCGTACTCGTTCAAGACTTACGTCCATCACGAGTCCCCCGCGTTACGGGGCACACCACCCTGTGGAGTTCGGACTTTCCTCCCGCCCAGCCTGCAAGAGGCTGAGCCGGCGACCGTCTGACCTGCTCCGGCGGCATTATAGCCTCCCCTCGACCGATTCCAAAGCAGAACGTCGCGCGGCTTGCACCAGTTTGGCCGGTGCCGGCTTTTCATCCTCCACGACAACGATGTTTATCGATCAGGAGGCTTTCAAAAGCGGCAGGGTGACGGTGAAGCCTTCAACCTTCCTTTCAATGGTAGAATGCAGCCTTTTTGTATCGCCTCGCCGTTTGCTGACAGGCATCCTTGAAGGCTTTGATGAATCCGCCCGCTGACATCCAGCCCCTCACGCCGTCCCCAGCTTCACGACCCGAAGGCAGATGGGCCGCTTTGTGGGCTGACTTGCGCGAGGCTGTGCGTGGCACGCAGCAGGACTTTACGCAAGGTAGCCTTGGTCGCGCCATAGTCTTGCTTTCCGTCCCCACAGTCCTCGAGATGTCGATGGAATCGTTGTTCGGCATCGTGGACGTTTTCTGGGTTGCAAGTCTGGGACCGGATGCGGTCGCCGCGGTGGGATTGACCGAAGGGTTGCTGACACTGATCTTCGCCGCAGCCATGGGACTTTGTATGGGCACCACGGCCATGGTTGCTCGCCGCTTCGGGGAGAAAGATCACGTTGGGGCGGGTGTGGCCGCGGTTCAGTCTATCCTGCTGGGACTTCTGATTTCGTTGCCTGTGGGTTTGGCAGGCATTCTGTTTACACCGCAACTCTTTCGGCTCATGGGCGCCTCGCCTGAAGTTGTGGCCACCGGCTCGATTTTCGGCGCCATCATGCTCGGTGGCAACGCCACCATCTTTCTGCTGTTTCTGATCAACGCCATCTTCCGGGGCGCCGGTGATGCCGTATCGGCCATGCGCGCCTTGTGGATTGGCAACGCCGTCAACCTTCTACTCGATCCCTGCCTCATCTTTGGCTGGGGTCCTTTCCCGGAGATGGGTGTTACAGGCAACGCCATCGCCACCAACATCGGTCGGGGCATCGGTGTACTCTACCAGGTATCCGTGCTCTACCGGGGACGGAGCCGTTTGGTAATCCGCCGGGAACAGTTGCGCGTGGACTGGCCGGTGCTTCGGCGCCTGCTGCGAGTTTCTCTCAGCGGGATGTTTCAGTTCCTCATTCCGATGGCCAGTTACTTGGTTTTGGTGCGGATCGTGGCGATGTTCGGTAGTGCAGCGCTGGCAGGTTATACCATCGCGCTGCGCATCATTATTGTGGCGATTCTTCCTTCCTGGGGAATGTGCAATGCGGCTGCGACGCTGGTCGGGCAGAATCTAGGGGCACAGAAACCTGACCGCGCAGAGAAATCAGTTTGGACGATTGGCTTTTACAACATGATTTTTCTCTGCGGCGTCGCCGTCATATTCATTATCTTTGCGGAGCCGATGATCCAGTTCTTTACCCAGGATTCAGCGGTCGTGACCTTTGGTATCGACTGCCTTCGCCTGGTGAGCTACGGCTATGGCTTTTATGCCTACGGCATGGTACTGGTGCAAGCCTTCAACGGAGCCGGTGACACAGATACGCCCACGATCATCAATGTTTTCTGCTATTGGCTTTTTCAGCTTCCGCTCGCCTATGCTCTGGCACTACCCTTCGGCCTTGGCGCCCATGGCGTGTTTCTTGCCATCACGGTGGCAGAATCTGTCCTCGCCTTGGTCAGCATCTTCTTTTTCCGACTGGGACGTTGGAAGGAACAAAAGATTTAGCTTGGGTAGCAATCAAAATTCAAGGCCCGAGCCGAACCGTCGGGGGCGAGAAGTCCCCCTTAAAAAGGGGCAAAGGCCGCAGGCCTTCGGGATTGTCGCATAAGTGCGCAGGAGGCCCGACAACCTCCACGCGGTTTCTGCGAAACCGCTGTCTCCCTGGCTTCAGCAGTGGCTCGAAAAAGCAGTCACTATCTCGGATACACGCTCCATCCCGCAACCGTTGTCTGGACCTTGTACAGACTCTTTCCTGCCGTCACGTAGAGCGTTTTTTTGTCCCGGCCGCCGAAAGCTAGATTGGTGACCAGATCTTCAGGTACTGGGATGCATCCCAGTAATGTGCCTTCTGGTGAGATCACGTAGATACCTGCAGGTTGATCGGTTGTTTCCCCTTCGTGCCTGGCCCGATTGATTCCGGCGGCAACCCAGAGATTTCCTTCCAAGTCGAGACGCATGCCGTCGCCGCCACGTCCTGGAGCGAAATCATAAATCAGTCGCTGATTCGAGGCGCTTCCGTCCGACTGCAGGTTAAACGCCCAGATCTTGCGATTCCCCCCTGCATTCGGATTGCTGTCGACAAGGTAGAGCGTCTTATCGTCTGGCGTAATGGCAATGCCGTTCGGACGCTGAATGGCAGGTTGCTGAAGAATACGCGTCACCGATCCGTCTGCGTCAATGCGGTAAACTCCTTCAATCTCCATCTCCATCAAAGACCGGTCGCCGTAGCAGGGATCTGTGAAGTAGATGCGACCGCGGCCATCCACCACCACGTCGTTCGGGCTGTTGTAACGAACGCCTTGATACCGTTCAGTTAACACTATGACTTCACCCGTCTTCAGGTCGGTTCGGACGATGCGCCGTCTGCCACCCGGTCCCATCTCCGCTCCTTCGCAACTCAGAAGCCTTGCTTGTTGATCGAACGTGTTGCCATTCGTCCTTCCGCTGTCGGCCCGAAACACCGACTGGCTTCCATCTGGGGCGAGCTTCATGATGCGGTTGTTCCAGATATCACTGAAGTACACACCGCTATCAGCATCGACGGCCGGCCCTTCGGTAAAAGCTAATGATCGTAGCGGTGGTGAGAAAGGAACCTTGCGCCAGAAGCTGGGCAGGCAACGCCACCGACCGGGACGCGACGTTCTCAGACATCTCAAAATCTCCAAAGGTGTTGAATTTCAATCAGGGCACTGAAACAAGCGCTCTAGCGGAAAGGACAGCATGAAAAGACTGAAATCGAATTTCGGCTCCCCTCCGCCCCTTCAAGTTGCGCAACAGCATAGCAATTTGCGGGCACATCTTGGTAACCGTTGAAAGGGCGGTCGTGTCAAAGTTCCCGGCCCTCCCTCATCCCAGCTTTCGCCGGAGTCGGGGCTACTGAACAAACCGCGACTCAATGCAGTAGCCCGTGCGACAGTTGGCGACAGTAGGGGCTGTGCCTCGCCACAATAACTTGTGAGACTTCGACAGGGGTTGAAAAAAGACTCTCGAGCGGGCTCCTTTCGCGAAAGGCCGTGCAGCGACTTCTATTGGCAGGGGGTGCCGGGGCCCCGTGCAAGCAGCTTCTTTCGCTCTAAATTGACAATGAATTTGGGGGTGGCGAGAAAAGGGAATGCCAAGGCGACCGTGTCACACAAGTTACGGTCGCCAATTTCGTCAGAAAACGTTACTTCACTCGTGCCACGTTGGAATCCTTCTCGTTAATCAATGGGCCGGCTTGTAGGATGCTTCCTTTGAACAACTCAGTCTTCAGCTCAAACTTTTGTTCGGCCAGCAGGTTGAGTTCGGTTTCAAAAGTTCGATAGCCCGGCAAAGTGATCTTCACGCGATGCTTGCCAGGCGCCAGCAGCAACGCCTGGCCAGGGCCATCAAATTCATCCACATGGCCAACAAATTGATCGTCTACGAACACCGCTGCCCGGTTCGGAGAGACAGACATCTTCACCTGCGCCGTCGCGTCGGGAAACTGCGCAGCGGGGTTCTTTTGCATGGCGACTTGAATTGCATGCTTTTGCCCAGGTTCCAAGACCACTTTCTGTGTGAAATCGTGGAAGCCGGCCTGTCTGACCGTGATCTCGTGTTCACCCGGCAGCAAGACGACTTTCTTCGACCCCTTCAGCTCCTTGAGATAGCCCACATACTGGCCATCAATCCAGACGCCAGAAGTCTTCTCCACCTTGCTGGCGCCAATGAACTCAATTTCGCCCATAATGTCGTTTCTAGCCTGGAGATCCGTGTGAGCGCCGAAGATCATTACCCCGGTGAGAAGCAGTAACGAAGTTTTGAGGATAGATCGAATCATAATGCCCTCCGTGAAAATAGCTCGTTCAATCGATCCCGCCAGCGAAATTCGGTTCCCCTCGCCTCAGCGGGGAGAGGAGCCGGGGGTGAGGGGATCGAACCCAGTCCCATCTTCAAGCTCAAGGGGGAAGCGAAGGCTTAAGAAGCTTTTAGGGGGTTGTTGTTAGGGTATTCAGAAAGCGTAGACGGCAACCCCGGTGCTTCGCGCCACACTACTAGCTGGCATCGACAACTTCTCCCTTGTATTGAAGCTGCAAGCCAGGTGCCAGGGTTTCGGTCGAGGGTCCAAAGTCCTCGAAAAGTCAATCACTTCTGCCTAAAGCGAGAATAAATCTGGAGATAGTGCCTCAGCCGCAATGCGAAAATATTTCCTTGCGTGGAAAACAATTACAGAGCAAGGGATGGAGGATCCCAGTACGGGAATCGTTTAGTCACTGTCCAGAACAGCAGTCGCAAATTCACCGGCCGGCCCGCTGGCTCGTGGCATTCGGACTGAGGCTGATCTGTACTCTTGGCTGGTCGAGCACCCAGCGGCGGATGATCTGATAGCCGCGGTCGGCAGGCAGGTAGCGGCGTCCGCCCTGATGCCCGTCTTCCTTGCCCGTCTGGACGTTGAGTGGCTTCCTAAGCAGCTTGCTTTGTTCGATGCCAGGCAAGCTGATACGCTGCTGCAGAATCAAGTAGTTCTTCAGAAGCTTGGCTGAGGAAAAATGGCCTGTCGAATCGGGGGGTTCCAGTTGCATCGAAGGAACGCGCCCGGGCACGCCGTGACAGCTCATGCAGGCCATCTCGTCAACTCGTTGCGGACGATTGAGTTCTGGCGCCACGTATTCGCTGAAATATTGAAAGCTAGCCAGAAACTCCGGGGAAAGTTTGGGGTCGCCGTTTCCTTCCTTCAGAGACGCAGCCAGCGGCTCAGCTTTCACTGCCTCGCGCAGCCCGGCAAGCCAGCGTTCCGGCTCGGTACGCAAGACATTTTCTGCAGCCTGCCTGACGCGATCGTTTTTCTCAGACTTCAGCAGTTCGCGCATCGTTTCTACAACAGCCGGCTGGCGCCGCAATGCTGTCAGGCTGGCCAGACTCGCCGCCGCGTTGCGGCTGAGCGCCACAGCTTCGGGTGCGAGCACCTGCAGATAGACGGCGAGCGCACGATCCCGCGCGCCCGCGACCGCGCTGGGCAGGGCGGCTGAAGACTGGCGGCTGGCTCCTATTTCCGGCACCGGCTCTCCAAAGTCAAATACCCAGCCCACACTGGGCAGCCAGAAGTGAGCTTCAAGCGGATTTTTCACACCCGACGGTATCTTCGTTAACAGCGTCTCGGTATGCAGATCTGGATTGGCCGCCAGCATCTTGCCCATCCGGTCGGCAATATACCAGTCGGCGTCAAGCTGTCCCATGGGCTGAACCGCCCGCGCGGCGGCCGCCCTGATTCCCGCCAGGCTCTGAGGATCCGGCTCCTTGACGTACTTGGGAACCAGGAAAGAATAGAGCAGCTCCTGCTGCTCCACGGTATTTGGGATGTTCCACCCAGCCCGGCTGAAGAGCTTGAGCACAGGTTGAGCCAGCGTTTGACGGCGATCATAATCCTGGGCGCCGCGCATGATCTGCTCCACCAGAGGCTGCACCAGTTCCTGCGTTCCTGGCAGAGTCACCGCACTGGGGTCGGAGACAGCCGCTGCAGCCAGAGTCCGCAGCTCTTCCGGGCCGCTGGTAGAGTAGTCGATCAGCCTGTTTTGCAGCGGAGAATAGGGGATGCCGGCAGAGCTCTCCAGTGTCAATCGGAGTTTCGCCAGGTCCTTCGCCGCCTCGGCTTGCTGGAAATAACGGAAAGCGGCTTTGCCGAAAAGATCCGCGCTTCCGGGCGTAACGTAACCCATCTGCCCGGGCCCTCCATCGCCGCCGGTGGTGTTGAAGAAAGTACCTGCCACCGCCACCAGCCTGCGCGCCAACCGATCCTTCACGGAAGCAGCCAGCTTCGAATCATCAAGGCGAGACTCCAGCGACTTGAATAAGAGACTTAGCTCAGAATATTGATGCTCCTCGCTGGCATTTGCCTTGTGCCCGTTTGCAATGAACAGCGCATGGCTTTGGTATCGGAAGCAATTCTCCACCAGCGCATTGGATTCCGGCGAGAGCAGCTTACGCGTCCAGGCCTGTTGAATAGGTTCGCGCAGCGGCGGGTTCCAAACCCACCACTGCCAGGCAGCTTTGGCTGCCCAAGCACGCACGCCTGGATGCAAATCGTCGTTTAAGGCTCTCGCCAGAAGCTGCGCGAGAACACTCTTGTCGAAGCGCGGCTGGGTCATCACGCTGTCAGCGCGCATTCCTAAGGCTTTCACAACACTTTCGCGGGTAAGATCGTCCCCGTTTTCAAACGCCCCAAACACCGCCGTAAATCCCACGTCATCCAGCAATGTCTGCTCCATGGCCCAGGCTGCGGCCTCGCGCACCATCTTCACACGGTCGCCCAGCGCCTTGACCAGCGCCCCGGCTCCCTTCGCGTTGCGAATGCCCCCCAGGCCCATGACGCCCCAGAAGCGCACCCAAGGACTGGAATCGTGAGCCGCTTGAATCATCAGATCAACGAAAGCGGGCTCGCCAGTTTGCGAAAGCATCCGAGCACGGCCAATCCGGACTCTCAGGCTGTGCTGGGGCTGCAGTTCAAAGTCTGACCTGGCGGGCTTCTCACTTGCCACCGGGTAGAGCCGCGACAAAGCATGCAGCGCGTACGCGGTGGTGACGAAGCCGGTTTGGGCCGTCTTGTTCCACCGTCCATACGGATCCTGCAAACGGAGCAAGGCGTTCACACCGCGGGCCACCGCCGGATCGTTGCTGTCGTATCCCAAAGCTTGTAAACCAATGAGTCCGAGGGCCGTGGGCGCAGGATCAAACTGGCCGTCGGTTTTCCAGCTTTTTCCGTCCTCCGACAGCTTACCCGGATCAAATCCCCAAGTTCCGTCGGCATTCTGCACGGCCCGCAGCCGAGTCTCATCTTTAACTAGTTGCTCTCGAATGCGACCCAATAGTGTTTGGGCTGCTTCGGCATCCAGCAAGGTGTATGGCGGAAACTCGGCTGCCTTCGGGGCGGAGTCACCTGTGGCAGGCTTTCCTACCGCCGGAGCTGCCGGCTCGGAGGCTGGCACCGGAGGTGGTGCTGGCAGTGTCTGCTGCGCTTCACGGGCTTTGCGGTTTTGCGCAAGGTAATCTTTTGGGAAAAACCGCTGGAAGAACTCGATGCGATGAGCCAGGTCGTCCGTGTATTTCGGCTGCACCGCGAGCATTTTTTCGGCTTTCTCTTCCAGCGCTGCGAAGTAGCGCGGATGGCCCGTACGGTCCCAAGCCGTGCGGAGGATCTCACCGGCGTAGTTGTAAACTACCGACTGGCCCACGTTCGAACCCGGGCCGGCGGCGTTGATGCCGCTGGGGTCGGCGGTCTGAAGCACGTGGTTGGCGGCGCGAATCGCCTGCATGGAGTGCAGCTTTCGTGCCGGCCAGACGCGCTCTGCCGTACAGACGTTGTGCCCGGCAACGCGCGTCCCTGCGGGGCCATCACCCACGTCGAGCGGCGCCAGGCTGGTGTTGTTGGCAGCATCCTTCAGGTAGTTCGTCGGCCGCATGGACTCATACATGATGTTGATGAGCCGCCGCAGGCTCTGAAGGTTCTCGGGTTTGTAGCCATTCTCAACCGGGACAGCCGCCCCCCAAACGCCCGACTGAGTGTGGCAGCTCATGCAATGGGTGCCCATGAGGTTGCCGGTATCACGAATGCGACGTTCGACACTCGCGCCGCGCGGACGGTTGGCCAGCCACGCGTCGACCTGTCCTAGGTGATCGTAGAGCGCCTGGCGAACGGCCATCCGTGGATCGTCGTAAGGAGCCGGCGGGAGAACCCGTAATTCGATCTCATAGCCCGGCGCATTGGCTTCCGCGCGCAGGAAGTAAATTTGTCCTGGCTTCAACAGGCGGTTGATTTCTGTTCGGTGGCCTTCGTTCTGCTGATGGACCCGCTCGTTTTCATTGCGCCCTTCCGTGTACTCCACCAGCGGGAGAAGTACTCCAGCAAGCCCTGCCTGTGACAAGAGCTGCTGCGCAGAAGCCTTGCCTTTCGCATCTAGCGCATAAAAACGCAACCGTGCTGCCAGAGTTTGGTCGGGGATCGCCAGGCTGCAGGTGAGCAGGCGCGGGTCCTGGCCTTCGTAAGTGAACCGGAACCAATCATCGCCTGAGTTTCCCACGTTGCCGTTATCAAAGTACTCAATGTCATCGGCGCCCGCGGTGATCAGCAGTCGCTGGATACCTTGACCGACAGGCACCGTCAGTGGCTGGGCCATTTCCGGAGTGTCATTCGGTTCGGTTTCCACCTCCAGAGCCGGCGTGGAAGCAGTTTCGCCCAGCGTGAACGGCTGAATCGAGACGGAGACGGCCGCCGTGCGGGTTTGGGGCCAAGCCGTTTTTCGAGGAAAGACGACCATAGCTGGGGCACTCCCAGTTTCGCGCCAGCGAGGGGCTTCGAACGGGGTCGGCCCATCGAGGATGGGAGTCACTTCGAGTTGATACTCGCCGGTCACCGGAGCACGGTAGACGATATGAACATCTGGGTCGAGCGCGTGCAGCGTTTTTTGCCAATTGGCCGTCGGAGAAGCGTCAATCTCGAGGGGGGCGGAAGCACGAGACTTGATAGCGACTGGGCTCGGCGGCTGGCTTCCGGGCTGCAGGACAGACCAACGGATGCCAACGCGGGCGTGCGGCGGGAGCGCCGAGGGTTTTGGAATCCCTGCAGTAATTTCAACTCTCTGCCCTTCGGCCAGCGACAGCGTCCTGCGCCAGGACTTCGGTAGCAAAACAGTCGCTTCCACAGAGCCCTCTGACGCCGTCTGAGGCGGGCCCGGTTTCAAACCATCGCCGCGCGAAGGCAAAAGCAGCAACAGCAACAAACCACAGGGCAGGCCGCGAAGGCTGAGTCGCATTTTAGAATACACGCTCACCGCTTGAACTCCTTCTCCAAAAAGGTTAGCCGCCAGCGACGACGGCACCGGGACCGGAACTGGGGCATGCCGGTCACTTATACGTCGCAGATTCGAAACGCCTGCGCCAGCGAGGTCATCGGGTCGCGCTTGGGAATGAACTCCTGGGCCAGGTAGCCGCGAAAGCCCTTTTCGATAATGGCTTTGCAGATGGTGGTGTAATTCAGCTCCTGCGTTTCATCAATCTCGTTGCGCCCCGGAACGCCACCCGTGTGGAAGTGCGCAAGGTATTCGAAGTTGTCACTGATGGTGCGGATGACATCGCCTTCCATGATCTGCATGTGGTAAATGTCATACAGCAGCTTGAAGCGCGGCGAGCCCACTTGCTTGACTAGCTTGACGCCCCATTCCGTGTGGTCGCACATGTAGTCTTTGTGGTTCACCTTGCTGTTCAGCAATTCCATGCAAACGTTGACGCCTTTCTTCTCTGCGAGGCCCACGATGCGCTTCAAGCCAATGACACAGTTTTCCAGCCCTTCGTCATCAGACATGCCGTTGCGGTTGCCGGAAAAACAGATGACATTCGGGATGCCGGCATCGGCTGCCAGTTCGATATGTTTGGTCAGGTTTGCCACGCGGCTGTCGTGGTTTTCTTTTCGATTGAAGCCAACATGGATCTGATCGGCGCCGGATCCCATAGCACAGGTAAGCCCATACTTCTTGACCACCGGCCATTCTTCCGGCGTCAGGAGCTCAACCGACTTGATCCCGATGCGGGCCGACTCCCGCGCCAGTTCCCCGACTGTCATATCTTTGTAGCACCACTTGCATACCGACTGGTTCAGGTTGCCTTTGGTTTTATAGGGACCCTCGGCTTGCAGCTCCTGCGAAACCACACCACACCCCGCCATACCGGCCACCACAGTTTTCAATGCCGATCGTCGACTCATTCGATTGTCTTGTTGCATAACGCCTCTCCTCGAAGCTACCACTGGCGCCCCATATCTTTCCGAGCTCCGATGCTCTTGCTTGTAGCGTGTCCAGTTTAGGCAAGTGCAGTGTATTAAGGCAAAAACTATATCACCGCCGGGAGAATCGGAAAACAGTTTCGGCAAGATAGATCTCAGGCGGTCGCGGTTGACTGCAACGAGATCATCAAACAAGCCTTCAAGTTCATGCCCAGACGAATGGCCACCCCCTCACTTCCTTTAAGGGAAGAAGGTCCTTATTCGTGTTCATTCGTGTTCATTCGCGGTTAAAGAACGTTGGACAGGTCAAAAACCGCGAATGAACGCCAATAGACGCGAATGACTTCATGGTTGTCAAAAATGGAGGCACCTCAGGGGCAAGATAGACAAGCAACTCATTTGAGAATGTTACTACTCCTTGCGCTTCTGGCCAGAGCGATCAAGCTGAACCGCCGATCGCTGGGGTTCCAACTCCAATGTCAACGCAATGGCGCCCGCTGCCAGTCCGCGGGCGGCCAGTCTGGCGCACAAGGGTTGTAGCAAGCGTGCCAGCGTAAACGTAAGCGGTTCCAGCAGCTCGATGGGGAACTCCAGCTCCAGCGATTCTTCAAACTTCAACTCCGGTTCCATAGGAATCAGCGGTCGCTGGCTGGCGCCGCGTGCCAGGGTTTGCAAGCGTTTGCCTTCCTGCCCCAGGCGCGCGATGAGTCCCACCTCAGGCAAAGCCGCAAGTGCCTGCAGTGTGTGGATTCCCCAAGAGCAAAAGGTTTCCTGAAGCTCTAGGGAGAGGCCAAGAATGCTGATGGGAAGCGGCCCCAAACATTCCAACTCAAAGCCCGCCGGGATGATGGTGATGCCAGAAAAACCACGCGCAGCTAAAGCCGCGGCTTCCGGATTGGTTGCAATCCCGGCGTTCAGTTCAAAACCTAATTCGCTGCCAAGTTGCTGGAGAGCCTGTCCAATGCTCTGCGCATCACCATGCAACCGTTCCAAGCCATCGATGTCGAGAATGACGCTGCCATCGTTCTCAGCCGCGTCTTCCACGCGCGGTGAAAAAGCAAAGGCACAATCCAGCAAAGCCTGGCGCGCTTCCGCTTCCTGCGTGCGGTTGCGCCGGCAGAGTTTGGCGCCAAACAGTTCAGCCTCAGCATTGGTCATGCCAAGGCGCATTCCTTTCTCGCGCGCTTGGAGATTCAACGCGACTACTTTCTGCAAAGGAGGAGAGCCGTCCACGATGGCAACAGGCTGCTGGCGTAATTCATCTTCAAGCCGGACGGCGGCCTGAACAGAAAAGTCAGGGGCATGGAGGCAGGCAAACATATGGGTTGGCTGTCTTTCCCGCGAAAGCGGGAATCCAGTTCAAATAGACCGTTTTTTCGAAAAACATTTGTTATGGGTCATTGGTCACTTTTAATTGCCGCATTGAACTTGTTCTCTCAAATAGCCAATCGAAAATAGCCAATGACCAATAACCAAATAGTTTTGCTGGCGGTTCGTTTATGACATGGGATGAATGCCCAAACGCATTAGGGGCCAACTGTCAGAACCTCCCGAACGCTTTTCAACGTATGTCACCTGAATGTCGACGACCACATGGAGAGTCAGAATTAATTGATTCGATCCTATTTGCCGCATTTAAGCGGAGGGCTGGACGATGTCAAGGGCCGCGTCTGGTGCGGCTTGTCTTGCCCTTGACATCGTCCAGACCAGAGCGACAATCGGCTGGATCGAATGAGACTCGTGAGTATGTAACTATC
>JAKEER010000550.1 GCA_022616615.1 Acidobacteriota bacterium
GGGGCGATGGAAATGGTTTGAGCGCACGTTCCCGAGCTTCGTGGGACCGGAAGACAAGGTTTCTATTCCGATAGCGGAACCTGCCGGCAAGGGGCGAGCCTCACAGATGGGACCCGGCCGAGAGGCGGTACAGCCTGTCGCAAAGACGGCGCCACCGACAAAGGCCCCCGAATACCCCAATCAGAACACGCGAATCCAACTATGGAAGAAATGCCCCAGGTGTGCCGAGAAATGCTACTTAGAAGATACCAGGTGCCGACACTGCGATCATCAGTTTGACGCGGACGAGTTAGCGCGCTTGATTGCCCGGATTTTTGATGAACACCACGATCAATTCTCCCGGTATGTTGACTTCAATTCCGAGACAAAGCAATGTCCCGCGTGCGCCGAAAGCATCAAGCTCGAAGCGCTCATCTGCCGGCACTGCAGACGAGAGTTTGCTTCCGCTGAGGTCCAAATCTCAAAGATGAGGGTGTTTAGACAGAAAGCCATGGGGATCAGCCGCCAATCGGAAAGCGAAATTGGCGGCCGACAGAAAGGGACGTACAACAAGGACATTCTCCCTGGCATCCTGGACCGCATTAAGGAGGATCCGGGGGACGCAGGGGCAATCAAAGACCGCGGGGATGAGAGGAGTTCGCTGGATGCAGGTTGGCGTCTGGACGAGGCTTCGCGAGATCTAGTCCACAAATGGTCTGAATATCGCCGCAAGAAATCGCCGGGGACCAAGTCTACGTTAATCCTCGTAGGTACGATCGTTTGCGCTGGCTTTCTCTTCTTTGTACTTGTCAACCTCAATAGTAAAAACAGCAAACAGGTTGAGTTCGATGCGGTGAAAAAGGAACTTGCCCAGACCGCGAGGGAGCTCGCGGAGAAGAACCTCGCCGACACAATCGCAGCCTCCAAGTCCGCCCAGCCGGTCCAGCCCAAGGCGGCGGATCCTCTGCCAGTCGACAGTGGCCGCACCGCGCCCGCCTCACGTCCTGCCTTATCGCCTTCAGAAGCATTGCGGGGCCTCAACGGTCTCCTCAAAGAGGTGCATGCGCGCACCTTGAAGGAACAAGCAAGTATTGCTACGGACGTTGCTAATCTTAATCTTGAGACTGTGCTTCTCCCGCAGACGCTCTCCACAAACGCAGGCATAGAGGAGAATCGACGAATAATTCGGCAGTACACCCTCTTGCTCGACAAGTCCATGAAGATCTCCCGCGACGCAATTTCCGAGATGGATCGTGGCGTGGCCGCATTGATGGATGGGCAGCCAAGAGAGACGGAGTTCATGGTGGGGTATGCCAAAGGAAAGAAGAGACGTGCCGACCTTGAGGCGAAAATGTATGCAAACCAAAAAGCAATAATCGCTACATTGTCAAAGATCAATGAATTCATGTCGCAGCGACTTGGGCGTGTGACGGTACGAGACGACCAGTTGCTATTCCAAAGCCAAGAAGAAGTCGACACATATAATTCGCTCATCGAACAAATAGAACGCCAAGCTCAACTTGAGGCACAACTGCAACAACTCTACAAGGACATGTTGCAGAAGAACGTGAGCGATCTCGAAAAGTTCACAAAATAGACAGAGTTCGACGAGATGAGCCGACTAGATGAATTGATGGACGAGATAAGACGGGACCCTGCCTATCCGCTTACCGAGAGGGCCGTTTTCTGGCAGGGTCCCGCGCGGTGGGTTCGGGGCGGGTTTTCCGATACCACTTTTGAGTTGCCGAATGGAATCCACGTTAGGCTTCCGAACAACCTACACAGGCGTCACGGGACACTTAAGTTTTGGAAGCCGACAATGGAGATTCTATTCCCGACTACCGCCATCGTGGAAGCAACGGGTGAGCTTCCAGAGGAGGGGTTGCAGATACAGCCCCTCGACTTCTTTCGGAAGTGGTAGCACAGCAAGAAAGGGGGGAAACGACAAAGGGGAAATTGGGGACGGATTTATTTTTTGAATTCTTCAGGTATTGGCTTGCCCCCCAAGAATTCTTGGCTTGGCCGACCCTTTAAAAACAAAACCTTGGCATTAAAATTGCTCTCCTAAGCTAGGAGGCAAGCATCTAGAACGCCTCACCCCAGGGGGAGCGATATGAACTTCGTGATCTTCAACGCGGTGCTGCTTATTGCAAGCTTTCCGGCAGCGTTCGTGTACTCACTGGGTGGCGTCGCGTGCTTGGCTCCACTCGCCTTGGCAGGGAAGTCACAAGATCCCTCCAAGGCATTGTTGTATCCGGTCCTCGCATTGTCGGGCGCGTTTCAGGTCTACTTCTGGGGATTCTGGTCTGCTCTGTGCGTCGCCCTCACACTTGGGTTCACGAGTAGGCCAGAGGTGACGTGGGACTGGCTTTACTGGATTGCAGCATTTGCGTGGTGCACATCCCTAATCGGCTGGTTCGCTCACAAGGAACAGCAGACGAGCCGTTCAGCTGCAGAGTCGGCCGCTATTCGGCGCGGCACGAGCTTCTACTGGCTCGTTGCGATCGGTGCTTTCTTGCTTTTCGCGATCGTCCCAACGCTGATGCTGCCTCCATATGGATGGGCACTAAGGTTGCTGGGATTGGTAGGTTCAGGAAGTGGCTAACTTGGCGTTGGAGCGGACGCGGCCTTTCCCTTCATCCGGTATTCTGCACTATCCTCCGGCGCTAGATGAAGAAATTAGGGACGGATTTATTTTTGCGAAGGAAAAAGGTGTCAGGAACCTTTTCCCATTTCAAGAGGCTTGAGGAATGGCTGTAGACGAGCCTGCGAACCTTTGCGAATGGCGGGCGAAGGGAGGGCGCCTGTTCACGTGCGGACGGCCTGGGCGCTCGACCTTTGAACGACAGAGGCGACAAATCCAGAGGAAACCATCGACCTCTGGGTGAATGGGCTACCGAGAGCCGAAGTCCTTCACATCGTCTCTCTTCTCGGCCAGAAGCCGGACGGCTTCTCGGAGTTTGGCTACTATCCCTTCCGGTCCTCACACGAGTCCGGCACCAAACCGACGTTCCAGGAGTGGCTCGACAAGCGATATGGTCCCCGCTTCGTCGTGCACGAGTTTCCGACGGTAGATGCCAGAGGCATCCAGCCCGATCTTCTTAGCGCCGTGACGTGTCATGTGCTCGACCTGATCGAAAGCGGCAACACCGTCGTGGTTGTCGATTCCGCGGGGGCGGAACGGACCGCGAGAGTCTGCGAGGCTATCGGCTACGAGCGAATAATCGCTTGCAGAGCGACGCAGCCTAACAACCGCATGCAGCCAGCGGCGCCGAATGCCCGTAAGCGCCGCGGCTGATGCTGGACCTTAGGTGAATCCCTTGAGTTTCGTAACCGACTCTTTCGGAATGGATGGCGGGAGCCATGACCAGTGGGGGACTCGACCTTGAACCCATACTTGCATGGCCAACGCGCTTAGAGGTGCCTAATTCTAGTTGGGCAGCCCGACCGGTTAACGGGGTACGTTAAGGAATGAGCTCCACTCAGTTTCCGCAATCCGTCATTGAACGCATTGGCTTCTACGTATACACCCTCGCTGATCCCACAACTGGCAAAGTTTTCTACGTAGGCAAGGGGACCGGGAATCGTGTCTTCTCCCACGCCGAGGCTGCGATCGCAGAGCCTTTGGAGAGCGACAAGCTATCCAAGATAAGTCACATCCAGGCGAACGGTCATTCCGTCCGTCACGAGATTATCCGTCATGGCATGACCGAACAGGAAGCGTTCGAAGTTGAGTCTGCGTTGATCGACTATATTGGCCTTGACGGGCTGTCAAATAGGGTCGCCGGCCATGATATGGACACGCGGGGGCGAATGTCCGCTGCGGAAATCATTGCGTTGTACGAATCCCCGTCAGTCTACATCACGGAGCCGGTCCTCCTCATTATTGTGAACCGTCTCTTTAGGCGCAACATGACACCACAGGAGTTGTACGAAGTCACCCGTGGGAATTGGGTTCTCGGGGAGCGTAGGCGGAAGGCCCGATACGCCCTTTCCGTATACAGAGGGATCGTGCGCGAGGTGTACCGAATCTCAGGTTGGGCCCCTTCGAAGGCCCGTAGCCCTGAGCAGAAACGCCAGTCACGATGGCGGTTCGAAGGAGAGGTCGCGAGGGAGCTCAGACACTATGTCGGAGGCTCAGTAGAGCACTACCTCACTCCTGGAGCACAAAGTCCCACAAAGTACATCAACTGCTAGAGTGGATTCCTGCATCCAGGCTGCCTAACAACTCGCTCGAGCCGACCCGGCTGGCGGCCAATCCCAATGTGGCTTGAACTCCCCGCTAGAGTGACATAAAGTAGTGAAGCAGCCGGCCCAGCCCCCGGGCGGCTCAACCCAAGGCCGTCAGACGTGACTCTCAGATGTGAGCCTGTGGGGTCTGTCTGAAGAAGCGACGCGGAGGAGCACACCTTGCCAAGGAAAAGGAAGAGGGTGGTTGATCAAGACCGAACCGCAGATTTTCTCGAGAAGCTGCTCGTCTTCCAGCTGTACAGCCTAGGCGTTCCACAAGACAGGATCGCGAAATCGGTGGGCAGACAGAAGGCGTGGGTAAATGATCTCCTAAAGAGCTTGCCCAAGGGAGGGAAATCCAATGGCGGCCAAGCGCAAGCCAAGAAAGCAAGGAAGCGATCCCGTAGCCGATGAACTGAACGCCATCAAGCGCCTGTTGGTTCTTCAGCTAGTCACCTCTGGGGTCCAGGCTACGCACATTGCATCCACCCTGGGGGTGGACAGGAGCGTAGTCAGCCGCCTAGTCCCAGCGCGAAAGGTGAAAAGGCGGTCTTCCAAGCACTAGACAGATGCCACTGAGCGTCACAGACCCGCGGTCCAGCCCTGCAGACCAGATTGCGCATGCAGTCGAGGTCCTCGGCCGTGCAAACCAGCGAATCGCCGTCTTCAGGGCGATCTACTTTGGAAAGAAGCGCGTCAAGACCGTCAACGAAATCGCAACTGCAACTGGGCTCGACCGCATCCGAGTGCTTCAGGAAGGGAAGCTGCTGGCGGACAACCAGATCGTCAACCAGATCAGGGCGGCTGGAATGACGGCATATGAGAAGGATCGCTTCTACTCAGCCCAGAAGAATCGGATTCTTCGCCTGGTCCAGGATCCTGTAGCATTTGCCAAGCTACCGACAAAAGCCCGCCCGCGGGTCACATGGCCCAACGCCTTCACTATCCGCATCCCACGACCGCGCATTCAGGCCCGCTATATCACCATCGATGATATTGCCTCCTTTCGTCGTGTCGGGCGAATCCGCGTTGAGGCCGGTGAGTACACAGCGATTCCGGAGTCGCGATTCAAGAACGGCATCGCCCGAATCCTCGGCGAAAGCGGGCGATTCAGTGACTGGGGCGGAGAGCGCAATGATCTCTACACAAGTAGAGTCCGCATTTCTGGTCGCCGGTTACCGGCTGCGTTTGCCTTTAAAGGACCCGGCACAAAAGGAGTACTAACGCCACGACAGATGGGCAAGAATGGGGACCAGATCCAGAGGCTTTTCAAGACAGCCGCAAGTGTGTTCCTTGTGCAGTACTGGGGCCAGGTGGCCGAGTCCGTTGTTGAGCAGATGGAGGAGTTTGCTAAGGCTAAGTCCGCTGTTGAGGGCTCGCTCGTCTTTTTTGGCGTCATCGACGGCGACGACTCGAATCGAATACTCCATGCGTACCCGACGGCGTTCCGGCGATAACGCCAAATCCGACCTGGCGACGACACCTGCATCCCACCGAACTTGTACGCCACCGAAAGGGTCCCCACAAGGAGACCTTGCGGCACTTCCGAGCTCCGTGGCGACAGTGCTTGATGCCGCAGGCAAGGCGGGCCGTCTAAACTGCCGGACATTTGTCCGGAATTCCAGACAATACTTCCTTGCAGGAATAGGGGTTGGGGGTGAGAACAAGAGATGGCGGACCTTACTGTTTGCGGAACTGGTAGACGGTCTCCCCGGGCCGGACCAGCCCCAGGTCCCGCCGGGCGATCTCCTCGGACCGGGAGGGGTGCCGGCGCATCGCCTCGACCTCCTGCCTCCTCAGCTGCGCAGGAGGATGAGCGCCCAGCTTCGGAACCGCTCCACGAGCTTCCCCAGGCGCGTAATGTCTGCCCGAGTATACACTTCACCACTGTACGAGACCAGGTTCTTCTCGTCGATCAA
>JAKEER010000551.1 GCA_022616615.1 Acidobacteriota bacterium
GGAGAGGGGGTCGGGGGTGAGGGGGATCGCCGTCAGTGACAGATCCACGCCGTCCCCCATCGGATGCGCTTCTTGAGTTGTTTCCGAGAATCGCCGCCGCGCGCACCCCCTCACCCCCAGCCCCTCTCCCGCGTTGGGGAGAGGGGAGCCGAAATCTCGCGAGGACGGCAACCAGTAAGGCTCTTCGAGTTTCGCGACAGAAACTGGCTAGTCAATAAAAGGAAGATGAGGACTAGGCTCTCGCCTCAGGAAACCCTGGTCAGACGGGCAACGCATGAAAACGGAGACTCCCGCATCGTCGTTCTCAGTGAAAACTTTGGCAACAATCGTTCTGGTTGTTGCCCTTCTCTACTGGGCGAAAGAAGTATTCATTCCATTTGCCCTCGCCGTACTTCTGAGCTTCCTCCTGGGCCCGCTGGTGACCCGTTTACGTCGCTGGGGGTTCGGGCGAATCACGGCGGTTTCGACAGTCACCCTGCTGGCTTTTGCTTTCCTGTTTTCGCTAGGCTGGGTGGTCACTCATGAATTGCGACATTTCGCCCGTGAGCTTCCCAACTACCGGCGGAATATTCAGGCCAAAGTGCAATCCGTGCATGGCCCCTTGACTGGACAACTGGATAAGACCTCCCGCGCCATCCAGGAACTTCAAGCTCAGTTCGTAGTCCCTGACCGCCGTAACCATCTAGGGCGTGCCGAGAGAGTTGAGATCGTCCAGCCGGCGCCAACGCTACCTCAACTGCTGCATCGAGCCCTTGGGCCGCTGTTCAGACCCTTGGGAACGGCGCTTATGGTGACGGTTCTCGTTGTTTGTATGTTGCTCAACCGGGAGGATTTGAGAAACCGGCTGATTCGGCTGTTCGGGCGGCACCGCTTGCCTGCGGCCACCCAGGCGCTGGATGACGCAGCCAGAGGAGTGAGCCGATTTCTGCTGATGCAGTCCATCATTAACGGAGGCTACGGTCTTTCATTTGGTTTGGGTCTGTACCTCATTGGGTTGCCAAACAGCGTCCTCTGGGGGGCCGGCGCCGCTGTCTTGCGATTTATTCCATACATTGGATCTTGGATTGCAGCGTTGATGCCGATCTTTTTTTCTTTAGCTGTCTTTAGTGGCTGGACCCAGACTTTGCTGGTTCTCGGCCTCTTCATCCTGCTTGAAATCGTTAGCAATTATCTTATTGAGCCCTGGCTCTACGGAACTCGCACCGGCCTGTCTCCGTTGGCTGTTCTCCTGGCAGCCATCTTCTGGGCATGGTTGTGGGGGCCTGCCGGTCTTCTTCTGTCGACGCCGCTCACGGTTTGTGTGGTTGTGATCAGCAAACACGTTCCGCAACTTGCATTCTTCTCGATTCTGCTGGGAGATGAAGCGGTGCTTGGCCCGAAGAGCCGCCTTTACCAGCGGCTGCTGGCTTTGGATAAAGAGGAAGCTGACGAACTCGTATCGCAACAGTTAGAGGAAAAACCTCTCATCGAGGTCTGTGATACAATTTTTGTCCCAATCTTGCGCTTGGCGTCAACCGACCGGCGCAGAGGCGCGCTGGAAGGCAAAAGAGCGGCGTTCCTCTTCTCCAGTTTGCGAGAGCAGATCTCAGCCTTGGCCGACCGGAGTAACACCGCTAGTGTTGTGGCGGGGGAGGTCCGGTCCGGCAGTGTCTTTGTTCTTTGCGTTCCGGCGCAAGATGAAGCCGATGAGCTGGCGGCTTTGCTGTTCGTCAAGCTGCTTCAGCGCAAGGGCATCTCTGCCAGACAGACGACGGTTAGCGCTCTCACAGATGAGATGGACCGCGGCGAGGTCACGGATCACACGATTCTCTGCGTCTCAGCCATATCGCCATCGTCGCCTGAGAATGCGCGACGACTTATCAAGCCTCTACGAGCGTGCTATCCAGACCTGCCGATTCTGGCAGGCTTGTGGGATGCTCCACCTCAGGCTCGGGAAACAGACCCTGAGGAACTGGAGGCTGCAGGCGCAAACCAGGTCGTCACGACGCTCCAGGACGGGCTCGATCTAGTTTCTGCATGGCCTGAGGCCCTGTTTCTGGGGGGTGAAGTTACAAAGGCTAGAGTTTCTTGAAATCGGTTGGGAAGTTTAATTGTTTCTCAGAGCGCTTCGCTCGTATTCCAAACATCACGGACGCAGTGCGTCGAAAGAGGCGCCGAAAAGGACTCATCGTTCGACTGAGCCTGAGAGCGCGGGCGTCCCGCCCGCAATTGTGGCCGCAGGCCATCGGCGCGGCCTCGGGCCGCGGACGAAACGCAGCTTCTGGCCGCGCCTGGAGATTGGACGTTTTTCGGGCTCCCCTCCTGAGATCAGGAGGGGAAGTGCCGCGCAGTGGCACAGGGGTGGTCGGAGGGACGATCTGAAAAGCATCAATCGAGCGCTTCGTGTCGAATACGCAAGTTGTGACCCGAAACGTTCGATTGGAGCTTTCCGCAAGAAGTCGCACCACCCCGGCGCAGGCTGCGCCAGCGCCCGCCCCTGCTCAGCCGAGGAGGGGAGCCAAAATGTCCAATTCCCACGAAGCGGGAATAACGCGGCTTCTCGCCGCGCGGGAGCGGGCGGGACGCCCGGGCTCCCAGCTGGCAAATCGAACTCCGTAACTAGGTTTTTCCATCCGGCTTTCTTGAAAGGAGAACCCGATGAATCGAGCCGTTGCCCCCGCAGAAACTCTCGACGCACGACAGTTGTTGCGAGTTCTCACCGCGTTTAAGAAGGGTGATTTCTCTGTCCGTCTGCCCGTCGAACAAACCGGTTTGGCTGGGAAGATTAGCGACACTCTGAACCAAATCATTGAGCTCAATGAAGGCATGGTGAACGAGTTCGAGCGCCTCGGCATGGTGGTCGGCAAGGAAGGAAAGATCAAGGCTCGTGCTGCCTTGCCTTCGGCTGAAGGCCGGTGGAAAACCTCTGTCGAGTCCGTCAACACGCTCGTCGCTGATCTGGTGCAGCCCACCAGTGAAGTGGCTCGTGTGATCGGGGCGGTGGCCAAGGGAGATCTATCACAAAGCATGGCGCTGGAAATTGAAGGAAGAGCGCTGACGGGAGAATTCCTGCGAACCGCTCGCGTGGTGAACACCATGGTGGAACAGCTCAGCACTTTCGCCTCGGAGGTGACGCGCGTAGCCCGCGAAGTCGGTACCGAAGGCAAGTTGGGCGGCCAAGCCCAGGTGAAAGGCGTGGCCGGCACTTGGAAAGACCTGACAGACAACGTGAATTTCATGGCCGGTAATCTGACGTCTCAGGTTCGGAACATTGCTGAGGTCACCACGGCCGTGGCCAAAGGCGATCTTTCGAAGAAGATCACCGTCGACGTCAAAGGCGAAATCCAGGAGTTGAAGGGCACCATCAACACGATGGTTGACCAGCTCAGCATCTTCGCGTCGGAAGTCACCCGCGTGGCCCGCGAAGTAGGCAGCGAAGGCAAGCTGGGCGGCCAGGCCCAGGTTAAAGGTGTGGCCGGCACCTGGAAAGATCTGACGGACAATGTGAACTCCATGGCTGGCAACCTGACGGCTCAGGTTCGCAACATTGCGGCTGTCACTACCGCTGTTGCCATGGGGGATCTTTCGAAGAAGATCACGGTCGATGTCAAAGGAGAAATCCTCGAGCTCAAGAACACGATCAACACCATGGTCGATCAGTTGAATTCCTTTGCTTCCGAAGTCACGCGCGTGGCGCGGGAAGTCGGCACGGAAGGCAAGCTCGGAGGCCAGGCCCAGGTCAAAGGGGTGGCTGGCACGTGGAAGGATTTGACGGACAACGTGAACTTCATGGCCGGCAACTTGACGGCGCAAGTCCGCAACATCGCCGACGTGACGACTGCGGTGGCGAAGGGCGACTTGTCCCGAAAGATCACCGTGGATGTGCGCGGCGAGATTCTGCAGCTCAAAGACACGATCAACACGATGGTGGATCAGCTCAGCACCTTTGCCTCGGAAGTCACCCGCGTGGCGCGCGAGGTGGGCACGGAAGGCAAGCTGGGCGGCCAAGCCGATGTCAAAGGAGTGGCTGGAACCTGGAAAGACCTGACAGACAACGTGAATTTCATGGCCGGCAATCTGACGGCTCAGGTGCGCAACATTGCCGAAGTGACCACGGCCGTGGCTAGCGGTGATCTCTCTAAGAAAATCACGGTCGATGTCCGGGGTGAGATTTCCGAGCTCAAGATGACCATCAATACCATGGTGGACCAGTTGAGTTCGTTCGCCTCGGAAGTCACCCGCGTGGCGCGCGAGGTGGGCACCGAAGGCAAGCTGGGCGGGCAGGCCGATGTCAAAGGAGTAGCTGGAACCTGGAAGGACCTGACAGAAAGCGTGAACTTCATGGCCGGCAATCTGACGGCGCAGGTGCGCAACATCGCCGAAGTCACCACGGCCGTCGCCAGCGGCGATCTGTCCAAAAAGATTACCGTCGACGTTCGGGGCGAGATTTCCGAACTCAAGATCACCATCAATACGATGGTGGATCAGCTCAGCTCCTTTGCCTCCGAAGTGACCCGCGTGGCGCGCGAGGTGGGCACCGAAGGCAAACTCGGCGGGCAGGCCCATGTGAAAGGAGTGGCAGGCACCTGGAAAGACCTCACTGACAACGTCAATTTTATGGCCAGCAACCTGACTTCCCAGGTGCGTAACATCGCGGAAGTCACAACTGCCGTCGCCACGGGAGACCTCTCGAAGAAAATTACGGTCGATGTCCGGGGTGAGATCCTCGAGCTGAAAGACACCATTAACACCATGGTGGACCAACTTAACTCGTTTGCGTCAGAAGTGACCCGCGTGGCCCGCGAGGTGGGCACTGAAGGCAAACTGGGCGGGCAGGCTCAGGTGAAGGGCGTCGCGGGGACCTGGAAGGATCTGACCGACAACGTCAACTTCATGGCTGGGAACCTGACGGCGCAGGTGCGCAACATTGCCGAAGTGACGACGGCTGTCGCTACCGGCGATCTCTCAAGAAAGATCACTGTCGATGTGCGTGGCGAGATTCTGGAATTGAAAAACACCATCAATACGATGGTGGACCAGCTCAGCTCCTTTGCTTCAGAGGTGACCCGCGTGGCCCGCGAAGTGGGCACGGAAGGCCGGCTGGGAGGTCAGGCAGAAGTGAAGGGCGTGGCTGGAACCTGGAAGGACCTGACTGACAATGTGAACTTCATGGCTGGCAATCTGACCTCCCAGGTGCGAAACATTGCCGAAGTCGCCACGGCCATTGCCACGGGAGATCTGTCGAAGAAGATCACAGTCGATGTAAAAGGAGAGATCCTGGAACTGAAGAACACGATCAACACGATGGTAGACCAGTTGAACTCCTTTGCTTCGGAAGTTACCCGCGTGGCCCGCGAAGTCGGCACCGAAGGCCGGCTGGGCGGGCAGGCGCAGGTGAAAGGCGTGGCCGGCACCTGGAAGGACTTGACCGACAGCGTGAATTTCATGGCGGGCAACCTGACCTCGCAAGTGCGCAACATCGCCGAAATTGCAACCGCCATCGCTACGGGGGACCTTTCGAAAAAAATCACCGTCGATGTGAAAGGAGAGATTCTGGAGCTGAAAAACACCATCAACACGATGGTGGACCAGCTGAACTCCTTTGCTTCGGAAGTCACCCGTGTGGCCCGCGAAGTCGGCACCGAAGGCCGGCTGGGCGGGCAAGCGCAGGTGAAAGGCGTGGCTGGCACTTGGAAAGACTTGACCGACAATGTGAACTTCATGGCCGGCAATCTGACGTCTCAGGTCCGGAATATTGCCGACGTGACGACGGCCGTTGCGAAAGGCGATCTATCCAGGAAAATCACTGTCGATGTTCGCGGTGAAATCTTGGAACTGAAAAATACGATCAACACCATGGTCGATCAACTTAGCTCCTTTGCCTCTGAAGTGACGCGCGTGGCTCGCGAAGTCGGCACCGAAGGCCGGCTGGGCGGCCAGGCCGAAGTGAAAGGCGTGGCGGGCACCTGGAAGGACCTTACCGACAACGTCAACTTCATGGCAGGCAACTTGACCGCGCAAGTGCGGAACATCGCCGCCGTGACGACGGCTGTCGCAAACGGCGATCTATCCAAGAAGATTACTGTGGATGTGAAGGGTGAGATTCTGGAGCTGAAGAATACCATCAACACGATGGTGGATCAGCTCAGTTCTTTTGCGTCTGAAGTGACGCGCGTCGCCCGCGAAGTCGGTACCGAAGGCAAATTGGGCGGCCAGGCTGAAGTTAAAGGCGTGGCGGGTACCTGGAAGGACCTGACGGACCAGGTAAATTTCATGGCTGGTAACCTCACAAACCAGGTGAGGGGCATCGCACGCGTCGTCACGGCCGTGGCCAACGGCAATCTCAAACGTAAACTGGTGCTCGAAGCCAAGGGAGAAATTGAGCAACTGGCCGAGACCATCAACGGCATGATCGACACGCTGGCGACGTTTGCCGAACAGGTGTCCAGTGTGGCGCGCGAAGTGGGCAGTGAGGGCAAGCTCGGCGGCCAAGCCAGCGTGCCGGGAGCCGCCGGAACCTGGAGAGATCTGACGGACAACGTCAACCGGCTGGCGGCTAATCTCACCACCCAGGTGCGCGCCATCGCCGAAGTCTCCACGGCTGTGACTAAGGGCGATCTCTCGAGATCGATTACGGTCGATGCCGCAGGTGAAGTGGCTAAGCTGAAAGACAATATCAACGAAATGATCGGGAACCTGAGGGATACAACCCAGAAAAATGCGTCGCAGGACTGGCTCAAAACCAATCTTGCCAAGTTCACGCGCCTGTTGCAGGGCCAGCGCGACCTTCTAGCCGTGGCTCGGCTCATTTTGTCAGAGCTGGCGCCTCTGGTGGGGATGCAGCACGGCCTTTTCTACATCAATGAATCCGTCAACGGAAATGCCGACCTTCAACTGCTCGCCAGCTATGCATTCAAAGAGCGCAAGCACCTTTCCAACCGATTCAAAGCGGGTGAAGGCCTTGTCGGGCAGTGCGCGCTGGAGAAAGAGCGCATTCTCTTGTTTGAAGTGCCTTCAAACTATGTCCAGATCAATTCCGGGCTAGGAGAAGCTCCTCCCTCCAACATTGTTGTCTTGCCTGTGCTGTTTGAGAACCAGGTGAAGGCAGTGATTGAGCTGGCATCCTTCCAGCGTTTCAGCGAGATCCATCTCACCTTCCTCGACCAGTTAACAGAAAGCATCGGTATTGTTCTCAACACCATCACCGCCACGATGCGAACCGAGGAACTATTGAAACAATCGCAAACACTGGCCACGGAACTGCAGACCCGTCAGGAAGAACTGACCCAGACCAACCAGCGACTGCAGGAACAAGCCATGTCGCTGAAGTCATCTGAAGAGCGGCTGCGCCAGCAACAGGAAGAACTGCAGCAGACCAACGAAGAGTTGGAAGAGAAGGCCGAGCTCCTGTCCAAACAGAACATGGAGGTGGAGAGAAAGAACCGCGAAATCCAAACTGCTAAAGTTTCATTGGAAGACAAGGCCCAGCAGTTGGCCATCACGTCCAAATACAAGTCTGAGTTTCTGGCCAACATGTCACATGAGCTGCGCACGCCGCTCAACAGCTTGCTGATCTTGTCCCAACTGCTGGCACAAAATGCCTCAGGCAACCTGAGCGAGAAACAAGTGGAGTATGCGGCAACGATTCACTCATCTGGCGCTGACTTGCTGGGGTTGATCAATGAGATTCTCGACCTGTCAAAAATTGAATCGGGCGCGATGGATGTGGATGTCAGCGAGGTGCTGTTCACGACTGTGGAGGATTATCTTGAACGAAACTTTCGCCAAGTGGCCCAAGACAGAAGCCTGGGCTTCGAAATCGTCCGGGATGGCAATCTGCCCAAGTCCATGTTGACGGATGTCAAGCGCCTTCACCAGGTGTTACGCAATCTCCTGTCCAACGCCTTCAGGTTCACCCAGCAGGGCAAGGTGACTCTAACAATCGCTAACGCGACTGGAGGTTGGAGTTCCAACCATCCCATCTTGAACTCCGCCAGGAACGTCGTTCAATTCGCTGTCACCGATACCGGCATGGGCATTCCCGCAGAGAAGCATCGCGTCATTTTCGAAGCTTTTCAGCAAGCGGACGGGACCACGAGTCGAAAATTTGGCGGGACCGGCTTGGGTTTGTCCATTAGCCGGGAAATCGCCACGCTGCTGGGAGGTGAAATCCGCCTGACCACCAGCGTTCCTGGAGTGGGCAGCACCTTCACTCTTTATCTTCCTGTAACGTTTTCCTCCAAAGCTGTCGAGCCACAAGGCCGCGTGACCCGAGAGCGGACGCCTGCACTCGCTTCTGAGTCTGCGGAGAGTCCCTTGCAATGGGAGATTGGAGACGATCGTCATCAGATTGAGCCAGGCGACCGGGTCCTCTTGATCGTAGAAGACGATCTCAACTTCGCCAAGATCCTGCTGGACAAAGCTCATGAAAGAGACTTCAAGGCCTTGGTGGCCCGCCGAGGCGAAAACGCTTTGTCGATGGCGCGTGAGTTTAGACCAGATGCCATCACGTTAGATCTTGGCCTGCCCGATGTAGACGGTTGGACAGTTCTCGATCGCTTGAAAAATGACTTGGCGACGCGTCACATTCCCATCCATATCATTTCGGCTTCTGACGGGCGCCAGCGCGGCCTTAAACTTGGGGCTGTCTCTTATTTGCAAAAGCCTGTTACCGAAGAAACTTTGAACCAGGCATTAGCCAGCATGCGGCGGTTCGTCGAGCGCGGAGTGAAAAACCTGCTGGTCGTCGAGGATGATGAGGTTCAGCGGAAGAGCATTGTCGAGCTTATCGGCAACGGGGATGTCAACACTCAAGCGGTCGGTACCGGCGAAGAGGCCCTCGCTTTGCTGAAGGAAAGGCATTTTGATTGCTTAGTCCTAGATCTAGGATTGCCGGACATGACGGGGTTCGAGCTGATCGAGAGGATCAAGTCAGAAAGCAGCCTGGAAGAGCTGCCCATTGTTATCTACACAGGCAAGCAGCTCAGTAAGAGCGATGAAACCGAGCTCCGCAGGATGGCTGAGACCATCATTATCAAAGATGTGCAGTCTCCGGAGCGACTGCTCGACGAAACAGCCCTGTTCCTGCACCGCGTCGAAGGCAATCTGCCGGAGTCGAAGCGGCGTGTGCTGCATCAGTTGCATCAAACAGATGCCATCTTGGCGCAGAAGAAAGCACTCATCGTGGATGACGACGTCCGAAACATCTTTGCCCTGACCAGCGCGCTGGAGAACGTTCAGATGCAGGTCTTGTATGCGGAAAATGGACGCGACGCGCTGGAGATTCTCGAAACCACGGAGGATATCGATGTCATCCTCATGGACGTCATGATGCCCGAAATGGACGGGTATGAAACGATGCGCGCGATCCGGAAAATGGACAAGTTCCGGTCCCTGCCAATCATCGCTCTCACAGCCAAAGCGATGAAAGGGGACCGTGAGAAATGCGTAGAAGCTGGAGCTTCCGATTACATCAGCAAGCCGGCCGATGTTGATCAGTTGCTGTCATTGCTGCGGGTATGGTTGTATCGGTGACGGATGCATTCTTGGGGAGCGCGGGCGTCAAAAAAGCAGCAAAAGCCACCGCAGAGACGCAGAGACGCGGAGAGCTTCTTGTGAGAACAGCCCGCCGTCAGGACTTGGAGGACGGTTGGCTTTCGGCGTTTGAAGATAGTGTAGCCGCATTTTCGTTCACCGTTTTGGTGAAGAGTGAAAATGGAAGAACGTCATGCCTTATCCCTGTTTCTCTCTGCGCCTCCGCGTCTCCGCGGTTGTTTGACTTAAGATGAACGAGTTTTCTCGACTGGAAGAAACCGAAATCTATTTGCTACTGGAAGGCATTTACCGGCACTACGGATTCGACTTCCGAAACTACGCATTCGCCTCCCTGAGACGCCGTGTTTGGAATGTTGTTCGCGACGAGAAGCTGAATTCTATTTCCGCTCTGCAAGAAAGGGTCCTGCATGATCGCACGTGTCTCGAGCGTTTTCTGCTGGCACTGTCGGTGCATGTCAGCGCAATGTTTCGTGATCCCGATTTCTTTCGGATATTTCGCGCGAAAGCTGTTCCGCTTTTGCGAACCTATCCTTATATTCGTATTTGGCTGGCCGGCTGTTCCACGGGCGAGGAAGTTTACTCCATAGCCATCCTGCTGCAAGAGGAAGGCTTGTACGAGCGCAGCCGGATCTATGCTTCGGACATGAACGAGGCTGTTCTGAGGGCAGCCAAGGCGGGCATCTATCCTTTGCAGCTCATGCGCAGCTACACCGCCAACTACATTAAGGCGGGCGGTGCCCGCTCGTTTTCGGAGTATTACACGGCCGCTTATGACAACGCCCTCATGCGCCCGTCATTGTTGGAGAACGTAGTGTTTTGCCAGCACAATCTCGCGACCGACGGATCGTTCAACGAGTTTAACGTCATCCTCTGCCGGAATGTCATGATCTATTTTGACAAGACGCTCCAGGAACGCGTACACGGTCTGTTTTACAACAGTCTGGTCAATTTCGGGTTGCTCGGTCTTGGAGACAAAGAGTCGCTGCACCTCACGGCCTACGAGCACAGCTATGAGCAGTTGTCTGATGAAGAGAAGCTCTATCGGAGAATTGCGTAGGGGAACCGCCGTGGCGGTAGGCGCTGGGAGCGCGGGCGTCCCGCCCGCCCCCACGCGTCCAGAGACCGCGTCTGGAGATTGGACTTTTTGGCTCCCCTCCTCGGCTGAGAAGGGGCGGGCGCTGGTGCTGCCTGCGCCGGGGTGGTGCGACCGGTCTTTGCGGAAACCTCCAATCGAGCGCTTCGTGTCACAAACTTGCAGCTTCGACACGAAACGCTCGAATGATGAGTTTCGAGTCAGCCTTCAGACCACCCTCGAGCCGCTGCGCGGCACTTCCCCTCCTGATCTCAGGAGGGGAGCCCGAAAAACGTCCAGTCTCCAGACGCGGCCAGAGGCCGCGTCCAGCATGGGCAGCATGGGCAAGATGCCCATGCCACGTGGCACGGGCGTCCCGCCCGTGCTGGGAAATGTAGAAACTCCAGAGACGCGGCCAGAGGCCGCGTCCGTGGCCTCCGGCCACGTCTGCGGGCGGGACGCGCGCGCTCCCAGCGCTTACCGCATCGTCGTTATTGGAGCTTCTTTGGGTGGCACGAAGGCCGTCAGCGCTCTTCTTTCGGCTCTGCCCGGCCACTTTCCTGTTCCACTGGCCATCGTGCTTCACCGGGGAGTTGATTCTGACGCCACCCTCAGGGATCTTCTCCAGAGCCATAGCACTCTTGCAGTGCTGGAAGCTGAAGACAAAATGGAGATCGTTGCCGGCCACGCTTATCTTTCGCCCGCCAACTACCATCTGTTGGTAGGAAGGACTGGCTTTTCTTTGTCGACGGAAGCGCCCGTTGCCTTTGCCCGGCCTGCCATCGATATTCTATTCGAATCGGCCAGCGCAACTTATGGAAGCAAGACTCTCGGCGTTCTCCTGACGGGCGCTAGCACGGACGGCGCTTTAGGAGCGGCCAAGATCCGGGAACGAGGGGGGTTCGTCGTGGTGCAGGATCCTGCGACTGCAGAAAGCCCCATCATGCCACAGGCCGCAATCGAAGCGGGCGCTGCCAGCGCTGTCCTGTCCCTCCATGACATTCCGGCCTGTTTGGACGGCCTCTCCCAAAGGAAGAATCGAGGTTAAAGCATGACCCAACGAGAGAAACCGAACCTGCTTCTTGTGGACGATCGCCCAGAAAATCTTCTTGCACTGGAAGCCATCCTGGCGGATTTGGAATTCAATATCGTGACAGCGGATTCTGGGAAGGCGGCCCTTCGGTGTCTTTTGAGTCAGGATTTCGCCTTAATTTTGCTCGACGTTGAAATGCCTGGAATGGACGGATTTGAAACCGCAGAACTGATTCGAAGTCGCCGGAAGACTCAGTTCACACCGATCATTTTTCTGACTGCCATCAACAAAACCGATCAGCATGTCTTTCGTGGATACTCGGTGGGCGCCGTCGACTACCTCTTCAAACCCTTCGCGCCGGAAGTTCTGAAGTCCAAGGTCACTGTGTTCGTCGATCTGTTCCAGAAGACACGAGAAGTCAGCAGACAGGCGGAGCAATTGCTTGAATCGAATCTCCAACTCGAGGAGACAAACCAGAAAATCGCCGGGCTGAATCGGGAGATCTGCAGGAAGAACGCTGAGCTTAAAGCAGAACACGACTTTATCTCAACAATTCTTGACACCGCCGGTTGTTTGGTGCTGTTGCTGAATACAGAAGGAAGGATCGTTCTCTTTAACCGCGCGTGCGAGCAGTTGACGGCCTATGAGTTTGAAGAGATCAAAGGTCGAAACTTCTGGGAGTTGTGTTTGCCTTTGGAAAGCGCTGGAGCGGCCAAGTCAGAATTCGAGCGCCTGAAAGCGGCGGGGCCTTCTCAGGAGATCGAGAGTGAATGGGTCGCCAGAGATGGCGAGCGCCGTCTGGTTTCCTGGCATTACACAACCTTGGCCGGAAACGGCCACCCGACCGACTTTGTCATCGTAACGGGCACGGACGTTACCGAGCGAAAGCGAGCGGAAGAGGCGCGCATTCGGGAACAAGCGGGTCGTTTTGCAGCCGAGGCTGCTCAGCAACGTGCAGCGTTCCTGGCTGAAGTCAGCACGTTGCTTGCTGCCTCTCTCGATAACCCGGTAACGCTTTCGAAGTTGATTCATTTCCTCACACCCACACTGGCCGATTGGTGCATCGTCTATGCATTGCGACCCGGCGGCCACTTCCAGCCGGTGGAAGTCGCGCATGGCGATCCCGCCAAACAAGAGCTGGCGCAGAGTTTGTTGAATCCTCCGCTGAATGTGAATCTCGACACGCATTGGATCGCCCGAGTGCTCCGAACCTCCCGGCCGGAGCTGGTGAATGAAGTGGCCGAAACAGAGATTGCCGCGCTTGCCAATCGCCCGGAGGACCTTCAGGTCTTGACGGAATTGGGAGTTGGGTCTCTCATGCTGGTGCCTGTTCTCAGTCTGGGAGAGGTCAAAGCCGTCATCGCTCTAGTGGGAACGGCGCTACGCCGCTTCGGCCCGGCGGATCTCAGCTTGGCCGAAGACATCGGCCGCCGCGCAGCTCTGGCGATGGACAACGTCAGGCTTTATCGTGAGGCGCAGGATGCCAATCGAGCCAAAGATGATTTTCTCGCCACGGTTTCCCACGAACTGCGCACGCCGCTCAACGCGATCCTGGGCTGGACGCGTCTGGTGCGCGAGGAAAATCTGGATAAAGCGACTGTGTCACGCGCCCTTGAGACCATCGAACGCAACGGCAAATTGCAAGCCCAACTGATCGAGGATATTCTGGACGCATCGCGGATCATCACTGGCAAGCTTCGCCTGAGCTCGCAACCGGTAGAGATCGTCAGCGTCATTCGAGCCGCTCTGGACGCGGTTCGTCCGGCTGCAAATGCTAAGGGCATTTGGCTTGAAGAGAATCTCAATTCTTCCTATAACATTTTGGGTGATGCAGACCGGCTGCAGCAGATTGCCTGGAATCTTCTCACGAACGCCATTAAGTTCACGCCCAAGGAAGGCAAGGTTCGGGTGAAGGTGGAGAGGATTCAATCCAGTGTTCAGCTCAGTGTCACAGACACCGGAAAAGGCATCAAGCCGGAGTTTCTGCCGCATGTCTTCGACCGGTTCAGCCAGGCCGAGCAGACCTTTAGCCGAACGCATGGAGGGTTGGGATTGGGGCTCGCTATTGTCCATAACCTGGTGGAATTGCATGGAGGAACGGTTCATGTCGAAAGCCCCGGTGAGGGAAGGGGAGCCACGTTTCTTGTAAAGCTGCCTATTGCGGCGGTGAGCCCAGATCTCGGGGAAGAAGAAATTGCGAGTTCGAATCTGGCGAGCGGGCTCAAAGGACTGCGCGTTTTGGTGGTGGATGATGAAATGGATGCGCGCGATATGCTTAGCCACGTCCTTCAAGGATACGGCCTAGAGGCTGAGACTGCCGCCAGCGCTCGCGAGGCGCTGGCCATGGTTGAGAGCTACCGGCCCGACGTGATTGTGTCAGATATCGGTATGCCGGAAGCAGACGGCTACTGGCTGATGGCTCAGGTGCGTGCTCTTGCGCCAGAACAGGGAGGAGAGACTCCCGCGATCGCCTTGACCGCCTATTCGAGTGAGGAGGACCGGGCACGCGCGCTGGCCTGCGGGTATCATTTTCATCTGCCAAAACCTGCGGAGGCGGCTCAACTGGCGAGAGCGATTGCCGTAGCCACCGGACGGGCAGGCAAAGCGCTTAGCGCTTGACGCCAAAAACGTCGAGATAAGACCAGATTCGATTTTGAAATTTAGCGAAGAAGTTGCCTTAGCTCCCCAACAGGGAGCGAGCAACTGTGAAAAAATCGCCGTGCGATTGTGGGGATCGCCGGCCACGGCGTTCTTCCCCTGCCGGTTCGAACCGGGCTCTCTGAAGGCCTTCGCCCTCTCCCGCAAGGGCCGGCACAGCGGCCATTGATGTCAACTTAGGGCGGCTTCGTCCACGATTGACTCGGAGAGCGCTTCAATCGTGGCTACCAAGACGACCGGTAAGGGGCATGGGTAGCCACGATTGGCGTGCTTCTTGCCAATCGTGGGCCGGGTTCCGACCTGAGTTGACATCAATGCACAGCGGCCGGCCTTTCACAGCTTCACGGGCCACTCCTACGCCCCTGAAGAATCTCGCTGACGGGTTTTGATCGCGCCTATTAAAACGCCCAACCCAATCAACACGACTAAACCAACGCCAATCCATTTGTCAGGCACATGGAGCAAATGAGCTCCATAGACCAAGCCGGCAATAAAGATAACCAGCCCGATAAGATAAATTGCAAGAGAAGACATGGTCGCCTCCTTTTCAAAGCCCACTGCACGCAAAGCGCCACGGCTAGCATTACTCTGTTAAGTCATTCGACGATTCCTCGGGTGGCGCCTTCATGGCGCAGTTTGCCATGTGGGCGTACGCTTCGCATGCAGCGCAAAAAGCACGATGTCTGCGCCACCCACCGAGCGCCACGGCTAGAACACCCACGCAAGCTGCACCTGCCTCAGGTTTTCAGACGGGCGTACTGGCTAGCAGGGCGAATCTTTCTCTTTAGAGTACTTTTTGCCGGCTCAGTCTTGTCTGTCAGGGCGCCGTCAAAGTCCCGTAAGTCATTGCGATGAACCCAGCCCTTGCTGACGCGCGGGCTACTGACTTGAGCCTCGGCCCTGTTTAGTAGCCCGACCGGTAAGGGAGGGTCGGGACCGTGACCGAACCCAATCCTGTTGAGCAAAATTGAACTGTGGGGACTGGCTAAGACGGCTATTGTTTACTCGCTGGTCAACGCCAAGATGAGGACCTGAACCAATGGCTAAGAAAAGTAATGTGCATCCCGACTATTACAAGACCGCAGGACGGGAACCACCGGGTCAGAGCACTGTGCACGAAGACCACAAACGAAAGTTCGCTTCCGCTTCAAAAGCGCAAGCGGCGCGCCCCTCACGGAGCAGCAGAAGACGCCCAAAGCAGGCCGGGCGGCCCAGCGATCGTCCAGCGCTACCTTCGGCTTAGGGGATTGAGCCCGTATTTGGAGGAACCTCATGGGAAGGGAGATCCAAACAAGGCAGGGTGAATTTGAAACCGTTCTGATGCGACGCTTTCATTTGACTCCCGGCCAACCGGAGTACGTTTTCGTGAAGCGACGAATGATTAGGGAAGATGCGCGAGAACGATTCAAGAAAGGAGCCGCAACGCCCAGGGGAGACAAGTCCGAATACAGTGACAAACAGAAACGGCAAGCCGAGCACATCGAGCAAGGCTATGAAGAGCGAGCTGTGCCCGAACAAGAGGCTGAGAAAAGAGCTTGGGCTACTGTGAACAAAATGACCGGCGGCGGCAAGCGTTCAGGCTCGGGCCGTGGCAAACCTGTCAACAAGGCTCCAGCCCGGAAGGGCGGAAAGCGAGGCGGCGCAGCATCGGCTGCTCGCACCGCGGCATCCAGATCAGCATCTGCCCGCAGGGCCGCAAAAACACGCGCAAGAAATAGCACCGCCTAACCAATCGAAGTGAAGATTCCGCGGCAGAGAGTTTGCGCGACATCGCCAGCTTGGTCCTTTTTACGCAGCACGTCTCGGACAAAGAACTTTATATCGAGAATCGATCAAGCCGGTTGCCACCATCTCAGCATAAAGGCCGCTATCCGTATCTTTCAGGTCGATAATCTGGATGGCAACTTGGTGAAGGCATTTCGCCTGCGAACACCGCAGCACGGCATACTCATAGTGCTCCGCTATAACGTCGGCAGTGGCGGCCAGCTGGCCGGATTTGCATTTAGGACAGATCATCACAATACCCTCTCCCGACTGCGGCAGCCAGTTGCTCGTGAATCCCGGCGGTGCCACCGCACCGGAGCCTTGCGCAGTGGTTTGCCGAGCCTTCGCCGTGTAGTCTGTATCCAACTCTTGAACTGCATGTACCACCCCCCACTTTCTCCAGTGAACTATAGAGCAAGCGCTGGAACGGAAGGACAAAGGGGAAGAAGCATGATGGCAGGAAACGCTACTTCGGTCTGAGGTTTTTAGGAGGGGATCGTCCAGCGCTTCTCCTCTCCTGCCATCCAATAATCGACAGATCGAATGCACGTTGAAGGCCAGGGTGCATCGGCCTTTCACTGCTGGCGATGCACTCGTCCCCACACCGTGACGTGTTCAGTAGAAACTCCAGGGTTGGGTAATTTTTGGATGAGCCGCAAAGGTTACGTTGAGGATCGGGATATCCGCGCGTGAACCACTTGGGTGATGGGTGTGGGTTGGCGCTTGATGTGCTCTCAGAGTGGGCACGCGGCGAATCCACTTTCAGCCGCCGCTAAACAGCCTGTGGATCGCTCCGCCAGACAACTTTTGACAGCAGATTTGGGGACGATAAGAGTGTTCAATAGTGAACGGCATCGCCAGTTGAAGGTGGGCATAGTACACATGCTCATCGAGCCATCGAATTGGGTGATCGCCGAGATTGTGGATCGTTTGGACCCATTCGAGCCTCATCTCGAAACGGCGTGAGTTGGTCGGTTATGTTTGTTCTCGTTTCCGCGAGGTCTGAAAGCCCGAAGCGCCAGCGAGGGTAATTGCGACTGGCCCTCGCTGGCGCTTCGGGCTTTCAAGGTCACTCCGCTGGGGATATCAAGGGCGAAGCCCTTGGCTAGTTAGTCTTGAAGTGTTGAGTTTTCTTCGACCCCCAGAACAGGCTGTGGGAGTTTTTAGGCGGTAGCCCGCCCGATTCTGCTGTCAGCTGGAAGGAATTAGAGTGCGGAGCTAACTCGAACGCGGGATTTTTCTCCACGTGAAAAACGATTCTCTATCGGAGCCCACCGCCATGTCTCTAGCCGATTCTGTTTGTCAATGGTTTGCCCTGAGTACCCGATCACAACGTGAAAAAATGGTAGCTTCTCTCTTGCATAGCAAGGGCTACGAAGAATTCCTGCCCCTCTATCGCAGCCGCCGCCGTTGGTCAGACCGCATGAAAGCCATCGAAAAGCCTCTTTTTCCTGGCTATGTTTTTTGTCGCTTTGACGTCCAAAAGCGGCTGCCGATTTTGATGACTCCAGGAGTTCGTCTTATTGCCGGCATTGGCAAGACTCCGCTGCCGGTGAATGATAGCGAAATGGCCGCTCTGCAGCTTATTGTGCAGTCGGGGCTGCAAGCGGAGCCATGGCCGTTTCTGCAGGTTGGACAGCGAGTGCGCATCGAGCGTGGCTCTTTGCAGGGAGTCGAGGGTATTCTAATGGCTATCAAAAAGCCCTACCGTCTGGTTGTATCGGTAACACTCTTGCAACGTTCCGTAGCCGTCGAACTGGATGGAGAGTTGGCCGTAGCCGCTTCTTCCTCACCTTTACTTGTGTCTTCACGACAATTGCTTCAATTTGATTCGGCACTGAATTCACCGGGTTCGCAATAGAGCTCAGATAAAACCAATGCGTCCTATCTTCCGACTCTATTTCGTGTGTCTCGCCGGGCTGATTCCGGGTCTCATGGATTCAGAACTCACCCTGGCGTTGCCAGAACAAACGGTCTCCGCGCTTTCGTCCTACCTGCTAGGACCTGACGACCAATTGACGATTCGCGCGCTCGACGCAGAGGAGATCAGCGACAAACCCGTTCGCATCGGTAGCGATGGCACGATCAACTTGCCTTTGGTGGGCCGGCTGAAAGTTGCCGGGCTGACCGTCGAACAGTTGGAGGGCGAGCTGAAGAAGCGCTTGCAAACCTATATTCAGAACCCGCAGGTCACCGTTAGCGTCGTTGAGTATCGAAGCCAGACCGTATCTGTGATCGGCTCAGTGAAAAATCCTGGGGCCCACCAAGTCCGCGGCCGGAAGAGATTGATCGAGGTTCTTTCCTTGGCTGGTGGTCTGCTCGAGGATGCCGGACACAGTTTGAAGATTACCCGCCGTCGAGAGTGGGGACCCATTCCTCTTCCCGGCGCCACCCTCGATCCCACCGGGCAATTCAACATCGCGGAGGTGAATCTAAAGGCGCTCATCGAAGCAAGAACGCCAGAACAAAACATCCCGATTCTGCCCAATGACGTTATCTCGGTTCCGCGCGCCGAAATGGTTTACGTGATTGGGGACGTCCGCAGATCGGGTGGCTTTGTGCTGAAGAACCGGGACTCAATCTCTGTCCTGGAAGCGCTCTCCTTGGCGGAAGGCCTGGATCGCACCGCTTCGCCGAAAAAAGCTCGCATCCTACGACCCACTCCAGGCTCTGCCAAACGGACTGAAATCCCGGTGAATTTGAAGCAGATGCTAGCAGGGGAAGCTAACGACGTGACCTTGAACCCGGACGATATCCTGTTTGTTCCCGGCAGCAAAACAAAAGGAGCTGTGCTGCAAACGCTGCAAACCGCCGCCAGTGTCGTGGTCGGTGTGGCTGTGTGGCGGTAAGTCCGATCTTCAGAGCCACACCCAAGAGCCCGTCCCAGTAGTTTCAGACTGTACGTCACTTTCAGTTGCACCCGCATTCCTCAGACTACCCCCATGCCGCTGCGCGGCACCTGGAGATTGGACATTTTTTGGGCTCCCCTCCTGAGATCAGGAGGGGAAGTGCCGCGCAACGGCACGGGGTGGTCTGAAGGGTGACTCGAAATTCATCATTCGAGGGTTTCGTGTCGAAGATCCAAGCTTGTGACACGAAGCGCTCGATTGGAGGTTTCCGCAAAGACCGGTCGCACCACCCCGGCGCAGGCTCCGGGACCGCCGTCCCTGCGCCAGCGCCCGCCCC
>JAKEER010000552.1 GCA_022616615.1 Acidobacteriota bacterium
CAACATCGAAGCTCGTAGGTAACAGGGACACCACCCAATGAAACCCTTGTCCCGTCTCAGTTTGCGCGTCTGGTCTTCCGTAACTCGGAAACTCGGGCTAGGGATTTCCAACACGAGCGGGGAAGCGCTCGATGGACTGCTTGAGCAGGTCGAATTCGCCTATGGCAAGCTGCTGAAGTCTGAATTCCCGGCGCTGAATTCCAGCGAAGTGTCGTGGGTTTTGGCGGTGCTGGCAGTCTTAAAGACGCCAATGAGGTCGAGGTCGATGGATCGCGTTTTGGAACTCTGCCGCCAAGCTCTGAGTGAGGTGGGTAGGCTTTCTGCTGATGCCCCGGATCAGGAGGTTTCGAAATGAGCACAGACTCTCGAAACCGACAATTGGCACGGATACACATTGCCAAGAAGCAGCTGAACCTGAGCGACGACATCTACCGAGGAATCCTCCTGCAAGTGGGCGGCGTGGAGAGTGCCAAGGATCTTGAGGAAGCCGGGCGGGCGAAAGTCTTAGACCACTTCCGCCAGCTTGGTTTTGAGTATGACGGCGGGAAGCACAAGCCGCGAGGCAAGGCCATTCCTGCCTATCCGGGTCGCCCAACGAACATGGACGACGAGGATCGCGGGCCGATGTTGCGCAAGATCAGGCCTTACTCACCATCGGTCATAAGCCTTGGGGCTATGCAGACGGCATCGCCAAACGGGTTTGCAAGATTCAGAAGGTGAGCTGGTGCCGGCCGGCCGAGCTGCACGCCGTAGTCGGCGTCCTAGCCAGTAATGCCAAGCGGTATGGATGGGGAGGAACCAAGGGAACCAAGACAGCAGCGAAGTAAACAATTCAAGTTTGGCCGGGTTCGCTACCCGGCAAAAACCCCAAAGCAGGAACGAAGAGCCCGCACCCGCATATGCGGCGGTTGTGGGCTTTTCGTTTTTGGGGTTCGTCCCGCCCCAGATTTGCCCCAGGTTGATTTGGGGGATACCTGGGTAGCCTTAAAAAATTCGGATCGATTTTGAAAGCGTTTAAACGGGGTTAAGGGCCCATTTGAAGGGCTTTTTTCAAGATCCTGACCCCCGAGAGGAAGCACAGTGGCAGGCGACCAGCAAAATAAAATCCAAATCGTCATTGAAGTCGATGGGAAGAGAGGCAAGCAGGAGATTGCCGCCTTCCAGAGCGAGCTGCGCAAGGTTGACCGCGAAGCCAGCCAGGCGGGGACTAAGGCCGCCAGCGGCCTGGCTCCCATCGGCACTGCGGTCAACGCAAACACGGCGTCGCTGAAGGCTGCGGAGGCGGACATGCGGCGCTTCGGGACCGCGATGCGCAGCAGCGGCGGGCTGGGTGATTTGAAGAATATGTTTGCTGGGGCTCGTGCGGACCTCGAGGCTCAAAGTTTCTACCAACCAGCTTGCTTCCCAATCGGGCGTGATGGCGCGAGCCTCCGGCCTTGCGTCTTCTGCGGTGACTGGCCTGGGCGCAGCGGCTCAGTTCGCAGGCGGAGCGATGGCACTGGGTTTTCTAGGCGGCGCCGGCGCGGTGCAGATCCTGGGTGATGGAATTAAATTCCTCATCGAGCATACGACCGGCCTGAGCCGTGTCACCCAAAACGCCCTGGCCATCAGCAACGACGATATCCGGCTTCGTCAGGATGCAGTCGCTGCGATTGAGGCACAGGTGTCCGCCTTCGAAACCGCAGGCAACGCCATCGGTTCGAACACAGACAAGCTCCGGGTGAATCTGACCGCGCAGAAAGAGATTCTGGCCTTCGATCTGGGAACTCGGGTGCAAGGCATCGGCCAGGCTTTCACGCGGCAGAATGAGAACCTGCAACGGTTTCGAGCCGTCAACGAGCCTGCGCGGCTCTTGCAAGCGCTAGGCCCTGCGTTGACGCCCATCATCGGGCAAGGCGGTTTTACTGAGATCGACTTCATTCTCAGCAAGACCCGCGAGTTTTTCGGCGGCAAAGCCGACGACGCCAGCCAGGCCATGCGCAAGCTGGCGCTGGAGACCATTCCGCTCTTCGTTTCGCAGGGCCAAACGATGGAGCAAGGGCTGGAAAGAATCCGACAGCAATTCGGTCTCGCGCCCGGGGAAGTCAATGCCTTCCGCCAGGCGCTGGAACAGCTAGGCGGAGTTTCGCAGCTTTCCTTGCCGACGCGGATAGCGGACCTTCAGCAAGCTCAGAAATTCGCGGCGCTTCAGAAACGCGCCCCGAAGTTTGCCAATCAGTTCGGCCATCTCTTCCAGCCCGAGTTTCTAGCGCGTCAGAGCCTGGAAGAATCGTTAGTTGATGCTGCCAAACACCCGGCAGGAGAGGCAGGAAGAGCCAGCATCCTGGCTGCGCTTGCAGCCTTGGTGGGGAAAGAGAATGAACACGCCCAACGCGCCGAGCAGATCCTTCGCGAGCGCAAGGCAATCGATGACCGGATCAGCGCACTCACGCGGAAAGGTCTCAGCGGCCTGACTGGCCAGTTTGCCGGCATCGATCACGAGCTTGCGGACATTCTAGGCCGCCAGCACCTTACATCCGGCCAGGGCGGGCGGGCTCGCCTGGCCGCAGGCAGCGCGAAGAATACCGCCTTGCGGGAATTCCTTGACCGGCACACGAAAGAGGTTCAAGGCGGGCTTTCTCAGAAGGATATCGATACGGGCTTGGCCGATCTCAGCAAGAGAATGCTCGAGGATGTCAGCACCCAACAGCGAGCCCTGAACGAAATCAGCAAGCTGAACGGTGAAATCCGCGTTGCGAACGCGACCAGTGAGGTCGATAGGATCATTGCCCAGCATAAGCTGGAAGCCGAGGCCTTTGAACGAAGTGAACTCTTCAAGACCGCGAGTCACGACCAGCAAATTCAACTGCGCGGCAAGTTTGAAGAGCTGTTCCACGCCCAACAGGAGCAGCGGAGAAGGGACCGGCTGCGCGGCCTGGACGATGAAATCGCCATGCTTCAGGCGGAAGTGAGCGGAAGGAATAAGAACGAATCTGAGTTGTTGCAACTGTTCGCGAAGCAGCAGAAGGAAAAAGAACGGGCGCTTGGCAGAGGGCCGGACGAGATTCAACGGATTGAAACGAGGCAGGGCCTTGAACTGATCCAGCTTCAACAACGGCAGTACGACAACTTGTTCAGCACGGTGAAAAATCAGGCTGAAGGGGTGTTTGATGCGATCTTTACGCGGGGCCGGAAGGGCTTTGCCGGATTGCTGGACTACGTGAAAGGCGTCTTCGCCACCCGGTTGAAGGATATCTTTGGGGATATTGTCGCAACGCTGTTTGTCGGCAGACGTCCTGGCCTGGGCGGCGCGAGCGGCCCTGCGGCTGGTTTCGGCGGGCTATTCAACCTGGGTGGCTTATTCGGTGGCGGTGGTGGTGGGTTCGTAGCACGCTTAAGGGCGGGGTTCGGTTTCGGCGGTAACTTGGCCGCGACTGGCGTTGGAGCAGGTACGGCGGCAACGGGTACGGCAGCCGCTGCTAGTGGCCTACTTACTGCATCGTCGTTCGCGCCCGCTCTGGGCGGCTCGGTGGCATCGCTTGGCTCGGCGGGCTTAGGAGGCGCGCTTCCGGCCTCGATTCTGGCTGGCTCTACCGTGCCAGGACTTGCGACAGGCGGCACAGCAGCGGCAGGTGGCGCGGCTGGGGGCGGCTTCTCACTCTTCGGTCTGTCAGGCGCGCAGCTCGGGGCGTTCTTCAGTAACCCGTTCACCATTGCGGCGGGCATCGGCCTTGGCGCCACGATTCTTGCGCTGAAGCTCCGCAAGAGCCGAGAAGACAAGTTCCGCGAGGAGATCCTTCGCGACTTCGCAATCAACGTCCAGGAAAAAAGGGTCCTCCAGGACATCAAGCGTATCGGTGAAAGCGCCTTTGGCCGCGAGGCAGATCGCAAACGGTTCGAGACGCTGCGGCTCGATCCGGTGCAGTCGCTGCTTTTGAACTACGCCCAGGCGACGGGTCAGAGCCCAGGGATGTTGCCGCTTTATCAGCGCTTCTTCGGGCGCGGCCTGGCGGCGCAATCGCTGAGCTTCGACCATTCCCGCGGCATTCCGGCTTTCGCACACGGCGGCATTGTGCCGGGCGTGGACACGGGCCGCGACTCGGTGCTTTCGTTCTTGCGGCCCGGTGAGCGGGTAGTCCCGAAATCTGAGTTTAATTCAGTTCAATCGGCTCCGGTCCTCAACTTTAACGTGAGCGTAGATGCCAGGGGAGCGACCGACCCAGCCGCCACGGCGGACAAGGTGCAAAAGGCAGTGGAGGCCGGAATCAAGAAGGTCATGGAGCAAGGGAGCATCGGCGCATGGTCAATAGAGCGATCCCTTGTCCGCCACGTTACTAAAGGCTTGAAATCTGACTTCGGCAGGGCAGGACTACGGGACTCGCTTTTCTGATTGAGCTGCAGTTCGGGGGAACAAGAACCAGATGGCTTTCCAGCTGGACAAATGGAACCGCAGTCCAAGAAGCCCGCTAGTCGTGACTTCCTCCAGCGGCGTCAAGCTCTGCTTTGAGGCACTCGGCAAAGGAAGACGGAATGTCTTTTTGATCGTGTCGGAGCGCGCTTCCTTGTGGCGCACTAAGCGAGAGATGCAGCCCATTGGTTATTGGGACATAGCGAAGCAGGAATTTGTTTCGACAGCGCCGTTGTTGGATCGCGACGTGTTCCTGAGCGCAGCTGAGGTGATTCGATACTTCGCGGCAGAAGGCGCATCGTCAGGGGAGTTCGATATTTGCCCGGTCTGTAGCCAGAAGCGCGTTGGACCCACCAAGATCGAACGTGAGATTGGGCTGATGTTCAGGTTCTTCTGAAACCAACATGCCGGAACGAGCCGAGGCAGGAAACTACCCGGAGCTTCTAGAAGACCTGAGAACCTTCCTGGTAGCGGATTTGCAAAAGATGGGGCTAGGCCAAGACTGCGAGCGGATCGCGCTGGCGGTCACAGAACGGATCCGAACCTGCTGGGGAGGCGAACAGGTTTATATCCCCAAGGGGCGGTTTCTCGATGCGAGCAATCGGGATGAGGAGATCGAGTCCCAGTTTAACTGGACGAACACGCGGGAGTTGAGAAGACGCTACCAGCTGACCACCCGGCACCTATACCGAATCGTGGGCCGGGTCCGCGCGGCGCGGCGGAAGAAGCTGCTCCAAGAGGGGACGCAGAACCCCCGTAAGCCAGAAAGGAAAGTGAAACGAGGCGTGTAATGCCAACAGATTGGGATGGGTGGGTTGAAATCTTTCGGGCTGGTGACTACGGAGCCAAGGGAAGCTACAACGAGGCAGACTTGGACAAGGTTGTCTCGAGCTACGATCCCAAGCTCTACGAAGCGCCGCTCACCATCGGGCATCCTGAGCACGACCGGCCCGCCTTCGGTTGGGTGGCTTCACTCAAGCGCGAAGGCAAACGATTGCTGGCCAAGTTCGCCAACGTGCAGGGTGAGTTTAAGGATTGGATTGAGCGCGGGCTCTACAAAACCCGCAGCGTGTCGCTTTACCGAGGTTTCAAGGGCAGCGACCTCTATCTCAGACACGTCGGCTTTTTGGGAGCCATGCCTCCCGAAGTCAAGGGCCTGGCGGCGCTGCCCACATTTTCGGAAGACGAAAGCGAAAGCGTTCACTTTGATTTTCAAGACAGACAAGGAGGATTTATGAGGCTGTTCAGAAGATCGACTGATGTGGTGTCGAATGCCGACTTAAAGGAATTTGAAGAGGGCCTTGGTGACAGGGTAGACCGAATGATCCGGGAGCAACTTGGAAACCAACTGGCTGAACTTGCAGACAGCTTGGGAGAGAGGCTCGGTGACATTATCCACGGGGGCGATGGTCTCAAAGCTGATGGATGTGGAAAAGAAAATGAGCAAAGAGGTGCGGGACCTGGTTTACCAGAAGGTCAATGAGAGCGTGGCACAAAATCCCCTTTTTGCTGAGGCGCAAGGAAGCCCAAGCAAACGGTTCCCGCGCCGGGTTCAGTTTACCGAAGACCTAATCGTTCCTGCGGTAGGGATTGAATTGGCTGAAGACGCGGAAGCCCTGGCTGATGAGGAAGGAATCTCGTACGGTGAGGCGCTGACGCGCGTGCGAGAACATCATCAGGCCTTGGCACTGGAAAAGAACCCGCCCAGAACCTACAAGGTGGGAGAGGTCACTTTCACCGAAGACCCCCGCCATCCGGTTGATTTGGAGTCAGTGGAACGAGCCAACCGGGCTGAGGCCGTCAGCCAGGAACGAGGGGTTTCCTATGGTGATGCCTTGGGAGTCGTGCGGGAGGCAGAGCAAGTTGCGAAGAGCAGGAATCTTTCCTTCGCTGAAGCTCTCCGGATGGTCTAAAACCGGGAGCTTCGGTTGCTGGGAACTCAAAGGACATTTTGATTGAAAGGCGGAATAAGAGTTATGTCAAAAAAATCGGTTCAAGCGGAGCACTACACAGAGATTTTAGACTATCAGGAGAGGCGATTGAATGCCCTGAAGCGGGTAGAAGGTATCGAGGCTCTGATTGAAGAGCAGGAGGGCATTATCGTCCAGGCCAAAGCGACCATCCCCTCACTGGAGGATTTCAGTCAGAAGCGAGAAGACCTGTTGGCGGAGATCGCGACTGGAGAAGCACAGCCAGAGAGGCTGCAAGAGTTGGATGCTGAAATCGCGCAGCGCCAGGCCGAAGCAAACAGAGCGGCTGAGGAAGCGCACCGAATCATCCCGGACACCGAGCAAAAGATTTTGGGTCTGCGTCGCAGGCTTGCGGCAGCGCAGGCTCAGTTTGAGACCCTCGATCTCCAGAAGTACGAACTACTGATGGAATTCGTCACCCAGGAGGCTGAGGTTGCGGGCGGGGATTACATCCGGCAGGCTGAAAGTCTCAAAGAGACATTCAGCAGGCTGCTGGCCCTGAGCGCCCTGAGGCAGCGGCTCTACATGGACGGTCAGCGACGGCTGAAGAAAAGGGCCGATGCCGAGTACACCTTCACCTTCCGAGCAGGGGAAATAAAGATCCCCAAGTTCAACCTCCAGGTCTTTCAGCCAATCGCCGACTGGTATGACGGATTACTGTTCGATATCAATAAAGTGAAAGTGGCAGAGGCAGTGGAAGTTGAGAAAGTTCGGCTGCATGAGATGGGTTTGGACCTGATCTGAAAGCCTTCCCCTGATTTGCCGAGAACAGGCAGACCATAGGCAAACAGGGGGCTCCTTCCTGAGTCAAGGTAAGGAGGGCATCCTTATGGTCTGTCAGGGAAAACAGGTGAGAGTCCCGCGCCAGTTCCTCCGCTGGCTCCCCCCTTTCACCGAGACCTGAACGCTTATGTCGAGAGGGTTCGCAGTCGAGAGTTTGAGCAAGAAAGCCAGGGGCTTGATCGAGAGCCTTTACCTGGATGGTTACCCCGTCTACAAGATTCCGGCCTTGTTGAAGGAAAAGACCGGAGAAGAGGTGAAGCCCGCTTCGCTCCATCGCTACTGCTCACGCCATCTGAAAAGCGACTGGCGGGTTGAGGCGATCCGGAAATACCAATCTGAAGTTGTTGGCCTGATGAAGGGTTACTCCGGGCTGTCGAAATCGAAGATTGAGCTAGCGGCCTTCCTCGTTGCGATCTTGGGGGTACAGCATCGGCTCATCAGTGACCGTTTAGAGCTGCTGATGGATGAGATGAGGCAAGCCCTGGGGTAACAGAATTCCCGGCCTTTAGCCAGGCCGCCCCAAGGCATCACTTTTGAAGCCCGCGAAACCGGAGCTTTAACGTTCTTTCAAGAGGCTTTTGAAACTTCAGCGCTGATCTTCTGAAACTGTGCCACGTCTGCACAAAAGGCACTTCCAGCCAGCGTTTCAGAGGACAGCGCATTTGTGTGTTCGGAGAAAGTGCACACGTTCGGGTGCACACGTACGGGTGCACCTTCTGATCAAATAGCGCGGCCAAGTGATCAAATAATGTGGCCCATTTGCTCAAATAATTCGGCCCGTTACATTGTTCAACCGCTACATCTAGCGATTCTTCTTTGAAAGGACACCAAATGGTGTACTTCTCTGGCGTCCTTCAGTAGAAAACCATTGGAAAGATTTCCAAGAAACGAGGTCAATTCTCGAAATAACCGGGTTGACAAGCCATATTTGCTGTACTAATGTCCCGAAAAACTTTGCCGATCAAAGGGACAAAACCTAAGTTTGGGGATGGAATAATGGCCCAGCACAAAGAAGTCATGAACATCAGGGAAGCGTCCCAATATCTCGGTATTTCTCCCGACACCCTCTACAAGTACGTTTCGATGGAGCGAATTCCGGCTTTCAAGTTAGGCAATCGCTGGCGTTTCAAGAAGACCGTGCTGGACGAATGGATGGAATTCAAGAGCCGCAAGGGGTCCACGGAAAAAAGGTAAAGTTCCACAATTGGAAGCACGATAGAAAGTTGTTGAAATTCAGGTTAAGGGCACCGACCGTGCAATTATTTTCAAGGCAGAAACCTCTGGTAGGTTTAGATATCGGATCGAGTTCCGTCAAGGCCGTGGAACTTCGCCGCGCCAACAAAGGCTTTGAGCTAGTCCACGCCGGACTGGAGCCTTTGGCGTCCGACACGGTCGTGGATGGCGCCATCATGGACGCGCTTTCCGTATCCGATTCTATTGGGAAGGTCTTCACAGACCAGAAGATCAAGACTAAGAATGTTGCGACTTCCGTTTCCGGCCATTCGGTGATTGTCAAGAAGATTCCTCTTCCAGCGATGAGTGAAGAGGAGTTGGAAGAGTCGATTCAATGGGAAGCCGAACAGCACATTCCCTTCGACATCTCCGACGTCAACCTCGATTACCAGGTGTTGAACACAGAGTTTGCGGCGTCCACCGACGTTTTGCTAGTCGCTGTGAAGAAAGACAAGATTCTCAACCATACGAATGTGATTACCCAGGCAGGCAAAGTTCCGGTGGTGGTCGACATTGATGCCTTCGCCATTCAAAATGCTTTTGAGACAAACTACAATCCGGCGCCCAGTGCGACGATTGCCTTGCTCAATATCGGGGCCAGCATCATGAACATCGTAGTGACTCGAGGCGGCATGCCGCTGTTCACCCGAGACGTTTCAGTGGGCGGCAACCAGTTTACCGACGCTTTGCAAAAGGACATGAACCTTAGTTTTGAAGAGGCGGAGCAGGTAAAGCAGGGGAAATCGATCGAAGGTGTGCAGAGCGAGAATGTTGCCTCGTTGGTGCAGTCGGTTTCCGAAGTGTTGATGCTCGAGATTCAAAAGACCTTCGACTTCTTCCGGGCGACTACCGTGGGTGAACAACTGCAGCGGATATATCTATGTGGCGGATGCGCCAAGGTGGACGGATTTCTCGATCTGCTGCAAAGCCGGCTTGGACTGCCAGTCGAAATGCTGGACCCGTTCAAAAACATTGTCGTCGGGAAGGGCGTCGATTTGGCGCATCTGGATGACATTTCTCCAAGCATGGCCGTAGCCGTTGGGCTAGCCTTGAGGAGTTTCGACAACTAGATGATCAAAATCAACCTTTTAGGCAGAACAAAGCTCAAGGCCGCCAAGGCAAAGAAGATCAGCACGGCCTCCAATCAAACCCTTATGGCGGTGATGGCGGTCGCCGTGGTTTTGATGTCGGTCGGAATCATTTACTTCTGGGAGAGAATCCTGTCGCAGCAAGACGAAGAACTGAGCCAGCAAATTATGCTGGCCAAAAAAGAGAAGGTCCGGCAGGAAGGAATGTTGAAGGAGAACGAAGTTTTCGAAAAACGCCGCAAGTTGCTCGAAACGCGGATCAATGTCATCGAGTCGCTCAAGAAGAACCAATCGGGCCCGGTGCAGGTTCTGGACTTACTCAGCGATTGCGTTCAGCGTTCCGATGGGGTCTGGCTGAAAGACCTCACGCAGAAAGACAACCTGGTCACAGTCAACGGCACGGCCATGGGATCTCCAGATGCTGTAGCCGACTTCATCACCAATCTGACGCGCGTTGGCAATTTCAAGAATGTGAACCTCGTGAACCTTCAAGAGCTGGATAGCAAGTATTCCTTCTCGATTACTTTTGAAGGCAACATTGTCGCCTCAAGCGCCTCAGCTTCCTGAGAGCGGAGTAGGTTTCCCCTTTATGGCTATTGATCTGAATCTCAAGGGCCTGAATAACATCCCCTGGTATGGCCAGCTGGGGATTTTTTCTGTATTTGGAGTCATCATCGCCGGACTCGGCTGGTACTTTTTCATTTCCGGTCTGAGCGAACAAATCGCGGCGAAGCAAACTCAACTGGACGGGTTGAAGGTTGAAATCCAGCGCGGCCAAGCTGTGGAGCAAAAGCATCAGGAATTCTTGACGCAGAACAAGCAGCTTCTGAACAAGCTGGCAACGTTGAAGATCATTCTCCCTGAAGCCAAGCAGACCGATCAACTGCTGCGGCAAGTGCAGGAGAGCGCTGTGGCTTCGAATCTTCAAATCAGGAGGTTTCAGCCCATGCCGGTCAGCCAAAAAGACTTCTTTTCGGAGTGGCCCATCAATCTGGAAGTCGATGGCACGTACCACAGCCTGGGAGCGTTTTTCGACAAGCTCAGCAAGTTCTCGCGAATTGTCAACGTTTCTGACGTGAAAATTGTTGAGAGCAAGAGGCCAGGCCGAACGATTTCCACCACCTGTGTGGCCACCACGTTTGTGTACAACGAAGAAAAAGACAACGCAGAAATGCAGAAAGCTCTCACGGCAAAGAAGAAATGAAAAAGACGGTTTTCCGATTTTACATTCTGCTGGTTTGTTCAGTGTTCGCTGAGGCAGTCCATGCCCAAAAGCCAGCCAAATTGAAACAAGGTGAAAAGGCTCCACCCGCTCAAGTAGCGTCCGCTCCGGCAGTCTCGCCCAGCCAGGCCGTGGTGGTGCCCACGTACAAGTATGAAGCGAAGGGGAGGCGTGACCCTTTTCGCAGTCTGGATGTCGTTACCACGGTTCAGGCAACCTCAGCTCCCACGGTGCGACCGCCCGGCCTGAAGGGGCAGTTGGTGTCAGAGATCAACCTGGCCGGCATCGTGAAATCGAAAAACCACTACATGGCCATGGCAACCGGGTACCGTGGAAAGACCTATTTCATCCACCCGAATGACGAGTTGTACGACGGAAAAGTAATCGACATCAAGAGCGACGCCGTCATTTTCAGCCAGACATTCACCGACAGCCAAGGCAGGAAACTATCCCAACAAGTCGTCAAGAAGCTCTACCCGACTCGAGGAGAAGGCAATGATGCGAAGTAGACATTTCGGCAGGGTCGTGGTGATGGCGCTTATCACCTGGGGACTGGCGAGCCCTGGATTTCGCGCCCAGACACTACGGTCTGCAGAGGGGCCTGTCTTGCTGCAAGATCTTTCCTTCACCAGCAGCAGCGATCAAACCAACATTGCAATCCGCGCCAGCCGGCCTTTCGACTACACGTCCTACTACCCGAATCCCAGGCTTTTCATCCTGGACATCACGAGCGCACAGTCGGGTTTGGAAAAGAACTTCGTGGATCTGAAAACATCTCAAGTGGATTTTGCCAGCGTCTCGCAGATTGGCGATGGGCCACGACCGCTGGCGCGGATTGAATTCAATCTCGCACGAGCCATCCAATACTCATTGAAGCCCGAAGGCAACAAGCTGTTCCTGACGTTTCGCTCTCTCAATCCTGCCCTGCCTGAGAGCGTTGGCCAGAAGGCAAAGACTCCGGTGAGCCCGACTGCCGAGCCGGCGCCCAAGGTTCTGCCTGCCGTGCCGAACGACCTAGCCTTGCGCGAAGACAGCCAGCAAATCGAGTTGCTTTTGCCGACGTCAAGCAAGGCGTCGGTCAAGCATTTCGAGTTGCAGTCACCCAACCGGCTAGTGATTGACGTGAGTGGTTCGGTCTACCGGGTGTCGAAGCAAGCCGTCAAGATCGATTCGGACCTGATCCGCAAGATTCGTTTTGGATACGGCGATACGGAGCAAGGCAAGCTGGTTCGCTGCGTGTTCGATCTTTCGCGCAAGACCTCGTACGCAGTTGAAGCTGCCGACGGCGGGGTACTCATCCGCTTCCAGAAGGGGTCTGCAGTCGCCGCCGTCCCGTCGAAGCCAGTCCTTTCCAACTTGGCCAAGAGCTCAACTCTGGCGCCAGTTGCATTCCCGGAGGCTTCTCAACCCATCACAGTGGCCAGCCTCTCTTTTGCAAGCCAGCCCGACGCGCTTCTGATGACGGAGATGCAAGAGCTGGCGAAGCCTCAGCCCGTCGCGGCGCCACGAATGCTCTTGCTGGAAGGCAATGTGACTGCAGCCCAACTTGAGCTCAAAGACGCACAAGCCGATACCGGTGTGGTCCGGAACTCGCTACCACAATGGATCGAGCCGCTGCCCCCCATGGAAACACGACGGCCAGCCGCGATCCAGATGGCGCAACAGACACCGGTACCGGTTTTGTTTGCCGTGCCAGATCTCATGGCCGAACCGGCAGAAACACGGGCGCCGCTTGACGAGAAGCCTGCAGCCCCCGCAGCGGCTCCAGCAGGATCAGCCCGTTTGCCAGAGCTGAAGCAGTTGGAATCTCCTCCTCCGGTGCAAGTCGCTGCAGCCGTTCCACAAGCCCCTCAACCTGCATTGGTAGTTGCGACTGCACTACCTCCGGCGACGCCGGCCACTCAGCCTCCGCCCTCGGCCCCTACGCTACATCCATTGCCGGTCCAGGCGGCCGCCAGCCAGGTGATTTCTGCCCCTCCCGCAGTCCAGGCACCCAAATACAGCGGTGAGCTGATCTCGCTGGAACTCAAAGATGCAGACCTCAAGGATTTCTTCCGGCTGATCGGGGAAATCAGTAGCCTGAATATCGTGCTGGATCCCGACGTCAAGGGATCCTTGACGATTTTCCTCAATGATGTTCCCTGGGATCAGGCTTTGGATGTGGTTCTGAAGAACAATTCGCTGGGCAAACAGCTCGACGGCAATGTGCTCCGCATTGCCAGCAACGCGACGCTGGAGGCGGAGGAGGCTCAGCGGAAACGCCTGTCGGACGCCCGCGTGCTGGCCGCTGAACTGCAAACCGAAACTCGCGTGCTCAGCTACGCCAAGGCTGCAGACTTGAGCCTGGTCTTGAAGAAGGTACTCTCGCCCCGCGGCGACATCATTGTGGATGCGCGGACGAATTCGATGATCATCTCCGACATCCCCGGCAAGTTCGAGGCGCTTGATGCGTTGATCAAACAGCTCGACAAGAAGATCAAGCAGGTGGAGATTGAGGCACGCGTCATTGCGGCAACCCGCGACTTCCTGCGCGATGTGGGCGTCCAGATTGGCGCCATCTATGGTAACAACACGAAGAATACCCTGGCTGGCGCGCTTGACGGCAATCCTTTCAGCCGCACACCTCCGCCGAGTGTGAACCTCGGCACAGGCGTGCAGACTTCGGCCAAATTGCCATTGATTACCAATCTGGGTGCTAACGCCCCTACGAGCGCCTTGTCCTACTTCGTGGGGATCACGGATAACTTCCTGCTTGACACCATCATCACTGCTGCTGAGCGCCGCGGTTTGGCCAAGTTGATCTCCAAACCGAAGATTATCACTCAAGACAACATCGAGGGCTTTGTCCAGCAGGGCGTTAAGATCCCCGTTCAGACAACGATCAACAACACCGTGTCGGTTCAGTTTTTCGATTTCTCGTTGAAGCTCACCGTGACGCCGCAAATCACCGACGAGGGCACGATTGTCTTGAAAGTGGATGTGGAGAATTCAACCCCCGATTTCTCCCGCCAGGTGGGAGGTGTTCCCACGGTCAACACGCAGCAGACCAAAACGACCGTTTTGGTGACCAACGGCGGCACCGTGGTCGTTGGCGGCGTCTTGATTGACAATGAGCAGGTCAATGTTCGCCAGGTCCCTGGCTTCGGAAGCATTCCATTGATTGGCAACTTGTTCAAGAATCGCTCGGTGAATAAGCAAACGCAAGAACTCATCTTTTTCCTTTCGCCCAAGATTCTCTAAGCGCGTGATATAGGAAGCGACCTTTGCGGCTTGGAAGCACCAGAGCTAGACGCTTTGTGTAGGGGTTTCAGATTCATCCGGGCCTCTGCCTAGTAGAGCGATTTCTAACTGACAATACAATCGCTTTGGGTGGCGCACGCATGGCGCAGCTTGCCATGTTTGCGGCAATGGATCGCAGACATCGCGGAAGACGCGATGTCTGCGCCACCCAATTCGAATTCTAACGGTATTTTGGAATCGCTCTCCTAGCCCTTTGTGGAATTTCGATTCTATGTTCTCAGAATTTCTCGACGGCTTCATTCACAAGGTACAAGGAACGCTAGGCGCTGCCGTCATGGGCATGGATGGCATCTCGATTGAGAAGCGCCTGCCGGATCCCAGCATCAACATTGAGTCCCTCGCCGCTGAGTACACCTCCGCCTTGCGAACCCTGTCGTCCACGACGCAGGATGCGGGCCTGGGTTCTCTGGAAGAATTTGTGGTTTCCACGGATCAGCGCATCGTTGCCATCCACATGATCACTCCGGAATACTTCTTTTTCACCCTTCTCAGCAAAGACGCCAACCTCGGCCGGGCACGTTTCGAACTCAAAAAGGGGCGATACCTTCTCGCGAAGGAATTCGCAATCTGAGCTGCAACCACCGCCAAACAGCCGGCTTGCTTCGCAGGCAAGGAAGTTCAGGGCGTTCAAGCGCCACCAACTGGCGAGGGCTCGTGGAACTGCCTGCCGTCCTCTTTGCGTCCACCTTCCGAGACGCCAACGATGTCGGCGCCGGCTTCCGCCAGGCCGATAGCCATGCCTTGCCCCAGTCCCGTGCTGGCGCCAGTGACAATGGCCACTTTTCCATCAAGGCGGAATTTGTCGAGAATTGTCATTGTTTGAATCTGCTTCGCTCAATCAGGCTAAATGAACCGATTGCACACGATCAAGAAACCTGAGCAAAGTTGGCAGCCTTGAAGTAGCGAGCGACCTCAATACAGCCGAGAATAGAAAAAAACTAACCACAGAGACAAAGAGGCGCAGAGAGTCCATCGGGAATCCGAGGGCACGGCGGTATTCTTGGCTCGCTTTGGACAATCTGGTATCCGGTAACGTCTCCGTGCCTCTGTGTCTCTGTGTTCAGACACGTCGGCTGGCAACACAAATCTTGACCGAATCGTGAACTTTGTCGGCAGCAACTGGAACTAGATAAACTGATTGTGCGCTCCTTGTGCGCACTAACGACTCGGGCTCAGCCGTGCGGCCGGTGCGTGGCCGCGCCGGCTGCAAGGCGTAGTTGGGCGACATATGTCTCAAGCTCTTGAATGACTTGGATGATATGGTCTACGCAGGGGTGCGATGCCGGCTGTGATGTCACCCAGATGGTTGTCATTCCCACTTTCTTAGCCCCTTCCACGTCGTATCGAAGACTGTCGCCGATAAACAATGCTTCTTGTGGTTGTACACCTGCACCATGCAGAGCTTCCTGATAGAGACGCGGAGATGGCTTTATGCTGCGGGAGTCTGTCTTGTGAAGATCTTCTCCATAATGAAATCTATCCTCTCCGAACATGAACGTGCTGTTCATATCGAAGAGCAAACCCTTAAAATTATCGATTAGTCTCATGGTTCTCTCTGATTGCCGCCTAGCTCTTATGCGCCCGTAGCCCTCACCACACGCCCTTGGCCGCGGTCTTCCCCTGCGCGATAAGGTATTCGCAGTAGCGGTCGGCGTATTCCTTCATGCCTGCACGCACGTCGCGGTACTTGATCTGGTAGTCTAACTGTTGTTCCACCGGCCGCATATCGTGGACGCCACGGCGGGGCAGCGCGGTCGGAAAGAGACCTAGGGGATTCAGGGAGGCCTCACCTCCCCGTTCCAAACCGACCGGGCGTCGCGAACCGGTGACCCCACTCGCGGGGGGCGG
>JAKEER010000553.1 GCA_022616615.1 Acidobacteriota bacterium
CAGGGCTCTTCTTAGCCGGTTTCTTGTTAGTGTGTCGCGCCATGCACCCAACTATACCCGATCGCGTTGAATAATGCTACTACTTTCGCAACGATTGATATCAAGGCCTTTGGTTGCGCTATTGAGAGATCAGCTATACTGAACCCGCGCAAACACTGAAGAATACTCCCCTAGCTGCTCGGTGATTTTTGAAGCGATTCTGACATCCGTGCCGGATCTCTAGGCGCCACCCGTCCTAGTTGGGTTGAAGGTACTTGATCGAAACAGACTTCAGCACAGGAGTGTTAGCACTATCGGGGCTAAGCAGAACTGCCTTGAACTGGATCCAGCGGGCATCTTGGGGAAGTCCTTTGAGGTTCGACGAACGCTCGCGATAGCGACTCTTGGGACCGTCTGGACCGAGCCATACTGCTTTCTTCAAATCTTCTTGGGTTGCTGCCGTCCTCACCTGAAATTCCAACCTCGTAGCGAAAGGAGTTTGACCTTCCCAGTCCAGTGACTCAAAGTGAGCATTCCGCCCCGCATCAAAAGCGCGCGAAATGTATTCATAGTGATCCTCGCGGTCATAGATGTTGCCGATGTCTGCCACAGTCATGAAGTGCGAACCGAGACCTGGCAGGAGACCGCGGCGTTCGGGCGAGTAACCCTGCGGCCCTCCCCAGTAGAGAAACGAGTCGTTCCGATGGTTTCCCTCCAGCGTGTGACAGACGAAAAGAATGTCGGGATAACTATCGTGATTGAAGTCGGCTGCCAGTGCTCCGGAAGCCGAGTGGGTGGGAAGTAGTGTTACGCGCGAGGCATCGAAGCCTTGAGCGCTGTTCCAGTAGATATAAGAGGGGTGGTTTCGAGTTTCGCCCGCATGAAAGCTGGTCAATACCAAGTCCAAATGGCCGTCGCGATTGAGGTCGGCGACCAAGGCATCTTCGTTTCCTACTGAAGGGAGCACTAACCTCCGTGATTCCCGGTATCCCTCTTTGCTTCCCCAGTAGACAAAGGTATTTCCCTCGGGCTTGCCGTCCGGAGATCTCAAGTTACACAGAATGAGATCCAGGTAACCATCTCGATTGAGGTCGGCAATCTCCGCAGAAATGACCAACCCTCCGGGCAGAGAGGTTTTCTTCGCATTGTCGAAGCCTGTGGAGCTATTCCACAAAATGACGGCTGCGTTATTGATGGTTGGGAACACAATGTCCATATAACCGTCCCCATCGAGATCGGCGATAGTAAGCCGGCGGACACCGTCAATCAAAAAAGTGAACCGATTGTTCGAGGAAAAGCCCATGGGCCCGCCCCAATAGAGATCCGTTCTTCCACCTCTCGCATATTCGCTGAGGACCAAGTCAAGATAGCCGTCTCGATTGAAATCGGCAATCCGGCCTGAGAAAGCCATGCTTGGAGCCACCACTGTTTTTCTTTGGGGGGCGAAGCTTTGAGGAGACCCCCAATAGACGGCAGACTCGGCGCCACCGAGATACAGATCTACCCAACTGTCATTGTCAATGTCGGCGGCAGCATAAGCTTCACCAGGCGAGCCGTACGGATGCAGAAGGCTTAGCCGCTGGCCGGTTCGGTACTCGCCTCTCTCATTTCCCCAGTAAATGTAGGCAGGGACGGGCTCTCCAGCCGCTCCATCAATTCTGTTGATGAAAACCAAGTCTTTCTTTCCATCCCGGTCAAAATCTGCCGCTCCGACACTGGCTGCCCCGACGGTCGGCAGTTCCAGCCTGCGGCTGGTGCTAAGCCCCTCGCCGCTGCCCCAATACACGTACGACTGAGTGTGAAAAGATCGGGCGTCATTTTCGTTGCTGAAGACTAGATCCAGATGTCCGTCACCATTCAGATCGTCGACCAGACAGTGGGTTGGGTTGAGAGTGGGAAGAGTGGTGCGGCGGCGAATCTCGAATCCCTGAGGGCCGCCCCAGTAGAGGTAAGAGCCTCCGCCAGCGGTCGGTGCCGAGTGACCAGCACGTCGAGGCCCGTTACAGAACACCAAGTCTGCGTGTCCATCACCATTGAGGTCCCCGGCGACGACGCCGCTGGCAGCTATCGTGGGTAGCTCGCTTCTTTGAAGTGCCGAATATCCGTTGCCCGCCCCCCAATAGATGTAAGACGAAATGGCCTCATTCTCCACATCGGTGTCGAGTTCCGTGACGTTATTCCTGTCTCTTCGAACTGGCAGATAACGGTTTGCTAGGATAATCTCTGCGAATCCGTCTTGGTTGAGATCTGCGATGGCAATTGCCGAGCTACGAATGCCTGGCAACCTGGTCTTGCGGTTCTCAGTGAAAGTTGCCTTAGAACTCCCCCAGTAGATGATGGCCCCTCCCTGGTCGTCATCGCTGCCCTCATTCGCGAAAACGATATCGGGGGCACCGTCGCGGTTGAGATCTGCAATTTGTACATCGCTCGCCACCGCTGTGGGTAGGGTCAGAAAGTTCTTCCTGGAAAAACCGCCCGCCGATCCCCAATAGACGTAGGAATGGTGCTCTCCAGAGCCTTCGTAGACTTTCCCACTGTTTGCAAAAACAAGGTCGGGATGACCATCTGAATTCAGATCAGCTGATGCTGCCGCGAGGGCACCGAACGTGGGTAGCTCGGTTCGGCGTTGGAGGTTGAACCCGGCTGAAGTTCCCCAGTAGATGTAGGAATTCAGATTCGTCTTCACACCGTTATAGCTGTTGACCACAACCAAGTCCGAGTATTGATCTCCGTTTAGATCCGCAATAACCTGAGCCACGCCGCCATCGCTGGGAAGCCGTGTCCGACGACGAACACTGAATCCGTCGATTTCCCAATAAAAAAACAGCTCGACTTGCTGGTTGTTGTCATGGGTATTCGGAAAAACGATGTCGAGAAAGCCATCGTTGTTGAGGTCCCAAAGATTGATAAGCCGCAGCTCACCGCGTGCAGTCACGTAAGTATTGACGCCTCCATCCGACAACGTTCCGTCGCTGAAGTCTAAGAATCTAGACGTGGTCCAGACCTTCTGTTCTCCATCAATCTTGGACCCAAGGCTGGGTAATACCATGAATGTCGAGAAACAGGTCACTATCGCGGCAAGAAGGATCGACACAAAGCCGAAACGAAGGTACATTTTCTAACAACTCCCTAGCAGCAGGCCCGCTGAGGTTTGGATCACGTGGATCCGACAATGAGAGCAACAATCTGATGCCTGCCAATGGGCACATTCACTCCCTCGATCTCTTGCGGGGGCCAGGAGAGCTGAATTTTTTCTTCAGTGGGACTTGAGCAACCCGCGACTGTAGAAGCTCTGGGGAACGACGAAGCCTCTCGACACCTTGGCCGGACAAGCCACATTGTGAGTCACGACAGAAACACAAACGCACGAGAAATTGTTACTTGTCTCATCGATTACTTGCCACGGAGCCCCGACTGAAGGTGGGCCGGCCTTTCAAGGCCGGCTTCCGAAGACTTATCCCCCCATCGCGAGAGCGATGGCTGAGCTCGAGCATCGCTCCGCAGAAACGTAACGCATCAGAGCACTACGCTACTTGACTCCAAGAATCAACGTGACAATTTCGTGCTTTCTGACCGGCACCTTGATTCCCTCTGAAGTCAGGGAGAGGGCCTCCCCAGGCTTTTCCAAAGCATTTGCAAGATGTGCCGACGCGAATGTCAGCAGTCCGGGTCGTAGTGTTAGCGTTCCTTCCTGGCCGTCCGCCTCCTGACAACGAAACACAAATGCCTTCCCGTCCTCACTTCGCTTCAGTGCGAGCATGTGGATGCGCGGCCCAAGTATGTTGAGAACACTGGCGCTCCCAGGTAGTGGGCCCTGTTGAGGGCGGAGTCGTATTGCTGCGAGGGGCAAATGAAGACCTTCCCCAAGTTGGCGTGCGCGAACAACCGGATTGTGCTTTGCGCCACTGGTGAGTGAGTAAGAGAAAACAAAATCCCCACTTTGCCACATCGGAAAGTTGGTTCCCCAAAAGTTATCCATCAGGTGCGAATAGAGGTGACTGCGACCCGGGCGGTAGCTACCCACGTCTTCCAGCTTCAAAGAACGAATCTCGCCAAATTCCACTAGGGGAGCTTCAAGCGGAGACATTGCAATGAACCTGTCCGCGTTCGCGCACAGGATCCAACGTCCTGCCGAAAAAATGTTCGGGTTGGCTCCCGGGAGAAGGTCATTATACGGATCAAAGACAACCCCTGCATTTTCAAGGCGCCAGGAGAAATTCGGAATGTTGAAAGGAAGGCTGAGGTATATGCCTTCGGCCTTTGCAGTCGGTTTTTTTCCAGACAGTCGGTTGATCAGCTCAATCCGCTTGACTGGATGGTATAGTCGCACGACCTGCTCGATGTGTGGGATTGATCCAGGTACCTCTGTAAGAGCTGACGTCCAGATGATTTCATCGAAGACTCTGCCCTGAGTCACGTTCAGAGATGAGGACAGCTTGACTCCGCCGGCGGCAAGATCATCCGGATCGACTGCGGGTCGTGCCTGTGGAGCAAGCCTTTTGCGCAGGGCAGCACGAACAGGCTTGGCGGATCCTGCCACGTCACGGTGGCGATCCCGATTCGCATCTGCGGTGTATTCCTGATAAAGAATTTGGTTGAACAGATAGGGGGCCTTCGGATCAACGAGTTCGGCACCGGTCTCCTTATCGATAATGCTTCGAATACCCGGGTCGGAAGAGTCAACGGCGATCTTGTAGAAGGCGTTCTCCATAGCCGACTGGGCGGAGGCCGAGCCACTCGCAGTTGAACGTCCGGTTTTTTCGAGGAGGAAGGTTTTGTAACCTAAAGCAGGAATCCCGGTAGCAAAGAACCACAATTCTCCGGAACTGACTTGGCTGGGGAGTGGTCTACCATCATCGGGATTTACCACCGTGGGGGGTTGGGAACCGGCTGTCCAGGATAGTCGAACCAATTCATCCCGTCGCTCGGTGGAGGGATTGAACACAGAGACTGCGTCGCCTCGCGTCGCAACCTGGCTCGACAGCTTTTGGAGACCTTCAGCAATTAACTGACGCGACGCCTGATCAGCCCGCTGTGCCCAGGTAGCTTTGTCGCGCCAAGACTGCCGCCAGCGTTCCCATTCTGGACCCTCGGTATTATCGCCCTGACTCAACACTTTGCCCCTTACGTTGTAAGCTCGCAGGCCAAAGGTATGCTCGTCGTAGCGGAGAAGTTGATAGTAAAGCTCTTCCAGCTCCTTCGAAGGATACGAAGTCAGCGCTCCGCTATGCCATGCGTTAATGCTCGCCAGCATTTCTGCGATCGGTGCTCGGGCGCGGGCTTGGCGGGCCAACCCAGTGTCGCGGGCTAGGGTCGCTGCGCCGTCATTCCACCAGCTGTTCATGTCGCCACGCAGAACGGGAATCCGATTACGGAAATTCTCCTCGATATGACGCAGATAACCGCCCGGCCCACTAAAGATGATACGGGGGGAAAGATAACGAGCGTTCCAGGCTTTTGCTAATTCGGCCATGTGTTCGGGTGGTAGTCCATTGTCCCGCCCCACAATTCGCCCCAACAATGCATCAAAGGGAAAGTCCATTCCCTCTAAATCCATGAGAGTATGATTGGTGTTTTCCTCGATTTCCTTCAGCAACACTTCCTGATCCATCCTGAGTTCTTTGCCTGTTTCCTTGTCAAGGAGGCGGTACTCACCGAAGCGAGATGCAGCATAGCCAGTTTGGTAAGCCGTCAGCAGGCGACCTCCATCCGGCGTTTCCCAATAGAATAGTTCTGGCAGATTGGCTGGCAGCGGATGCCCATTGTTGGCCCAAATCGCCAGGTATCGGATACCGCTGCTAACCAGCGCCTGCGCCAGTCCCCAGGCATATCCGGGAGGATCGCTCTGCATGGCCGCACTGGCGTCGAGCCCTGGGTATGTCTGAACTAACCGTTGTGCCCGAAAGAGGGACCGGATTAACTCTTCCTGGGTGCAGGCTTCGCTGTGCAAATTGAAGTCCATGGCCCCAACTGAGAGTTGTCTTCGAGCGAGTGACGCTTCCAGGTCGGCTCGCGTTGCCGCACTCAGGTTCTTAAGAGCCATGTCCAAAAACCAAGAGCTTTCACTGGTCCAATGGAGCCGCTCTCCTTCAGGATAGTCGGCTGTTTGGCGCAACAATCCAAACACGTCATCGAGTACCATGCTTCGGAGTTTGGCTTCCACGTTCGCGACTAAGTCGGTGTAGCCCAGATCGATGTGTGGAGTGGTTTGAAAGAAGATTTTCCAGTCACGCACTGGCATTTGGAGCAGCGTCTGCGGAGCGGTGAGCTGGCGTTCTCCATCCGCCAAATAGACCAGTAGGTTTTGAGCTCTAGCTGCGCGTGGGACAAACAGACGTACGCTCGTATCGCTTGCGCTTAACGAGTTGATGGAAACGCGCCATTCCTTTTTCCCATCACTGACCACTACGTCCATCCTAGGAGCTACCGTAGTCTTAGAGCTGCTGATGGTTGCGGTGAAAAGTTGCTGAACCTCTTTCTCCTTTTGAATCAGCAACACTGTAGGGCGTACCGTGAGAGTAAGCGCAGCTGCGGAGCTGTCCATCGCTCCCTTTCCGGCATTGGCTATTTGGGGCTTTGCAGATGCACTCTTTCCTTGATTCAAGATTGAGACCCCTGCTGCCGCGCCACTCCCGCAGATTAAGAACTTCCTTCTGCTTAAGAACTCCTTTGGGCCACGCTTTTTCATCTAAGGTTTGCCTCCGACAATCGCTGTGTCCTGCTCTTGGATATTCGTAATCGTGCCTGGGGTTCTACCACTCCACCACGACCTTTCGTGCATCGTGTAGATTAGTTCTGTGCGACGACGAACTGTTGATCGAAGGAATGTCGACTGCCGATAAAGAACGTGCGAGAGGGCTGCCATAAGAATGCTGACTAAAGAACTGATGACCTGCGTGCCAGAGCTGGTCGTGGTCTCAGATTGCTTGGCGATCAATCATTTGCTGCTGCTATAAGGAGGTAGGTTTCGAGCTTTGGTATGGTCATTGAAACGCTTTTTCCGCTCACAGTCACACCGGTGACTTGATCACATCCCGTATCAGGTGAGTAGACTTTGACCGCGCGTTCCCTAAGGGGGCTGCCAAGAAAGTCGAGATCCAGAACGATTCTTAGATTTGTGTGCGGTTCAACGTCATGATTTATGAAATGGGCCGCTACTCGCTCGCCCCTTCCCACTTGTGTCACGGTGGCGACGACATGTCCGGGGTTGTCAAAGCGCACTCCTCTGGTCTTAAGAACTTGGCTAAGCTTCGCCAGAGCCTCGGATCTTGCTTCCTCGTTGCGATGAAGGGTGGCAAGTACTACAGTCGAAGAACTTGCATCGGCCAGCTCCGAGCCGTTGGCGGGTTCTCCTAGCGAATAAATCTTGCCGCCAGCTCTTTTGTAGGAATGCAGAGCTCCAAGCTGATTGACACTAAATCTATCAATGCCTGCCACCAGGACCGCTCGATGGCTTTTCAGGGCGTCGCTCGTCAAACGGGATAGCGTGCAGATTTCAAACTGCACGCTGTTTTGGACGAGGAATTCCAAGAAGGAGCCCACGCCTGATTCATCGTCAAAAGGCCACTGATCTGGAACCAGAACAAGAACGTCAGGTACAATCTTCGCTTCCGCGTATAATTCTGGGTGAGCTAAGAGGAACCGATTGTATTGTCCCATGGCCGACCACGCCGCCATTGCTTTCGGCTCGTCTAGCACAATGCCCTTCAGAAATGGGCCGAAGACGCGATTGGCAACACTGAACTGAGAAGCAGCGCCTTCAGCAATAGAGATTTTTTCGGCCTTGGGGCTCATGATTCCGGTGGTGCCACTCGGCGGAAAGTTGGCAATGACCTCCCCGTACATCGGTTTGTCTCCTACCAAGCTCCGCTGATAACGCCACGTTGCAATATTACTGCGCCATTTGCCGTCGATGATGCCGGGTTCGCTTCCTCCGGAGTAAACGACTTCACACAACTCGTTCAATCCCACTGTGTGTGGAAGCCATGCTCCAATATGGGTTGACAACAGAGCGGGGCTCTTTTTCACATCCTTGATGAATCTCTGGATATCCGAAAAAAAACCCGCAGATTCCTCCGTCTTCGGGCGCCCCGCCAACGCATTATCAAAAAAGAAAGCATCCACGCCGGCATCGATGGCGGCTCCTACCCGAGTCTTGACATAGTTTCTCCACTCAGGATTGCCGACGTCAGCCATAAAGCGATAGGTCGAACGTCGCCCATAGGGAACCGGGCCCCAGTCTGGTGTAAACGGATAGGGAGGCCGATCCACGGCAGCTCCGAAGGGAAGTTTGATACTACTCGGGAGGAAGGCCAACCAAGTGACAGAACGAGGCTCATCCATAAACATGTTCTGCCAAAACATGCTGGCCGAGCAGAGATAGGCCGTGACTCGAATTCCCGCAGTGTGCAGTTTGGCAATAAGCGGGCGCATAATCACCCACTGCCCTGCCTCGTAATCGTGGGACCAGCCGTTCGACCATGTGATCCATACCCAGGTGACCCCCGCCTGCTTCATTAAGGTGACCATGCGGTCGGCATGAGTTGTATAAAGGTCACCAAGTATCTGGCTTTCTTCAGGCGTAAAGGACCGGCCGTAAGTAGACCGTCTGGCCTTCTCCTGCTCCATAACGCCCCCATCCATACGCATAAAGGTGAACCGCCCCTGTCGGGACCACTCGGGCAGCGGCGTTAGTTTGAGACTCTCTGGCTGGGATAGTGTATCTCTCTCGATCTCGCTGATCCCCCGCGGCAAGGCCTCTCCCCTTCGTCTCGGCATTTGCCCCCAAATCAAAGAGCTTGACAGAAAAAGAACAACCACCGGAAGCACGAGAACTCTTTGCATTGTTTCTCCAAAGATTTGCAAAACAAGAACCTTTAGATACCGCCTTTAGGCGGACCGGAACATCCGGATTTTCCGGCTAAAGCCGGTACTACAAACCAACGCATACCCCGGTCCCGCCCTTTTAAACATGCTTAGAGGTAAAAATGTATGGATCGGAAGATCAGCAGGGATACAGCGGGCTACCACTTTAGTGCCAAGGGAGAAACGTAGCGAACAACAGTCTTTGTGGACGTCTGGTTAGCTTTTAAATAATCTCGACGGTAAAAGGGATATCCTTCAGGAGCTAGCGGTGGCTCGCTTTCTAACAGCGTATTTCCCTTGAATGTGAGAGTGTAGGTGCGGTTAATTGGCCCCCCTTTCCGGATACGGCGACGCAAGCGTATATTGCTCTCTTGTCTGGATCATTGGAAAAGAAATGGTCAATACATCGCCTGGCTTGAGTTCTCCGGCACGGATAAAGTTTCCATACCAAGGCAAGCGCATCTCCTTCGGCCCTATCCAGCAGCGGACTTCCTTCTTATCCACCCATAGGGGAATCCGGAGCCAGGCCTAAAACCCAGATTGCTGCGGCAGGGCTGGTTATGGCTCTTGCCAGAAGCTGTCTTCTACTTAGGTTTCTCGAAGAGCCAAAACCCTTCATTACTTCCTCCTTTCTTCGCCTTCACACAGACCGCAAGCAGAATAACGTGTTGGCGGCTTCGTTATATTCTGCCGATCTCTAACGCGGACTAAGATCTGGCTCAAAAAACAATTTTAAGGGCGAGCTGAACCTGCCGGGGCGCACCAAACGTCGAAGTGACTCGACCCAGGGTGGCTGTTCCCACCGTAACAGCAGGTGCGTTGAAAATCGGATGGTTAAGAAGATTGAAAAACTCAGCTCGGAACTGGACCTTCAACTGCTCTCGTATCGAGGTATTCTTTATCACGGAAAAATCAACCAAATTCAGTCTGGGCTCGCGTACATCCGACAAGACTCGCGCTGTTTGACCAAACGTGAACGGTGCAGGCACAGAGAAGACAGAGGTATCAAAGAAACTGTTCAAACGATCCTGGACGCGACCTTCCTTAGCCGCAGAGACGCCGGTGTTGTTAGGCCGTAACCCGCCCCCAAAAAGCGTTGTCGTTGGTGTTGCTGTCAATGCGAGAGGTTTTCCAGATTGAATTTGAAAGATGTTGCTAAGTTGCCAGCCACCAAGCACTTTGTCCACGAAACCCCTTTGATTCAAGAACCGCTTGCTAAGTCCGAAGGGCAACTCCCACACCACTGTGCTGACTAGTCGGTGCGTTCGATCGAACTCCGCTATCGAGCGCTCGAGCTTGAGATTGTAGTTGTCCTGCACCGGCGCGGTCTGGTTCACATCATCGATCAATTTCGATAGGGTGTAAGAGCTCAATATGGCAAACCCTTGTGAGAATCGACGTTCAACCTTAGCTTGAAGTGAGTGGTAGGTGGAGTTGCCGATATTCGGCCGTATCATCTGAACCGAGGTAAACTGCGGAAACGGGCGCAGCAGCTGCTGGCGAGCGACGGTAGAACCACTGAGCGCGCCGATCTGGATCAGACCAAAGAAAGGATTGGCAATTCTTTCCTGAAGCGCTGCGCCTTGCCTTAGAAAGGAAGGTA
>JAKEER010000554.1 GCA_022616615.1 Acidobacteriota bacterium
AATCATCCGTAGTCGCCCCTGTGTGTCATTCCCGCCAAAGTGGGAATCTGGAGATTGGACATTTTTTGGAGTGGCGAAGCCCACCCTGGGAGCGCGGGCGTGCCGCCCGCAATTGTGGCCGCAGGCCATCGGCGCGGCCTCCGGCCGCTCCGAGGCGGGCGGGACGCCCGCGCTCCCAGGGTGGCTGAGTCAAACGCACGCTTCGTGTCGAGTCCGTGCGTTGCGCCAGCGAAACGCTTGTTTGGTTACGGCTCTATACAGACCGCGGTCACAACAACCGAAAAGCCGTGCGAAAGGCCGGAAAAAGCGTCCAATCTCCAGATTCCCGCGAAAGTGGGAATTCAGCCTCTGTCCGAAAACCTGGATTCCATGAATGACGGGGACTTCGCTCGAATGACGCTCTGTTGGGTCCTATTGGTTCTGGCTCGTCGGGGTTCGGATCGGCTCGCAGACCCTTGCAGCGGGTGAGTCTGGCGGGATGATCACACTGGCGCCTGCGAAGGCACTCGCCAAACTTTTTTTCTTCCTTTGATACAAAATGCCCTCCTCAAAGGCATACTCGAATGACGACAAGCTCCGATGGATGAGTGTGGCTGGCTGTAGTCGCGCCTCGATTCAGTTTTGTGGCGTTTTCTTCGGATTGACCTGCCTGGCTCTTGCCAGCCCGACCGCAACCCTCACCGGCCGAGTAACAGACTCGCTGGGCGGCGTTCTAGTAGGGGCACAGGTTGAGGCGACCAATGTTGAGACGAACACGGTCCTGAAGACCAAGACGAATCACCTGGGGTTGTATCGGGTACCGAATCTTCCACCGGGTTACTATCGTGTCATTGTCCGAATGTTCGGATTTCGAACCATCGTAAAGCCCGGTCTCAAATTGCACGTTCAGGATGTCATTGGGTTGAACTTTTCGATGCAGATTGGCTCGGCCATCGCCAGCATTACCCAGGAAGAAGGAGTGCCGCTCGTCCAGGCAGAAACTGGAATGCAAAGCGCGACTGTGAATCAGCTCGCGATCACGAACCTCCCGTCCCTGACGCGGAATCCGTACGACTTTGTCGCCTTGAGCGCAGGCGCTGCTCCCGTGGGCACCCGAGGCGCCGGCTTTGCCCTTAATGGCCAGCGGGTCGAGAGCGGGAGCTTTCTCCTGGATGGCAGTGACAACAACGATCCCTACAACTCAGGACCCGGGCAAATCGTTCCGTTGGATGCCGTGGAGGAGTATCGGCTAATGACACACAACTTCACTGCGGAATACGGGAGGAACACGGGGTTCATCGCCAACGTTGTCAGCAAGACCGGAACCAACGAGTTTCATGGCGCGGCCTACTATTTCAACCGACACTCTGCATTGGCAGCCAATACCTATGAGAACAACGCTCGCGGCATTCCCCGTCCGGTCTTCAATCGGCGCCAACTGGGTGGCGCGGTTGGCGGTCCCGTGCTGCGCGACAAGCTTTTTTTCTATGCCGCGGTGGAACCCATCCTGGTGCGCAGTTTCGCCACCCTCAGCTATTACGTCCCCACGCCGGAACTTCTAGCCGTCAGTTCCGCGGGAACGAATGCCATGTTCCGCCGTTTTCCCTTGCCCGCCAACCTGTCAGCGACCGACGTAAGCATTCGGACCGTATGCCCGTTCGGTCGGTTTTGTGGCTCAACGATTAACAGCGGCTTCGTCACCATACCCGCCTTCGCCTCGACCACCCGGACCGGTCCGGTCGATGCCGGAGCCGGTGTTCCACAAGACACTATTCTTGGGACGGGCCGGATGGACTACACACTGAACGAGCGTTCCAGGCTTAACGTTCGCTATGCCTATCAGGATGCCGGCCAGTTTGCCACCGTCACCCAGCCATACTCCGCCGAGTTGGATCAGCCTTTCTTCGTTCGAAACCAAAACATCACTTTGAACCTGACGAGGTTCTGGTCGGGTAACTTCTACGCAGAATCTCGCGGCGTCTTCAACCGTCTGTTCCAGGAGAGCCCTGCCGCACCTTCAGCAGAGTTCCTTTCATTCACGATCACGGGTGACACCATCAGCGGCTCCACGCGCTCCCTTTCGCTGCCTTCCGCCAAGAACGCTTTTGGCGGATCCCAGAACGTTTACCAGTTATACCAGGGTGTCAACTGGATTCGCGGAAAGCACAATCTGAAGTTTGGATGGCAATACCAACATTTGCGCGACAACCGCGTTCCAACGGAAGTTCCCTTTACACGAAATAATCAAGGAGAGTTCCGCGATTTGCAGGGTTTCGTGGATGGGTTTCTGACATCGTATCAACTCTCACTAGACCCGAAAGGAAAAGTTCCCGGAGAATTGATTGATCCGCCTTTTGGCCCATCCGGTCTCCGACGCCACTATCGCTTCAACGACTGGGCGGGCTTTTTCCAAGACGCGTGGAAAATTTCACCCCGGCTGACACTTTCTCCCGGACTGCGCTACGAGTACTTTGGACCAGGTCATCGCCCCGGCCACGAAAAGCCGCTCGACGCTAGTTTCTACTACGGACAGGGCAATTCCATTTACGAACGCCTTGCCAAGGGGCGCCTGCTTAGAACCATCGAAGCGCCGGGTGATTATCAGAACCATTATTTTCTGCCGCGGCGCCGCAACCTCGCGCCGCGCCTGGGGCTGGCCTATGGCCTGTCGGGTAGCGGTGAGACTGTGCTGCGGCTCGGCGGTGGTTTGTTCTTTGAGCGTCTGCCGGGATTTGCCTTTGAAAATGCGAACCCACCTGCCTACAGCATTGCGCGGCTGACCGCGGTTTCGGTGACACCCGCGCTCTTCGACGATCCCTATAGCGTGTTCCCTCAAACCACCATTCCGGTGCCGCCGAGCACGGTTACGCACCTGGACCAGGATTTGAAGACGGCCTACGCAGCTCAGTGGAATGCAACCCTGGAACATGAGCTGATGCGGAATTTCGTGGTCTCGGGAGCGTATCTTGGCTCCAAAGGAAACCAGCTTTATCGCCTGCTCAATGTCAATCGGATTGGTAGCGGCCAGTTCGTTGGCCGGCCCGGACAGCGCCTCTTCAACACCGCCTCGAGCTTCACAACAATCAGCAATGAGGCCGATTCCAGTTTTCACGCGCTGCAGCTTCGGGTGGAGAGCCCGAAAATCCGAAGCTCCGGGCTGCAGTTTGGCGCAAACTACACCTGGAGCCACTCCATTGACAACGCCAGCGTCCTGCTAGCCGACGACGTCTCGGCATCGCCGTTTCCTCTCGATGCCTTTGATTCGCGCCTGGACAAAGGCTCATCCGATCACGACGTGCGGCATCGCATGGTCGGACATTTTGTCTGGCAAATGCCTTTCGGCCAGACTTCAAGTCCAAACAAAAAGTGGCTGCTTTCCGGCTGGGAGATCAGCGGCATTGTTTCTTTTCAAGCGGGCCAGCCGTTCAATCTGCGAGACAGCCGGGTCGCCGACCGCGACCTGGCTGATAATACCCGGCCCCGTGTAACCGGCCCGCTTCCCGGGGCGCTTGGCGGCGAAGAGACTGTGGCCGACGCCCGCACACCCAACGCGTTTCTCATCTTGCCGCTCAACGCAGTACGTCGCGCAGACGGCGCTTGTCTGCAGCAGGCCGCTCCCTTTGCTTGCCAGCTCTCGGTAAACGGGCCGTTTACCAGCAGTCTGGGCCGGAACGTGTTTCGCCGTCCGGGGACCCATTTTCAGAACATTGCTTTCATCAAGAACTTCGACCTCCCCGCTTCTACCGGACGTGAAGGCATGAAGCTGCAATGCCGCGCAGAGTTCTACAATCTGTTTAATCATTCGAACCTGTACCTCAAGGCAGACACTGCCGATGTGGGCGTGTCGTCGTTCAACACAAACAGCGGCACCGCAGTCCCAGGGGTGCTGGCATCTTTTGGGACCCCGGAACGCTTCCCTCAGGAGGCGCGCCAGGTAGTTTTAGCAGTCAAATTGATCTTTTGAGGACGTGGAACTTTGTTGGGATGGGTCATCCATCGCGCTTTTTCGCTGCAAGCCAACCTTCAACCATCTAGCATGCTTCCGGTGTCATGCAGTTGGTGAACACGCTGCATTCCAGAAAAGGCGCGATGAATGCCCCATCCGAAGTTAGCCTGGCGAAGTGGTGGGCCGCAAAACTCATTCGGGATGGGTCAGCGCGATAAGCACATTGTTGGTGTTTGTCGTGGAAGCAATCAGAGCCACACGCAGGGCCATTCTCCAACTCCACTGCACGATGGATGCAGAAGCGCATCCGTGGTGCTGATCTAACTTGGACGTTGAGGCCGGTTTCAAGACAGAAGGTAAAGCAGCAGTCCGGCCCTGAGAGCACCGACGTTGAATATACGGAATGCCCAAGGTCCGAAAGGGACCCATGAAATTGACCCGGCTGGAATTCAAACTCTGGATGCTGGAAATTCCTGTATGGATACTCAGCCTGCTTTGGGCAGCCGCGGCTGGCGCCGACAGTCTGCCTTCGCATGCCCAGCCAAAGAATTTTCTACCTCCTGCACCGTCCAGGCCGGCACAAGATCCCCTCGGGGGCGCTGCGAGAGCCAAGATGCAGGCGGCTTATGGCCGCCTGCCCCTTGGCTTTGAAGCCAATCAGGGACAAGCAGACGAAACCATCCGCTTTCTTTCCCGAAATACCGGTGCTGGCCTCTTCTTCAAGCTCAACGAACTTGAGTTGCAGCTAAGACAAAACCCCCGTCCCCCCCTTAGAAGGCGGAACTTCGGAGGGGTCTTACTGGAAGGTCCCATCCACATCCGCCTGCAGTGGCTTGGCGCCAACCCGGCTCCTGAGATCCGCGGAGAAGGGGCGATGGCGCGAAAGAGTCACTACCTCGCGGGCGAGGCCAGTCGTTGGCGCGTGAACCTTCCCAACTACTCCCGGGTGCGTTACAAGTCGATCTATCCGGGCATTGACCTTGTCTTCTACGGCAATCCAGAACAGTTGGAGTATGACTTTGTCCTTTCGCCCGGTGCGGCTCCGGCAAACATCGCGCTGCGCTTCGAAGGTCTTGAACGCGAAGCGAGAGAGGCATCTCTGTCGCTTGATGAAAACGGTGACCTGTTGCTGCAGACAAGGGCCGGGGTGATTCGCCAACACAAGCCAGTGGCTTTTCAAGAGACAAACGGCCGGCGCACGGTTGTGGCGAGCCGCTACGTTCTCACCCACCGCAACATTGTTGGCTTTGAACTGGACGCTTACGATCCAAGCCAGCCCTTGGTCATCGATCCAGTTCTTTCTTACTCGGCAACGGGTATTGGTGGGTCAACGATTGCCGTCGATGCGCAAGGTCATGCTTACGTGGCGGGCGTTGCCAACCCGGCTTTCATTCCATCTCCGGGCGCCTTCCAAGCAGCGCCCGGAGGTGGCACCTGCGTGAGCGGCCCCAACACCGTCCCCTGCCCGGATGTCCTCGTGGCCAAGCTGAACCCAGCAGGCACCGACCTGGTGTACTCGACGTTTCTGGGTGGCAGCGGCTCTGACTACGCTTACGGAATCGCGGTGGATCCCTCAGGCAACGTCTACGTCACGGGCGCCACTAGTTCCACGAACTTTCCCGTGACCCAGGGTGCTCTGCATACGGCGCACAACCGCAGCGTGTGCGGCTCGATTTCCCCGACCGCGCCCTGTAGCAATGCGTTTCTGGCAAAGCTCAACACCACCGGCAGCGCATTGGTGTACTCGACTTATTTGAACGGCGCAGGCGGTGGAGTTGGCGCGAATGCCATTGCAGTAGATTCGTTGGGACAAGCTTATGTCACTGGCGACAGACCTTCTGGAAGTTTCGTCACCAAGCTGAACGCTTCCGGAACCGCTGCTATCTACTCTGTTTCGGGAGTGGGGGGCTCGGCCGTCGCCATCGACACCGCAGGCAGTGCCTACGCGACAGGCAGGCGGGCCACCGATTCTTTTGTTTCCAAACTCAGCCCCGACGGAGCTACTGTGCTTTACTCGTTCCGTCTCGGCGGCACCTTCACTGCTTTCTCGGCCCCTCCCGAAGAGGTGGAGGCCTTGACGGGCATCGCCGTGGACGCAGCCGGCAACGCGTATGTCACGGGGTACACGGCTTACAAGGACTTTCCCACCACTCCGGGCGTCCCCTTTCCCACCCCGCCGGGCCTGGGCATCTGCGGCAATTCACTGTGCCGCGACGCTTTCATCAGTAAACTGAATAGCGCGGGAACGTCACTGGTTTACTCTACGTTCCTCGGCGGCGATTCCATCGATTACGCAACCGGAATCGCCGTGGATGCAGCAGGCAATGCCTACATCAGTGGTGTCAGCCGCTCGGCCAACTTCCCCGCAGTTCAGAGCACCGCCCCGGCAGCGGCGGGTGGGGCATTTGTCGCCAAGCTAAACGCCAGCGGCACAGCTTTGATCTTTTCCTCAACCCTGGGAGCAAGCCAGACAACCGAGGGCGCCAATGCCATTGCAGTGGATGGCATGGGAAGTGTCTACATCACAGGAACGGCAGGGCCGGCCTTTCCAGTTACCGCGGGGGCGTTTCAATCTCAGGCAGGCAACGGCGGATTCGTTGCCAGATTCTTTGACGAGCTCAGTCTGTTCGTCCCGATCATTCTTTCCTCTGCCGGCCAAAACAATTCTTTCTTTACTTCGGAGCTGACACTCACCAACCGCTCCCCCAAAGACGTGATGCTGGAGTACGTCTACACCGCGTCATTTGGTGGCGGCAGCGGGAGAGCGTCCGACACGCTGCCTGCAGGACGCCAGCGCGTGGTGCCCGACGCCATTAACTATTTGCGGTCGTTGGGCGTGCCTGTTCCCGAAGCGGGCAACCGTGGTGGTACTCTCGTGGTGCGCTTCTCAGGCTTGACTTCCCCGGCCGAGGGCGCCGTCACCGCGCGAACGGCCACTCCCATCAGCCAGGGGCGTGTGGGGCTTGCCTATCCGGGTGTCCCGAGACTGCTAACGGCGCCTTCCTATCTGTTCGGCTTGCGTCACAACACCGCCGATCGTAGCAATGTCGCCATCCAGAATGCAGGGGCCGCTTCGGAGGGAGAAATCACCTTGCGTCTGACAGTGTTTTCGGGCGAGCCAACGTTTCCTTCTCTTCGCCCAATCTCTCGGACCCTGCCAGAAGAAACGTTGGCCCCCGGTGAGTTCAGGCAACTGACGGGAATTTTGCAGTCCGGCGGTGTCTCTCTAAACAATGGTTTTGTGCGCGTGGAACGTGTTCGCGGAAGGGCGCCCTACTTCACTTACGCTGTCGTTAACGACCAAGTAAGTTCCGACGGTTCTTTCATCGCTCCCGTCGCAGAAGACTTTGCTGTCGATGCCCGCGGCTTGACCCTCCCGGTCATCGTGCAGTCGGGCACCTTCAGCAGCGAGCTAGTGCTGGCTAACCGGTCCGCGGTTACCAAGGTTGTACAATTGGCGTTTGTGTCTGACACAATTCAGGCACCGGAATCAACGACTGCTGTTTCCGTCCTTCTGCCAAGCCAGGAGCAACTCATCCTGCCCAACATTGTTCAATGGATGCGGCAGCGCGGAGCGCCGGGGCTGGGCTCGACAGAACAGGCTTACGTCGGCGCGCTGTTCCTCACCGTCTCCGAGGGCGACGTGGGCGGACTCTACGCTGCCGCGCGCACCTCGACGCGCGGCGAAGGTGGTGGCCAGTATGGTGTCTCCTACGCCGCCGTCCCTTACGGCGCAGCAACGCTGTCCAGCGGCTGGATCTATGGCTTGCAGCAGAACGCCGAAAACCGGAGCAATCTGGGGCTGGTCAATACGGGTGAGACCGACAGCAGTTCGGATACGTTTCGCATTGAACTGTTCGATGGCGAAAGCGGCCAAAGGGTCAGCACGGTAGAAGGCATTCAGGTTGCCCCGAGGCGTCTGCTCCAAATCGGTTCACTCTTCCAAAAGTATGCGCCCGCAACCCGGCAAGGCTACTTACGCGTGACTCGAACCAGCGGCGCCAATCCTTTCATTGCCTACTCCGTCATCAACGACGGCGCCAACCCAGGCGAACGCACCGGCGACGGCGCTTTCCTCTCCAGCTCGCCGTAAGCGGCTAGGAGCGCGGACGCCTCGCACCCGGATGCCGCCGAGAGCCGGTCCCCCAGTGTCTCAGCGTTGAAGCGGACGGGATTTCCGCGCTCCCAGCCTGTATCTCGACAACCATTAACGGTACGCCCGGGTTAGGTTCTCCTGGCCCAACTCCAGCGCGCATCCTGGAAATCGAAGACCTCCGGGCAGTGCTCAGTGGCTAGCCAGGCCTGCTGGAAGGCCCATTCTGTGCGCCGTTTGACAGAGAAAGCAATTTCCTCTATTTCCCCTCCCTTAAGTGAAAACATTTACCGTTTTTCATTTAAACCTCTCGTAATTTCAGCGTCTTACGAGTGGCACTAATATTGCTATTTATTGGCATCGATACCCAGCCACACTCAATACAGCAATCCTTTCAGTCGTAGCGGAGCGGGTCTCTATGTTCTGCACCAACTGCGGAAAAAAGAATGACGATGATTCAAAGTTTTGCATCTGGTGCATGCGAGAAGTGCAGCAGCGTGCCATTTTTCCCTATAAATTTAGAAAGCTCGCGTTGATTGCTTGGGTGGTGACTGCTCTCGGTGTCGGGGGGAAGACAATTGTTGACGTTAACCGGGCAATGGATCGTTCGGTTCCGAAGGTGCGACATCGAAACGAAATGCCAATAGTTGAGGATCAATTCACCGTGGCGAAAGGAAACTATTGGCACCAACGTTTCGATATTCTGAAGGGCTGGAAAGATGTTCGGATCTTAGGAAAGTTCACAGCAGCGGGCGCGACACCAGACGGAGTCGATATGTTCTTGGCAAATGAAGAGGGCTTTGAACGGTTTATTTCGAACCGCGCTCATCCAACACTGTGTGGCTCGGGGCGGACAACGTCAGGGACGATTAATCAATTGCTCGATCCAGGATCCTACTATGTTGTGGTTGATAACACCTTCTCCTCAGCCTCAGATAAGGCCGTAAACGCAAGCCTCAAAGTCGAATATACGATCAACTGACTGTCCCCAGAGGATTGTGGCCCGAGGCCATGGTCGCTGTGAAGGAATTCGTGGTCGTCCAGGAAAATCATAGAGGCGCCTCTTTCAACTCATTCGGAAGAATCATCCTGTCGCAAAACCGCAACGCCTGCTCTTCGGCCCAGAAACGAGGCCTCCGACGAGAGAGAAATGCCACGTGGCCTCCGAAACGAGGCGCCAGTAGAAGCAGGTTGGGATTCTCGCGGAACGCCGGATGATCGAAAATGCGAAAGGGGATAAAAGGGTCGTCTTGAGCGTGCACAACCAGAGACGGCAGGCGGATGCTTTGCAGGCAGCGATTTGAGCTGGCATGCGCATAATAGTCGAACGCGTCTCGATAACCAAAGGCTGGCGCCGTGTAGGCGTTGTCGAAATCGATCAACGTGCGGATGGCTGCAAAGGGCTCCAACGTGTAGGGCATCGGCATCAGGGCTTTCTTGCGAGTCAGGGTTTGGCGCAACTGCCTCAGGAAGCGAGCTTCATAAACCCGATTCCGGCGCTCGGCAATTCGCAACGCGCACTCCGCCAGGTCAATGGGCGGAGAGACTGCACAGACTGCTTTCACGTGCGGCGGGTGTTCGCTTCCCCACTCTCCTGCCAGCTTCAGCGCCATGTTCCCGCCCATGGAAAATCCCACGACAAAAAGCGGGGCTGATGACAATTGTTCCACAACAGCTCGCAAGTCCGTGGTCAGACCGGAATGGTAGAGCGTTGGCCCGAGATGCTCGGTACCACCGCAATTGCGGATATTCAGGCGAACCACATGATATCCCGCCTCCAGGGCTCTGGATGCCATCCGCAGGACATAAGGCGAGTGGCTGGATCCTTCAAGGCCATGGACAACGAGCAGCGTCCCTTTGGCCTCGGCCTGGCGCTGCCAGTGGCAGTGGGCAGCAACGCACACGCCGGGCTCGGTTTCGAAGAGCCGGGTGTCAACGGGATGTTTGCGCAGGTTGATTTGGGCAGGCCAGAAGCGCGCCACGATGGTCTGCCAGTCGCCGCTGCGAAAGAGCGGCTCAAAAGCGTGCGGGGAATCCAAGTGCAGGTTCTCCTTAAGCGAAGTGGTTTTGGCGGGCACGGGGTTCTGACAAAATCTGAAAAAATTGAGGCACGGTATGAAATCGCAAGCAAAAAGCTCCCCTACTTGAACAAAGGAGGGGAGCTGCCGCTGGCTTACGCCAGCGGTGTATCAGTAGCCCGACCGTAAGGGAGGGCTCCTGCTCGAGACAACGCCCTCCCTTACGGTCGGGCTACTGACGGCTTTCGCGGCGCCGACCTAGAATGTACAAACTCCACGCTCGCCTCCTTGAACAAGTCTTGAACAGGGACGGGAGCAGCGGCCGTCAGCGGCTGCGGGTGTCGTCGCTGACGAAGCACCACCATCAACCACCCCGTGGCGCTGCGCGACACTTCCCCTCCTCATCTGAGGAGGGAAATTTTGCCGCCACCGCACACACTTCTGCCGCCGTACAACGTACCGGGTGTATCACCTGGTGCTCGACACCGAGGTTGGCTTGGTTTCCTTCTTCAACGTGCCCAGGAACGCAATCAGATCCACCATTTGCTGCTCAGTCATCGTATTCGCCAGGTCTTCGGGCATCAATGACAAATGGCTACGCCGCCGCGACCTGATTTCAGAGGGCTTGAACCGTAGTTCGCTGGTGGCATCAGTGAGCACTGTGACACGCTGTGGTATGTCCTCTGCCAGGATGCCCACTACGATCCCTTCGGTCTTTGTTTGCAGCCGCCAAACGTAATACTCAGGCGCAATGCCCGCGCTGGGATTGAGAATAGAGTCAAACAGAGCTTCTTTGCCCAGCTTGTCGCCAATCTTCGAGAGGTTTGGCCCGACGGACTTCTTGCTTTCATCAAGACTATGGCAAGAGCTGCACTTGGGGCCGGAGACGGCGTTGAACAGCTTCCTTCCGCGTTCCACATCGCCCTCGCGCGCCAGCAATTCCCGAACAGGCGGCAACGGCCGGCGATTCTTGCTGACTGCGGGTGGCAAAAGCCGCTTCGCGCGGCTGCGGATAGCAACAGATGGGCTTCCATTCGTCACGCCCGAAGCTACGTTCCGCAACTCTGAAGGAAGCTGGCCCGCCTGTTCCAAGTCCAAAAGGATGGCGCAACCCGAGTCCGCCCGACCCAGCACGCGCACGGCCTCAGTGCGGACCTCGTTTGGGCCCTGGCTAAGTAGCAACTTCTTCATCTGCGCTTCGAGGCTCTTGGGCTTGATATTTCCAATCGCCCGCACGGCGGCGACCCTCAGCTTCACTGCGCCGCTCTGAACCATGGGTTCCAGCTCAGCAAGGTAAGCTTCATTCCTGGTGCGGCCCAGAGCCTCAATTGCCTGAACTCGGGCTTCCTCGACGCCAGCTTCAGACCTGGCCAATGCCAAGAGTTCTGCACCGAGCTCCGCATCTTCCAGGTCCCCGGCCAGTTCTAGCGCCCGAGCTTGAAGCGCCGGCGACTTGAGGCTCTTCTTCACCGCCGCCATAACGGAGGAATTCTTCCGCAAATCCACCCACTCGCTGTACAGCCGCTGGGCAAGGCGTGCAAAAGATTTCTCTACCAGCTCCTTGGGCTGTTCGGCGGTTTGGACAAATTCGGCGACCGCGAGCCCCGCTTCAGCCTGAGCTTGAGCCGACAGCGCGTCGAGCGCTTCCATGCGCTCTTCGACCGGCAAGCTGTCGTCCTTGAAGAGTGAGATCAAATTCGGCAGCGCCTGCGTTGGACGAAGTACCCAAAGCAGATTGCCCAAGCGGGAATTCCATTTCCCAGGGAACATTTCCTGCAGCCTGGCATAAAGAGCATTCTCTTTGCCGCGGGCTGCGATTCCTATGGCTTCAAGCATCCAACGATCCTTGCCATCATACTTCCGGCACAAAGCGACCAGCGCGTCCAGCGACTGCTCCGGAGGCAAATGCTGTAAAGCCACAGCCACTTCGCGCCGGACCTGCGGGGAAGGATCTCTAGCCAGCGTCCTAAGGGCTCCGCTCAATTCTGCTCCGTAGCGGCGCAGGATGCGCAGCGCCAGCATTCGGAAGTTAGAATCAATATCCTCAAGTGCTGCCCGGATTGCGCCTTCGCCTTCACCTGGACTTCCGCCAAGCAACCAGAGCGCCCGGGCCCTCACAATCGGGTCGCTGGATTTCGACAGCGACTGTAAAACGGCCAATGCCTTCTCGCCTTGCTGCTTCACAGCCGAATAGGCCAAGTAGCGCACCGACTGCGCGGGTGAGCCAAACGCCTCAGCCAGGCCAGCGGGCGTAGTCAGGTCCACGGGTATTTTCTGCGGCTTGTTTCCAGCAGGCGCCAACCGGTAAATGCGTCCACGCTTCACATCGACGACCCGATGTCCGCCAACGCCCGGATCGTACCAATCGCTGATGAAGACCGCGCCGTCAGGAGCAACGCAAACGTCGGAAGGTCGAAACCAAGGATCGGCGGCCGCGACGATTGCCTCCACTTTCACCGAATAGCCCGCACCCTCGGGTTGAAGCAGATAGCTGTTGATGGTGCGTCCTCCGGCTTCGGCGTGGAGCAGATGGCCCCGATATTTGGCGGGCAGGAGTTTTCCTTCATACACAATCAGACCGCACGGGGCGCCAGCCCCCAGACGCTGGATATTCGGAACAACGCCGGGTAACTCGGAATGGAAATGGGATCCTCGGTCGACCCGCCAACTCTTTCCGCCAGGTCCCCAGTAGCCGAAGTTGCCCCCTTCCAGCACATAGTTTAATCGCACCCAAGCATTGCCATCATCGTCATTATCGGTCTGCCAAATGTTCCCAAAGGAATCGACCGCAAGCTCATAGGGATTGCGAAAGTTGTGCCCAAGGACGGTGAAGTCTGTGCCATCAGCATTCATGCGCAACGCTGTGCCCGCGTAGTAGGGTCCGTTGCGCGAGCTGACGAAACGCTTGCCACTCTTGTCCGTCACGTCAAAGCCTTGATCTCCACTGTTGAAGTAGTAGCGTCCGTCTGGGCCAAACACGACGGCATGCAAACCGTGGTCGTGATCTATGCCGCGCCAGCCTGTGAGCAAAACCTCCTTCTTTACGATGCTGTCTTGCTCGTCTTTCGTGAACACGATGAGATCAGGCGATTGCGATACAAAAACCTTATCACCCAGCACGGCAATTCCCAGCGGTGTGCGCAAGCTTAAGTCCTGCGCAAAGACTTTGGTCTTATCCGACTTCCCGTCGCCGTCCGTGTCTTCAAGGATGACGATGCGGTCCCCGGCAGGGCGGTCATCTTTGCCAAGCATTCCAGGCAGTGTTCTTCGGTAGTTCACCCCTTCCAGCACCCATACCCGTCCCCGTGTGTCGATGTCTATGTTCGTCGGGTTGATCACGTCCGGCTCTGCAGCCCACAACGTCACCTCCATCCCGTCGGCAGCCCTCAGCCCAAGCGTCGTCTGCCGGGGCGTCTGCTGAGACCAGAGGACGCGGCCGGAATCGAGGCAGAGAAAAAATGCCAACGTGGCAAGTCCTCCGCAAAGCTGGTTCTTTCGGGACATGAATGCGTCAGCTTCCTTATCGAGCAACATATTAAATTTAAGTTGAAAACTATCGCGTCTTCTTCAGGCTTGATCGGAGACGACCTTGGTCCGCACAATCCGATTCACAGTCAGATTCCAAAACGAAGTGACGAGAATTTCTTCCTCGGCATCCTTCCCCTTGACCATGCCGAGTTCCTGGATGCGTTCGCAGATCTCAAAGACGATGTATCCTAGAACAAACAGAGCCACATCATACTTCCATCCTTCCAGGTAACTCAGCAGCTTTGAAATCCCGGCCTTCTCTTCTTCTGCGGCCCCGAGGTAAATCTCCGGATGGGCCTTTGGAAAATCCTCAGCCGCTCCGGCATGGCGTAGAAAGAGCTTTGTCACTGTCTGGGCACGCTGGGTGGGAAGCGGGCTGCTGACGGCATCGAGGTCGGGCTTGAACATCACGCGGATCATTTGGTTGCGTTCTTCAAAAGTCTTCTTGTTCTTCGAGTCGTAATAAACCCCGTCAACTTCATACATCGAGTACCCATAAAACACTTGCTGCATGCTCTCAATGCGTCCATCGCATCTGTAGTGCCCTTGCAGGAAAGCGTTAATTCGCTCTCTCTTTTCCTGAAAATGGGAGCGAACTTTCTCGATGTCAAAACCCTCAGTCAGCGCCTGATACAGAGTTCCTTGAAACTCGGCCTTCTTCGGAAGATAGATCTCGACGAAAATTCCATGTTCGCTCGGATTGAATGCGTAGCCAATGGAGTTCATCGCGTTTTGTTTAGGGCACCTTCGATTCTTTTCAGACTAGCTACGCTGCGACGCAGCCGGGCGACGCCGTCATTCTAGCTCACCGGCTTTCCGACCTGACAGTAGGAAATAAAGGGCTATTTCAACAGGGTTGCGTGAAGAGTCTCACGGGATTGCGATCAACAGACTGCGGCCAAGGACAAGCATCCGACGCAAGCGGTACAGGCAGAACGCTCATGCTTTGGGATTTCTAACCTGCGTTAACTGAAGAGGGACACAGGAGCACACCCGCGTGTCCGGTCAGGTCTCACCCGGGACTGGGCAGACACTTGAGTCTGTCCCTGCATCCCATGCGGGCCCAGTACGCCAAGTACGCTGGACCGATCCCAAACGCACTCCGGATATTCAGCCTTGCCCTTCGATTTTCAGAGGAATCCAAGCGAAGTGAACCTCTGGGCAAAGGCAGAGTCAGAGCTGTTTGCCGCAGAGGTTCATTGCACACAAGCTTGAGGAAAAGGGAGGAATGGCTATTTGTTGGTCTTGTACCAGTCAGCGTTGATGGCGGTAAAGCGAGACCATTTTTCGGGCAAGTCCTCTAAGGCAAAAATAGCCGAAACCGGGCAGGCCGGAACACAAGCGCCGCAGTCGATGCATTCATCTGGCTCGATGTACAACTGCTCGAACTGGTCGAAACTGGGCTCGTCCTTCTTGGGATGGATGCAATCCACCGGACACACATCAACACAGGCGGTATCCTTGGTGCCAATGCACGGTTCAGCAATCACATAAACCATAGCGGAATCCTCCTTTGAGATGGAACAACAAAAGATAAAAGACCTGGCGTTATCCAGAACCGCGCCACGCTTCCGAAACGGCTTCCTCTGCTGAGGTTCATTCTAACAGCGGAGGGCTGAAAATGAAACGCCGCAGCTTCAAGGCCAGGGTCCCTTCAAAGTCCCGGCCCTCCCTTACGGTCGGGTCACTGAAATAGGCCGAGGCTCAAGTCAGTAGCCCGCGCGTCAGTAATCGCTGGGTTCATCGCAATGACTTACGGGACTTTGACGGGGCCCCGGCTTCAAGGCTGGCGCAGGGCTGAAAGCATGTCCCACTTTGCTTGCGTTAAGTGCGGGATACTAGCACGACTCATTTTGTCAATCAACTGAAGTCAAGCGACAAAGACGCTGTGACACAGTATCCTGGAGCCGCAAAGAAATTGAGTTCGACAGTGAGAACGGGCCGCTTCTAGCGCGCGCTGCTGCTGGGCAGCGGCTGCCGGTCCTCTCTTGATCATGCTATTCACTCTTCACCGGATAGCGTGCCTCAATGGTGCTATTCATGCCCCCGCGAACCGTGAATTCACCCCGCACAACAACCCAAACCGGGTCACAGGCAGCAACGACATCTCGCAGAATACGGTTGATGGCGTTTTCGTAAAAGATTCCTAAATTGCGATAGCCCAAAATGTAGTACTTCAAAGCCTTCAGTTCCAGACAAACCTTGTCAGGTAAATAGTGGATCGTCACCTTGCCAAAGTCGGGCAGCTGGGTCTTCGGGCAAATCGACGTGAACTCGGGCATCTCGATCGTAATCTCATAGCCACGGAACTGGTTCGGCCAGACCTCGATAGCCGGCAGTTCAGTGTCAATCCCTGATCGTGCGTGATCCTCCGTGTATTCATTCATCGACTACAATTCCTTTCGTGAAAAAGGATTCCGAACGCCGCCGGCAGCAAAGCTGCCATTGAGATCTATTCTAGCAAATGTAGGGTGCGCAGCTTCTCAAAAGCGCCAGCGCCTGATTCCCTTAGAAGCAGTCGCCACCTTGAGACGCCCTCCTTCCCCATCACCCAGACGGGCATCCCGCCTTCCGCAAGCCAGGATTCTCTGAAGATTATGCGAATTGGACGTTTTTCTGGCTCCCCCTGAGATCAGGAGGGGATGTGCCGCGCAGCGACAGCGGTCGCGCAGCGGCACACGGGGGTGGTCTGAGGGATGCACCGAGAACCGTAATTCAAGCGTTTCGTATCGAGGAGCAGCCTTTGCGGCACGAAACGTTCGATCGGAGGTTTCCGCAAGAGCCGATCGCACCACCTCGGCGCTGGGGCCGGGACCGCCGGCCCTGGGCCACCGCCCGCCCCTCCTCAGCCGAGGAGGAGAATCAAAATGTCCAATCTCGAGAAGAT
>JAKEER010000555.1 GCA_022616615.1 Acidobacteriota bacterium
AATCCACTCGCCCCGACCATTCTTTCCATAACTTGATTGCATCTCCTGCGCTGTAGTTTCGCAGTAGTTCCATTGACGTGCTGGAGATCCGCATAGGATTCCCGGTCGAAGAGCAATCGCACAACATCGATTCCATCGACGTCACTGGTTTCAACACCCGGCAGTCCAGGCCAGCCAAACAAGTCTTTCTTGCCGCGTATTCCGGAAGCCGGCCACGGTTTTAGGATATGAATCTTCTCAGACTTCGCAATCGAAGGCTGCGCGCTTAATGAGACGGTTTGTGAAGGAATTTTTCGGTAGGGGGGTTGGATTACTGCTGACCTGGGCGCTGGAATGTGGCAAAGCGGGGGTCGGAGTGCAGCGGATTCCACTCGGGATGAGTCCCAAGCAGATGAGCCACGGGTCGCGGGCCTCCATACGATCGCCATCACGCCATCCGGCCACCCCACTCTCACAGCGAGGATGTACATTGCATCCTCGGGCTTGGTGCGGTTGATTTCCGTTGACTCAACCGATTTTGTAGGGACGGCCCGGAAGCAGTTCTAAACTAACTCTAATTGCTGGGGCGGGGCCCGGTGCATTGAACCGGGCCCGCTCCGACACCAACGCCGCCACAAGTCTCGCGGGTCGGCCTCAGGTTGACCGGCCGGCCTTTCGGCGAAGTTTCACGCCAAGCTCTTCGGGGCTCTTGGTACGCCCAAGCTTGTGCGTCACAAATTCTCTGCTAGCGGCCCTTGGCTCGGTCAGGCATCGCGCCTACGGTCCGCGTCGTGAGCGCACATCAGGATCCCGCCTGTAGGACCCAGCACAAAATTCAGCAAACAGAGAGGTGAACCATGCGATGCCCGCATTGTGGGGAAAAGCGGACGGCGGTGCTGAGGACTGTTTATCGCGGTCTTAGCGCTTACCGTCATCGCCGGTGCCTTTCCTGCAAGATCCGTTTCAGCACGCGGGAAAGGCAGGTGCGTTGGAACCAAGTCGATCGGAAGTGGCCCGGTCGCAGCCCGTCACGGAGACAGTGGAGAAAGCTCAGAGTCTTGGGAGTGCGCAGCAAATGCGAGAACGAATCCTGCGGGAAAGACCCCAGCCAAGCTGGAGTAAGGCGTCATGTGGATCACATTGTGCCGGCGAGGCTCATCCGGCGATTGGAGCTTGGGAATCCCGACCTGCGGGAAAACCTCCAAAGCCTCTGTGGGACCTGCCATGGATGCAAGCTTCAGGCGGATCACAAACTGTGCTTGGGAGACAAGCTGGGGTACTTGGAGATTCTGCGCCGACAGGGGTTCAACATGGGACGTGTTGATCGCGCGTTGGCTTTGTACGGCTTGTAGGGGTCCGACCCTAAGCGAATGCGGTTTTCGACCCCTTAGTAGGAGGCTAACATGGACATTGGACTACGCAAGAGAAAGGCATTGAACATCGGACAGTTGCTGGACTACCTGCAATCGGTGGGCGTCGACGAGCCTGAATCTGTGCCGATTTGCTTTTCTGACGGGCTCCCTGCGGTGCTGGCGGCATATGACATGGCGCAGGGCATCCTCATTCTTTCCGACATTGCCGAATCGCCACTACCAGTGGTCTCTTATGCGGTCGGCGAATCAGATGGTTAGTCCATACTGCGGCCCGAAGTCAGACCGCGCCCCATATCACTCTCGAACCAAGCGACTACGTTGGCAGGCAAACGCAGGCGCCTTGCAGCTGCCGCAAGCCGCTCCGGTCCGAACTCGAACTGCGTCACCGGGATGCCGCGCCACCCCATCTCCAGCATAAGGTGGGACATGGAGGACATGCTCCACGCGGTTGCCTCATGGCTAGGCTTGAGCGGCGAGTCCTTGAGCATAACGAGCGAAGATACGCACATGATTTCATCAAAGCGCTCGCGCAGTTCTTCCTCGGTGAATCCGCTCATGTATGGCCTACGCTTGTAGTCCAGTTGCCAGCGCTCGTAGCGCTTCATTCGGTCGGGGATGTGATCGACCGTCGTGAACATCTGTGCCCGCATATCGGAACCGTAGAGCGGAACACCATTCCATTTTGACCAGCGTGTTAGAAGCGTGTCCACCACTTCGTTCTTCCAGACATCGCTCCGGAAAGACGGGCCTTCGATGCACACAATCGGAAAAGCGATCTGGCGATGAAGGAGCGTTGCATGGCGCTCGCTCAGGAAGATCACGGCATCGACGTGGGGATAAAGCGGGGCACCGTTTTCCTGCCGCATCAGCAGATGGTGCGTGAGGTGAGCAACCATCTCTGGATCGTAAATTTCATGATCCTCGTTGGCGAGGACCATCAACTTGACCATGTTCTTACGTGGGAAGGCGTCCTCATGCGCAGCCAGCTGCTTGTTTGCCTTACGCATGTGCTTTCTGATAGCGCGTCCGACGCGATCTACGAGGCGGCGCCTTACTTCCTCAGGCTCGTTCATATGCTTGAGGACCGACTCAATCGGCACCGAACCGTAGTAGATAGGCCAGTCTGGGCGCTGACTTAGATCATCCGTGAGATTGTCCATGCGCTCGAACGCGTCATCTTTGAGACTCTTGAGTTCAATCACGAGCAAGCCCCGGAGGCATTTTGAAGTCCGCCTTGCGCCCTTCAGGGTCCTGCACCATGTCGAGCGCCTCGCCGCCCAGCGCTTCCATAAAGAAGCGCTTCAATCGGGGTGTCAGCTTGGCCGCTGGTCCTTTGCACTCGATTCTCACGGGGGAATCATAGCGGTAATGCGGGGACAAGAACCGGTTCGCGGAGATGCCGTGGATGCAAGGTCCAGGCCGATCACAAGCTGTGCTTGGGGGACAAGCTGGGGTACCCGGAGATTCTGCGCACACACAACTTCAATATCGCGTGTGTCGAACGTGCCCCCAGCGTACAGTTTGCAGTGCCGCCCGCACGCTTTCAAACTCTTGAATCCTCAACCTCCTGGTTCGGGACACAGCGGAAATTCACAGATTCGGCGTCGCTTACCACTGAAAACACGCCGCCACGACGCTCCTAGCTGGTCCCAACAACAGTCCCATTCGCACCCTGTCACTACCGAGTGCTTGGCAATTTGCCTACGCAATTGTCTCAACTTTTCCCCACTTGCCCCCACCAGTGCTAGCATTTCCATTCGATATCATGAATGGACGCTTGATCGTGTTCGAGGGTCCCGACGGTGTCGGCAAATCGACTTTGGTCAAATACCTCCAAAGCCTCTTGAATGAAGCGGGGGTGCCTGCCGAGGCACACTCATTCCCGGGCGACCGGGTTGGCACTCTTGGAAAACTCGTCTACGATATCCATCACTCTCCCGACCAGTTCGGCATAAAACAATTATCCCCCCCAGCCCTCCAAACACTCCACATCGCTGCCCATGTCGACGCAATCGCCCAAACCATACTCCCAACAATCAAATCGGGAACCTGGATACTACTTGACCGCTTCTGGTGGTCAACATGGGTCTACGGGATGGCGGCACGAGTTGATCCTGCCATACTCGAATGTTTAATTCAGACGGAAAAACTCACGTGGGGCCAACTCAGCCCCTCCGTCCTATTCCTCGTCGACCGTAGTTCCGCCGTCCGACCCCAACAAACGGATGAGCAATACGACCTATTGAGGAGCCTGTACAAGCAGATTGCCGATGCTCAACGCGGCATTCACGACGTGATCCATATAATGGACGCAGATTTAGAGCGCGCATACCGCTTGATAGCGGAATACGTCCTTCCGAGGCCCTGAGCTAATGCCCCAGACCCGAACATTGACCTCGCAGCCCACCTCCAAACACAGACGTCCCTTTCACTCCCTCAAAGCTCGGACCTCTTCCGTTTTCCAGCGTTGGCAGCCAACTACTGTTTTCGAGACATTTTGGAAGTTCGCAGCCGAGCGTCAAGCTATCTTCTACCGGCGACTCTCTAAAGAGCCAGCGCCATGGACAACCGACCACACACTCGCGACTTTCAAATTCACGAATGCTTACCGGGCCTCTGACCGCGTCAGCCAATTTCTTATCCGCCGCGTAATCTATCAGGGCGACCAGTCGCCCCGAGAAGTGTTTTTCCGAACGATTCTGTTCAAACTCTTCAACAAGATTCAAACATGGCGTCTCCTATGCAACTCCTTTGGTGATCTTACTTCTGCCATCCCTCTCGACGAAATCGATGTCGTCTTGTCAAACGCCATGAATGCAGGCAGCACAATCTATTCGGGTGCCTACATCATGCCTTCCGGTACCAAGGAGCTCCGGATGGAACGCAAGCACAGAACGCACCTTTGCCTCCTTGGCATGATGCTCAAGGACAACGTGCCCGAGAGGATTACCGATTCTCGAAAAATGTCAGACGCGTTCCACATCCTTCGCTCCTATCCCATGCTCGGCAACTTCCTCGCGTACCAATACCTGATCGACTTAAACTACAGTCATGCTCTGAATTTTTCCGAATCCGAGTTTGTCGTTCCAGGCCCAGGTGCGAGGAGCGGGCTACAAAAGTGCTTCTTGAATCTCGACAAGCTCGACGAAACAGATGTTATCCGCGCAATCGCAGAGAACCAGGAGAGTCAGTTCCTTTCGCGAGGGCTCCAATTCCTTGACTTGCGCGGTCGGCCACTTCAGTTAATCGATTGCCAGAACTTGCTCTGCGAGATCGACAAGTATTCACGCGTGGTTCATCCTGAGATGCACGGCCAGTTCCAGCGAACAAGAATCAAGCAGAAGTTCACACCACAATCTGAACCCATAGAGTATTGGTATCCACCAAAATGGGGTATCAATGCGCAGTTTTCCGCAGATTCATTGGTCATGACTTCCGTCCCGAACGGCCGCAAGCAACCTTCTATTCCACATTGATCTCGCGCTGGCGCAAGTCCGCACGCACTACACCACCGCGGTTGCTGCGGACTTTTCGAAACACCTCGTAGGCCCCTAAGATTGCCCTCTCCCACTCCCATAACGCGCAGCGTTCAACTTCGAAGCCCTTCACAAGAATCCTGATCCGCTTCAACAAGTCGTAGTCCAGCGCAGTCAGGCCTTCAAAAAAATTGTGGTGAGAAGCGTGGTTGAACACCCATGTAGAAACACCTTCTTCAATAACTATAGCTCGCGCGCCGTCTTCTACTTCGTCGACTGCACGGTTGCTCTTTCGCTTGCACTTGAACAGAGCCCGAGTCACCGGCGACCAGCCCAGTACCGCCGCAAACCCTAAGTGAAAAATATCATGGAATCGATAACCATCGTCATGGGTCATATTATCGGTGAGGCGGTCACCTATCTTTATTCCGTTGCACTTCTGAATCACGTATGTCTTGGTTCCGACGCGTTTTTCGCGGTAGACCATCTTGATGTCGCGGGGAAGTTGCTCATCCTCGTCGAACCCCGCGTCAAACAGCGG
>JAKEER010000556.1 GCA_022616615.1 Acidobacteriota bacterium
ATTGTGTTGTGTGCCGTGGACTGGATCGGCATCGCGAATGATGGCCATCGCGAATTTCGCGAGGAATTGGCCCGCGCTGCGGGAACGACACATCAGCGCGTGGCGGTGCATTCCTTGCACCAACATGATGCTCCGAAGTGCGACTTCTCGGCCGACGCACTCGCCGAGCAGCACGGCATTCGGCGCGAGGTCTTCGATTCGCCGTTTGCGCGGGAAGTGATTCGGCGCGCCGCGGTGGCCGTGCGCAAGGCCGTTGCGGACGCGAGGCCAGTTACCCACATTGGGTTGGGTGAGGGTACCGTCGAGAAAGTAGCTTCAAATCGACGGATTCTTGGTTCGGACGGCAAGGTTCGACACGTGCGCTGGACGGCGACGACAGACGCCGCGGTTCGAGAATACCCTGAAGGCGTCGTCGATCGAACGATGAAGTCAATCAGTTTCTGGAACAATAACCGGGCCATCGCAGTCCTGACCTACTTCGCCACTCATCCGCAAAGCTACTACCGCACGGGCAAAGCTAACACCGACTTTCCCGGGCTTGCGCGCGACTATCGCCAACAGGTAACCGGTGTGCCGCATGTTCACTTTAACGGCGCGGGAGGGAACATCGGTGCTGGCAAGTACAACGACGGGGCTCGAGAGAACCGGCAAGTGCTGGCAGACCGCATGGCTGCAGGCATGGCCGAGGCATGGGGCCGAACGCAAAAAATCCCTGTGTCGGCTGCAGATGTAAAGTGGAAATCGGTTGCTGTTGCCTTGCCAATTTCACCTTCCCTCGACAAAGACAAGATTCTCGCCGATCTCCAGAACGTGGCCTTGCCCGTTCAGAAACGTGTCGCGGCCGCTTGCAGCCTGGCTTGGCTCCGACGTTGCCAGGCCGGAGAGAAAATCGATATCGCTTGCCTCACGCTGGGTTCCAGCCGGGTGTTACACATGCCCGGAGAGCTGTTTGTGGAGTACCAACTCGCAGCGCAGCAAATGCGGCCAGACTTGTTCGTGGCGATGGCAGCCTATGGAGAGTATGCCCCGTGGTACATCGGAACGGCCATCGCTTACAGCCAAGGAGGCTACGAGACCGGTCCCGATGCTTCGCTCGTCGCACCGGCCGCTGAAAAGGTACTCGTGGACGCCATGCGGCAACTGTTGCACGCATCGGACAAAGTGCCTGGCCGCTTGGGAGTTGAGGCGGCTGCGCGCGAGATCGAGTTTTCGAAGATGCGCGATTCTGCCGCGAAGTGACGCCTGGCTGCCACTGGAAGGACATGGCGACAGCCGATTGGGTTGTTATCGCGCTCTACTGCTTGCTGATGGCGCCCCCCTCGGCTCATGGTCGTACCGAAAGGTTGCGGGCACGCAGGATTTCTATGTTGCCGGTGGCAAAATACCGTGGTGGTTAATAGGGATTTCTCATCACATGCCGGATACAGTGCGGCTGTGTTTGTGGCCTATGCAGGAGTCGCCTATTCTTACCGGTTCACTCTTTATCTCTGGTGGGCTTTGACTACTGCCATCGCTGTTTTTGTGGGTGCCCTGGGGATAGCTCCGAGATGGGCTCGCTTGCGAGAGACGCTTCCAGGTTGTCGCGAGTGCGTTGCAACCTCATTAGGAATGGGCGTAGCACGGGCGCTACTAGAAGTGAAAGGCGCGAAATTAAGAGACGGCAATCGCTGGGCAGCGATGACGTCAATGCAGCCTGCGGCCACCCAACAAGTGGGCTAAAGGCGGCAAGAGTCAGCCGCAGCAAGATCCTGTCCGACTGCCCAAACTTCACTTCCTGGCGCGTTCAGACTCCTTTTCGAAAACTACCAATTTCACAGGCTCTGATGGATGCTCGGTGGGTACGAGAGCTTCCACGATGCCAACGGCGTAAATCGTTCGCGTCTCTGGCTGTACGAAAGGCCGGCACTCCAGAGTGAACGTTCGCTCCGATTCGTTTTCGGCGATCATCACGCCGTTCAGGCCCACATCGATTGGACGAACCCCGTAGGGAAGATCTTGCAAACGGAAAAGCACCCGCCCTTTGAATCCATTGAAGCGCTCGACAGCCAGCGTCACCTGAGCTTCCCCTTTTGGCGAAATCGGAATTTGATCTTGCCTTACCGAAACCTTGATGTCTGGCTTGGGCATGACCGCTATCACTTTCAAGAGGTCGCCGCCATTGGCTACTCTTAGGGCAGTTTCATTTCCTAGGCGGGCTTTTCCAATGATGCGATAGCGGACCCACTCACCTGGCAATCTGGATCCTGGCTTGAGCGACAGCAGCAAGGTAACCGACTTTTCCTTGGCAGGAATCACCGCTGTGGTGGCAGACAGTACTTCAGGTAGGCCATCGAACTCAACCTCAACGGGACCCTCAAAACCTTCCTGCCGCAACACAGTCACCTCAACCGGTATTTTTGAACCTTCTGGAATATTCGGGTTGATGGGCGAAGCCGAAAGCAAGAAGTCGGGCACCGGTTCGCGGACTGTAAAACGATAGGCAAAGTCGTCGCCGCCTCGATTCTGGATATCTGCCACTCGAACGTAGTAGGCACCGTCGGCAGGCGCAGTGAACATCACACGCGAATCCTTGCCGTAGCCTGGTCCACCGTCGTCGTTCCGAAAGTAAAATTGAAAGACCGGCATACCATTCGGTGGAAACTGAGTGCCTGGAGGGTGCAACTCTACTTTGTAAATGAAGTCATCCAGCGCATGAGCTTCGGGAGTGGTATCTTCCATCCCAAGACGCTGGCCTCCGAAGTTTTCAAAAATGATGTCTTCGTCGGGCCCGTTGGTGAGCTTCACCACCTTCATTAGATCGTTCCCTGAAACCATGAAATCATCCAGCTCAAGCACATTAGTCTGAGCTAAACGCAAACCTGGCGATTTTGAATCCCGGTCAAACAAGGTGATCTGTGTTTTCCAAACCGGCCGGGCCGTCAAGCGCGGAACCAGGTGTTGCTGGGAATCAAGGACTTCAATAACGGAGTCCAGCGGAGAGCCCAGCCGGCTGGCAGCCGTTTCTAGAACGAAGCGTTGCCCTTTTCTGGCTGTGAAGCGATAGTAATCCGGCTGGGAATGACCCGACGAGTCCAGACGAACTCGTCCGTTCACCGTGATAGAAAACTTAACTTGCTGCGAACTTTCCAGAGAATGATTCTTGCCGCTCTCTTCGATCTCGTCATATCTCCCAATCGCAACCGGCAAAGCATTGACCGCTTCGCCTTCGCTAGTCTGGACGGCAAGAGCGCCCACATCCATCACTTTGCCGGCTGCCAAGCCAAAGGGCTCAGGAGTTACCGCTGCCGTTTGGCCGAGATTGAATCCCCAAACCTGGAAAGGACTCTTTGTGCCGGCTTTCAGGCCGAGCGGATAGCGGCCCTTTACGAAAGGCATTTCGCCGATCGTCAGCCGGTAGAAATGACGCAAGCTTCCGCCTTCGAGGTAATCTGAGATCCGCACCGTGTACCAGCCATCACGATCCGCCCGGTAACCGATCGCCGAACGATTGCGCTCTTCCCGATTGGTAGCCACCGTTTTTCCGCTGAAATCGAAAATATCCAGCAAAGGATCCAGAGTCGAGCCAGTCGTGTTCACTTGGAAAACCACTTCCTCCCCAGCCGCCGCCTGGAAACGGTAAAGATCGCCGTCTCCAGCTTTCAGAACAACTCCATTCACAGTAACAGGCAAACTGAGAGTTTGCGCTTTCGGGAACTCGTCGTTGGGTTCCTGCTCTTCCTTTTCGGGACATGCGGAGACCACTAACCGCCCCGGAGTTGAACTGCCGCGCGGAGTGATCACACGGAAGAGATGCGTGCCGGCGGCCATCCACTCTTCCGCTTTGATCTCCACGCGGGCCTGCATCTTGACAGGATCTTGAAAATACGGCCGGGCAACCACAGCGACCTTGGTTTCCAGCGCCAACCGCGACTTCGGCACTTTATCAACTTCCAGGATTCTCGCCGAGAGTCCCGGCTCTGAAAACACCAATGCGCTCGCGCTCTCCAAGCCTGTTCCTTCCACAAGAAAGATGCCGGTGGTGCCCCGTTGCATGCCGGCGGGAGACGTGAAGCTGACCGTCGGTGGCGTCGTTTGGGCACACAGTGTCGCGAGGCCCGCAACCCAAAGAACTAACGGCAATAAACAAGCAATGGCTTTTATGCGCATAAGCTACTCCACGATTCGTGTTTGCTGGCTCAGGGAAGCTTGCTCCCGGAACGGGGGAGAGACCAAGTCCCGTGCCACTGAAAACTTGCTCGTTTCGTAAAGCGAGGTTGATCCATCGAATCTTCCTGCGGCCAAACGCGCTCCGTCCGGAGAGAAACCGAGTGACAAGACCCAGTCCGGTTGGCGTGGAAGAACCTGCAACAGTTCCAGACGAGCGGCATCCCAAACTTTGATCGCCTTATCCCAACTGGCTGTGACCAGCCGGCTGCCATCTGGCGAAAAAGCCAGGCGCAACACGGTATCCTCATGAGCGATGGCCGATTGTACTTCTACGGGCTCTTTGCCGGTCAGGTCCCACACCCGCAGTGTCCGGTCAAACCCGCTGCAGACCAGGCGCTTTCCGCTGGGATGAAACACGAGTGTACTCCGCCTTCGTCTAGTGATTAAACACAAACTCTTTCCCCGTCAACACTGCCCAGGCAAAATCTTCGAGTGCGGACCGCCGGGTTTTGGGATCGTTTCCCTGGCAGGAGCTTTCCAGCAGTTGGACCGCGTCGCCGAGTTCGGTCTCTGTGGGATAGCGGCTGTAAGCTGCCAGATAAAGTGTCTCGACGAACTCACGATGAGGAAGATCCTGTTTGAACGCCAGGTCGATCCATCCGCCTTCGGAAGAGAGTTTCTGGTTCAGTGTCTCGCCATTAATGACGTGAAGCGCCTGCCTCAGATTGGGTTGTGGATCACGTTCGCAATCGCAGGTGGCTGCGCGCTGGGGACGGCCAAAGGCATCGAGAAAGTAGGAATCCACCGAGGTATCCGGTAACTGCAGGGCCCGTGTTCCTGGCGGGAACCCCGAAAACGGCGTTGGCACGCCAGTGACTTGAGAGACCGCGTCCAGGATGACCTCAGCGGGCAAGCGTTTGGCAAGGTAGTGCGAGAAGTAGCGGTCGTCGTTCGCATTCGCCGGGTTCGTTCGCCAAGATCGCTGGTAAGTAGCCGAGTTGAGGATGACACGGCAAAGATGCTTGATGTCATATCCCTGTTTCACAAAGTCTTCGACCAAAGCATTCATCAAAGGTTCGTTCGATGGTGGGTTGGTCGAGCGGATGTCGTCTACCGGATCGGCAAGCCCCCGTCCCATGAAGTTCGCCCATACACGATTGACGATGGTGCGTGAAAAGGATTGGTTTTCAGGCGACGTCAGCCACTGAGCCAACACTTGGCGCCGCTCCTGCAATGACTCTAGTGGAATTTCTTTGCCGTCCAGAGGGGCCGGGGGCAACGGCTTGTTGAGGCGCGGGTGGTCGATATTGCCGCTGACGGCGTTCACAACAATGATCTCGCCGGGGGCATCGCCAGCCTTCTGGCGCACTCGGGCAAACAGATTCGCCATTTTGTAGTAGTCCACCTGGGTCCATTTTTCGAGGGGATGGTTGTGGCAGCGAGCACAGGTTAAGCGCAGCCCCATGAATGCGACCGTCGTGTTCTCGGTAAGCCGAACGGGATCCTTGTGGATCTGATAAAAATTCAATGCTCCGTTTTCGCGGCTACTGCCACTGGACGTGAGTAGTTCCCGCGCCATCTTGTCCCACGGCTTGTTTTTCTCAACCGAGCCGCGAATCCAGTTATAGAAAGAGCGTACCGCCAGCGGATTAAGTTTTTTGTTACCGGCAGTCGCTCTATTGTCTGAGAGCAAAAGCAAGTCGGACCATTTATAAGCCCAGTAATCCACATAGGCTTCGGAGCTGAGCAAGCGTTCAATCAGTTGTTGCCGCTTATCCGTTTGCGAGCTTGCCAGAAACTCTTTCACCTCGCGGACTGAAGGCAAAGTGCCGGTTGTGTCCAGATAGGCCCGGCGGATGAATTCACTCTCCGTAGACATCCCGGAAGGCCCGATATTCAGGGTCTCTAGCTTACTTAACACGAGTCTGTCCACGATGTTGTTCCGCGGGGCCTGGCTGAAAATATCTGGCGGTATCTGCTGCGGAAAAGGAACAATCAACGTCGCCACGGCGACCTTGCTGAGATACATGGCTGTGATGGAAGCTTCACCACTTCCTTTCAACTCCACCAAACCGCTATCATCCACTAAACCGGTCCCCGCGTTTGTGGACTCGAAACGCACCCACTGGGTCACATCTTCGGTGTAGCCATCAGCGAAGATTGCGGTGACCACCATCTGCTGCCGGGTTCCCGGCCGCAACTTGGCGAGCGCCGGTTCAATCCGAATATGATCGATGTGCCGATCCGCTGCGCTGGGAGGCCGGGTGCCTTCGGCTATCCACTGAGAGATCACTTGGTACTCAAGTGAGTCGATGCCGAATCGTCTGCCGCCCGCATGTGGCACAAATAGGGTCGGCTTCAGCAGAACCAGACTGCGTCCGGGCTCCTGACGGGAAATACGCCTCCCAATGGCTTCGCGTGTCAGCACGAGATAATCTGCCTCGGGATCGTAACCCCTCAACGTTAGTTTGAACCCATTCTTTCCGGCTGCGGCCCCATGACAGGCACCCATGTTGCAGCCTGCTTTTGTCAATACCGGGATGACATGATTTCGGAAACTCCACTCGCCAGGCTTTTCGACGGCCTTGGCAATGACTTTCGTTTCCGTCGTCAGTCCGCCCACAGTCGCCCTGATCCTTGCACTCCCGCTCGCCACCGGCACTGCCATGTTGGCTTCGATCCTGACAAAAGCTGGATTATCAGAAATGATCTGGGCCTTCGAAGTGAGATCTTCAGAATAGCCATTCGCGTAGGTTCCTTGAATGACCAACCGCTGCCGGGCGCGCTGACTGCCCAGGATGATCTCAGAGGGATAGATAGTGATGCTTCGGAGAGTCTGGTATGGGCTGGCAACCCTGGAACCGGATGAGGGGGTTTGGCCACTCGCGTTAGTCACCGACACAAACGAGAAAAGAAGAATCGCGGCGCTACCTAAGGTCAAAAGACGCAGAGAAAAACGTAGGCACGCTGATGTGCGACTGACTCTTGTTTGCACTGTTACTCCTTGAAAATGCTTCTGGAATCTGACTGCTTGTCGCAGCACGCACCCCTCAAACGCTGCTATTGTCATGCCTTGGTAAGGCCGGAGATTGACGGCATCATCAACCCCGGCAGCACCAGACAACGCTACATCATGCCAGCAATTCCTGAATTGGCCGGGCATTACCGTCCACCAGAGGAACGATTCGTCCCAGTTGAGCTGGCAAAAACATCTCCAGATCCAATCCCATCAAGTGATAGACCGTCGCCGCTACTTCGGCTGGACTGACCGGGCGATCCTTGGGGACTGCGCCAATCGGATCTGAAGCCCCCACCACCTGTCCACCGCGGACTCCTCCTCCGGCGAAGATTCCCGTCCAACAGCCGGGCCAGTGGTCCCGTCCGCCGGCTGGGTTAACTTTCGGCGTGCGTCCGAATTCACCCGTGGCCATCACCAGTGTGTTTTTCAACATCCCGCGCTGGTCCAAGTCCTCAAGCAGCGAGCTAAAGGCATGATCAAACATCGGTCCAATCAAATCACGGTAGCAACTAATAGGACTAAATGGTCGCGACCCATGGATGTCCCAGGTAATCTCATCGAAGACAGTTTCAAACATGTTGACGGTTACATAGCGAACGCCTGCTTCAAGCAGGCGCCGCGCGAGCAGACAACCTTGACCAAAACGATTGCGTCCGTAGGAATCGCGAACCTTGTCAGATTCCTTTTCCAGCTCAAACGCTTCACGGGCCTTAGCAGAAGTCATCAACCCGTAAGCCTGATGAAAGGTTGAGTCGTACAACCGGGCATCCGGAACAGACTCCAAGTCCTTGATCGATTTCTCAACAACTTTGCGCCAATTGCGTCTTCTGTCCGTTCGAAACGAAGCCAGGACGTCGGGTGGCAGCATGTCCGGCACTCGGAAGTTCGGGGCAGAAGGATCGGCGTTTAGAACGAATGGGTCGAATGTCTTTCCGAGGAATCCCGCATCTTGGCCATGAGGTAAGCCACCGCCGGTATTGCCGATGGGCTTGGGAAGCAGCACATGAGCCGGAACGGCACCCCGGCTGCCTTTCTTGTAGCTCATGACACAGCCGAAGTGAGGTGACACGATACCTCCCTGGAATAGCCGGCCGGTTTGCATGATTTGATGGCCGATGTCGTGAACCGCCGCGGCCGTGTGGTAAAGGCTGCGGACGAGAGCATACTTGTCAGCCTGCTGAGCCATCCGAGGGAAAATTTCACTGATCTCGATTCCAGAGACGTTAGTCTTGATTGGCCTATATGGCCCGCGGATTTCGGAAGGCGCGTCCGGCTTCATATCCCAGGTATCCAGTTGACTGGGGCCGCCTACCAGGAACAACTGAATCACGTTGAGATCCTTGTCCTCAGTGACAGCGCCTTCTGCCTTTAGAGACAGGAATTGGCTGAGTCCGAATCCCAACATCCCAAGGCTACCGGCATGGAGAAAATCGCGCCGTGTGTAGCCATCACAGAAGTGAACAGGCTTGTCTGCATCCAGTCGAAACATTGCGGGACCTCCTCTCTTGACCGAAAACGCTGAAAGAGAATCCAGCGCCGCGTCAGGTGTCAATCCTCTCAATAGCCAACGAATGTGCGCCAAAAATGTCAGCGCTTGGTCGAACAGTCTTGCTAGTCGTCATCGGGGAGAAACACATGCGCATGAGTCGGCATTACTTCCAATTGCTCATGATAACCCCACCCTGATTGGAGTCACCACATCCAGCACCGTTTTGAGCGAACGCTGCTTGGCCGCTCGAAAAAGCCCGGTCAAGTCCTCGGCGCCATTTCGGCATCACGAACGTAAAGCGTTTGAGCTCCACCTAGGCGAAAAATCCGCATTGGTCACCTACGCAGTGGATATAACGCTAGTCATGGCCGTCCAGATAGCCTCGATTAGCTCTGGGTGTGGACGAACAAATTCAATGTCCCTCGGGCTTTCTAGAAAACAGCCGATAGAGCCAAACCGTGACCCAAACTGAGAAGACCAGAATAAGAGCGGGAAAGACCACGCTCCAAAAAAAACTGAAATCAGAGTTCTTCACGATGTTCTTCGGCCTCCTTTTTGCGTCTTCGGTAGGCCAACCAGGCAAACCCCATGCCCAGGAACGACGCGAGATAGGCAACCGACATTCCTGGAACGACAGCCCAGCCTTTGTCCATTTCAATGTCCCCATTTCATATTTCGGTCCAGTTCCAGCAAGTACTCTTTCTGCTTCGATTCATAGTCCTCTGAAATCGTTCTGAGCTTGGGATCGATAATCGTGAACATCAGCCAAACACACACGCAACCAAGCCCCGTTATCCCAATTCCTAACCAAGGGTACAAAAAGCAGAAAGCCAAGCCGAGCATCAACAGCACATAGGACCATGCGGAAAAGAACATTGCCCAATAGTCTTCTTTGGTCCATTCATCAGCTTCGTGAGGTGTCCATTTCTTACGGAAGTACGGCATGTAACTCCTTCCCAAGGCAATGTTCGATAACTTTGGCCGTCAGGCAAAGAACTTGGTCAAGACTTAACCGCGCGTTCTACTTCGACCGTAATTTTTTTGATGAGGCCACGACGCTCGGCTTCCTTGCGAACCGGCCCCCAAAATCCCATCGGGCGTGACTGAACGTAATATCGCACCAAGTGATCCATGTCCTCAGCAGGAGTCAAGAAGGTCACTGGAACATAAACAATCAACCCAAGTCCCATGAGAAGCCAGAACTGCTCATAATCGGCCAACTGGGGGAGGATGCCGTATTTGGGTAGAATCCAAACCACCAGCCAGCTCATTCCCAGGTTGCTGATCCAGGCCGAAAGATAGCCCCAACTGTTGAAGCGCCACCAAATGACTTGAAGAACGTTGGGAAGCCATACCCCTGCAGCCATAATCCAGAGCGCGAAAATAATCCACTGCGTGATTTCCTCCATCATCGAGCCATAGAGGAAAGACCCAAGGAGAACAATAAGCGTGGATATGCGTCCCACCCACACGAGTCGGCGCTCGCTTGCATGAGGATTGATGTAGTGCTGATAGAGATCGTGAGTTGCGTAGAGCGCTCCCAGATTCAAGATGGAGGCAATTGTCGAAAGATGAATAGCTACGATGGCAGCAAAGAAGAACCCTACCATCCCCGGTGGCAGCATTTCAAAGCCAATGCGAAACCAGGCCATTTCGTAGTCCTTGGTTTCGGCGATGTTGGGATACAAGACGAAGAACGCCAGAATTGAAGCCGCCCAGAGCGAATTTCGGGTTAACACCAGCGCCGTCCCGGCCCAGATGCTATAGGAAGCATCGCGCACACTCTTGGCCGACTGGATACGTTGCGCTTCCACGTACCAGTCGATGCTGGTCCCCATGCCAAAGCCACCCAACAATGCGATTACCATCATTGTGAGAAACCAAGCCGCAGGAAAATCACCGTCGAAGAAACCGGTAAAGGCAAATGGATTGAGACGGTGCAATTGATTCATCTCCGTCAACCGTTGCACGATGCCAGAGGGTCCTCCCGCAGCATGGATGCCCCACACTGAAGCCACGAGAATCCCAATAAAGGCGATGATGCCTTGTTGGAAGTCAGCGATCACCACTCCCCAGTATCCAGCCGCTAACACGTACAGCGCACACACAGCCGAGAATGCCACCAGGCCCACCCAAACTTCCCAGCCAAAGATATATTTACAGACCTTGCCCATGGCGATGCCCACCCAACCCAGGATGAACATATTCATGAAGACCTGCCAGCCCGCCATCCAACCCCGTAACAGCTCGCTTCCCAGGCCGCTGAAGCGCAGCGTCTGCCATTCCGCTTGACTGTAAGCCAAAGAGCGTCGGAAGATTCGGGTCGAGGCAAAGGCGCTGATGGCGCACCACGCAGCAAAAAACGTGTACCAGATTCCGGCCATGCCGTACTTATAGATGACACCAGAAACCCAAATTGGCGTGTCTGTGGCCGTGTGTGTCGCGTAAACCGAAGTGGCAGGCAACCACCAGGGCAATCCTCTTCCAGCAAGAAAGAAGTCGGCTTGAGATCTCTTGCCGAGCCGGTAGAAGAGAATTCCCGTCAGAATCATAACCAGCAGGAATGCTGCGAGCCAGAACCAGTCGAGCCAAGTAAAGACAATCATCAAGCGTTCCTTCGTTCATAAACGTGGCTGGCGATACGATCAATCCTGCTGCCGGCACTGACTCTACCCGGCCATCGCATAAAGAACGGAACTCTGATTCCACCTTCATAAACGCTGCCTTTCAGATCCCGCATTCCGCAGTTATATCGAGCACTGATTGGCCGTTTGTTCGTAGCATCAACATAAGCTCGTTTCGTGTTGTCGTAGCGCGCTTGATTTGGACCATTATCACTCAAGAAAATCACAATGCTGTTTTCTGCCAGCTTGAGATCATCAAGTCTCGTAAGTAGCCTTCCCACGTTGTCATCTAAATTACTCACCATTCCGTATATTCTGGAGATCATCTCCTGATCAGCTTTCCCTTCCAAGGGATGCCCCTTAACGGGAAACTCGGTGTGATCTAGCTTCATTTGCTTGTAGAGTTGGTAGTAGCGGTGGGGCACTTCAAGTGGCGTGTGAGGAGTATTGAGTGGAAGATACACAAAAAAGGATTGCTCGCGGTTTTCGCTGATGAACCGCATCGCTGCATCAGTGAAAATGTCATTACTGTACCCTCTGCGTTTGACCGGCCTACCGTTGTGCAATAGCAAAGGGTTGAAATTGCTGTCGGCTGCCGGGCAGGCCAGCTGGTCGGTAGCGCCGTCACGGATCACGAGCGATTCTACAAAGCCCTGATCCATCGACCTCATGGGATAGCTGTCGCCCAGATGCCATTTGCCGAAAATTCCGGTTCGGTAACCGGCAGCAGCAAACATTTCAGCAATGGTCAGTTCGTCGGGATACATCAACTGGCCACCAAAAGCAGTAGCAAAGACCCCGGAGCGAAAGTTATAACGCCCAGTCATGAGGCTTGCACGCGTCGGAGAACACACGGGTGAAACATAGAAGTATTCGAATCTCGTACTCTCGCTGGCGAGCTTATCCAAGTGAGGCGTCTTGATCTTGGGATTGCCATAGAAGCCTAGGTCGCCACACCCTAGATCATCGGCCAAGATCAAGATGACATTGGGACGCCTAGATTTTGATCTGTGCTGCGGCGTCTGCCATGAGCATGAACAGAGCGGAGAGACTTAGCAGCAGAGTCGCAAAGAGCTTTTTCAAAATCTCTTTCATCAAAAGGGTCAATGCGAGAGACAAAGTAGTCCATTACTGACTAATAGCAGTAACCGAGGAGCCAGTAGCAGTAACCCGAGGAGCCAGGGTGACTAATGGCTGAAGGGCGATAAACAATATTTAATAGTTCTGCTATTCAAGTGAGTTTTGTTCAGACCTATTGGGATGTCAAGAAAAAAGAAATCCACGGTGCTTTTGCAATCTGCTCCGATCGCGGGTAGGAAACTGGCGACTGCTCCGAAAATGGCTTTGTTTTTAGCTATCCAAGCTGAATCGCTTTTCCGGGAGCTGTCATGAAACTCAAAGCCGGCCCTGCGACCTGCCGCTCCTTGAGCTGCGGTACGTTGTGTAGCCGATTTGTCATCGTCTCTAATCGTTTCAATGGCGCCCCTCCTCGGCTGAGGAGGGGCAGGCGATGGCACAGCCAGCGCCGGGGGTGGTGCGACCGGTCTTTGCGGAAACCTCCAATCGAACGTTTCGTGCCCGCAAAGGCCCTTCCTCGATACGAAACGCTTGAATGACGGTTCTCGGTGCATCCCTCAGACCACCTCCGTGCCGCTGCGCGACCGCCGTCGCTGCGCGGCACATCCCCTCCTGATCTTAGGAGGGGAGCCAGAAAAACGTCCAATTCGCACCGTGCTGGCGCAGCCAGCACGGAGGTGATGCCAGCCTTTTGTTACGGACTCATTCGAGGCACTTCAACGTTTACAACCACGCACTGTTATTCTTGCAAGACAACACCGCGCCTTCGGCGCCGCCCCGTTTTCTAACGGGGAATTTCTCGCAACCGCAGGCTCCGGTCATTTGTTCACAGCGCCCGTTCCTAAGGGTGATTTTCAGGTTGATGCGCCAGCTACTGACACACTTCCTTCACCGCCGCGACGATCCTCCCAACCGAAGGCACGTAGAAATTCTCCATGACCGGAGCAAACGGAACGGGCGTATCCGGCGCGGTGACGCGGCGAATCGGACCTTGCAGGTAACCGATGCACGAGTCAGCAACCCGCGCAGCCACCTCGGCGCCCCAGCCTCCAGTCAATGTGTCTTCGTGCACGATGACGAGTCTGCCCGTTCGACTCACCGAGTCAAACACAGTCTGCCAGTCAAACGGAGCCAGCGTCCGCACATCAATGATTTCCGCCTCGATTCCCTGTTCGCTCAGGCTCTTCCCTGCCAGCATGGCCTTGTGAACCATCAACAGATTTGCCACGATCGTGATGTCCCGACCTGGGCGCACAACTTTAGCTTGGCCGAAAGGCAACAGATATTCTTCCTCCGGCACGGCACCAAACACTTCGAGCCCGCCCGATTCCTTTCTTGAGCCTTTGCTTCCGTAAAGCAGCTTGTGCTCAAAAAACAAGACGGGGTCATCCATGCGAATGGCGGTCTTCAGAAGTCCCTTGGCATCGTAGGGATTCGACGGGCACGCGATCTTCAGGCCCGGAACGTGCATGAAGTAGGACTCAAGCGACTGGGCGTGCTGCGATCCTCGGGTTGTTGCACCTACGGGTGCCCGCATCACCATAGGAACTCTCAGTTTGCCGCCGGACATGTAACGCATCTTGGCGGCGTGGTTGGCCAGTTGGTCCATGGCCAGGAAGAGGAAATCTGCGTACTGCACGTCCGCAACGGGCTGCAGTCCGCCGAGAGCCGCCCCGACTGCAATTCCAGTGAACCCAGCTTCCGAGATCGGCGTATCAATCACTCTGTCGGAACCAAACTCATCGCTCAGCCCCAACGTCACGGTAAAGGCGCCGCCAAATCCACCTTTGATCCCGATGCGTGAACGCGGCTCTTGGGCAGACCTTAGTTCCGC
>JAKEER010000557.1 GCA_022616615.1 Acidobacteriota bacterium
AATTTTTTGTGAATTCACCCCTTGACTTCAAACCTCAGATATCTCCGGGGATCCCGCTGCCATAACAAATACGTTAGTGTATTTCTGAAACGGTGTACTTAGTGCCTGCCCAAAAACAACTTGGGCTTTGGACTCGTCCTCGTTCTCGTACTTGGCCTGAGCAGCTTCGCTTGGCCAATTCCCGCAACACTGTAGGGAACGCCCGCCGTGGCGTTCCCCGTGGCGACCGAGCACTGATTTCAAACGGTTTCGCCACACAACAGGGAACGGGACAGCGCCTTGCCGGCCATGCAAAGCCGAGGACGAGAACGACGACGAGGACGAGTCCAAAATTCCAAGCCATTTTTGCTCAGGCTCTTAGCGGGCCACGGTTCTGCCCGGTCGCTGGCCGTGCTGCCGGAGCACCGTGCGTTCAGGGTTGTCTTCCTCGGTGAATGTGAACCCAAAAACATCAAAACGCAAAATGTCTCCGTTCTCAAGGCGAACTTCTCCTTGCACCTTCTGGTCATTCACCTTGGTGGCATTGGCGCTATTGAGATCCCGGAGGAAGAACTGGCCCTCACGGCGCTCGATCTCGGCATGATGACCGGAGACGGTTCCCTCGGCAATCACCAGATCGTTGTCCGGCTTGCGTCCGATTCGAACCAGCGATTTGTCGAGCGAAAACGTCTTGCCATTTCTAAGATCAACCAGCTCGGCCACCGGCGGGGGCGCTGCTGAAAAGGGCCGGGCCGGACGGGTGCGGCGGCGCGCCAGCGCGAACGCCGCAAAGACGAGGCTGGCTGCGGCCAGGCAACCGCCCGCCCAAAGCCAGACTCGGCGCCTGGCGCCTGCCACGGTGGCAGCTGGCAGCTGGCTTGGCGCGGATGCGGGAGCTGGACTGCCCGTCACCGCCGGCGTCGCCGGTTTTCTAGGCAGTGCCGCGGCGATCTGCTGGAATGCCGCTCGCAGTTCAGCCGGCTGGGGCACACTGAAGCTCCGGCCGCCGGTCTGTGCGGCGAGGTCCTGAACCAGCCTAAAATCGCCCTTTCCCCCGAGCATCAACCCCAGAACCTGAACCTCGCGCCGCCGGGCTTCCGGCAGCAACTGCTCATGCAGCCAGCGCTTCAGTTCCTCATCCCGCGCCAGATCCCCACTGCGCAAGCCAGCGTCTGTGATAAGCACCAGGACCTGCGGAACCGCCGCGCGCCCGCGCGCCTTCAGCTCAAGGAATCCTCGCTCAATTCCGGAGGCGAGGTTGCCTTGCGCGTCCGCATAACGCACCTGGCGAATCAAGGCAATCAACTCGGCGCGCTGTCCGCCAGCCAGGGGGCCCAGTGGGTGCACCGCCCAAGCCTGGGTGCCATAGAGGACCAAGCCCGCGGAATCCTCGGAAGAAAGCTCCCGCACAAACTGGCTGAGAGCCTCCAGCAGCAAACGATTTCGGTCGGAGACTGCCATCGATTCCGACTGATTGAGGACCAGCACCACGTCTGTCGATGCCGAAGTTTGCAGCGTCTGGCTCAAAGCGGTCACTGCTGCCAGACAGCTGAGTGGCGCCCATCTTCCAAATCCGCGTGCCCGGTTCCGCATGCCTTTGCCTCTCATTCGTTGCCTTCAGCGCTCGCGATTCTAACGCTTGGGTGACGTCATCACGATCCGGAATCCCGTTCCCCGATCGCGCGCCGTTGGCGCACTTCTATCCCGTTCGGACGAACGGCAGAGCGGGCTGCCAACCAGCCAGGAGCCGCCGCGCACAACACGATAACGGCGGTCGCCACCCTCTTCCCACACACTGCCATCCACAGGGGCTCTTTGATAGTTGTTGTGCCAGAGATCGAGGCACCATTCCTGCACGTTGCCATGCATGTCGTAAAGCCCGAAGCCGTTGGCTAAACCCCGACTTCCAACCGGCGCCGGGGCGCTGGGCTGCATTCCGTCAAGCTTGCCCGAGTCAGAATCGCTGCTGTTGTAATTCACGAGGTCCGGCGAGATGGATTCTCCGAAGTGATAGGGCGTGGTGGTTCCAGCGCGGCAGGCGTACTCCCATTCGGCCTCGGATGGAAGGCGGTATTCGCGCCCCGTCTGACGCGACAAACGCGCACAGAACTCGACTGCTTCCTCCCAGGAAACCTGGTCTACGGGCAGGCTGTCGCCGCGCACCGAAGCCGGGCTGGCCTCCAGGTTCCGCGCCAACCGCGGCAGCCGTGCCACCGCCCGCCATTGCGCCTGCGTCACCTCGAACTTGGCGAGAAAAAACGAAGGCACACTCACCAGATGCTGCGGCATCATCATTCGAAACAGCCCTTGAATGGCTGCCACCGGATTTCTCCGCTTAGCTTCACCGCCAGACTGCACTTGCTGCTGGTACAGTGCCACCTCGGTCCGAGTGAGTCCCATTGGGAAGGTGCCTCCGCCAATGGAAATCATCTCAAGAGGAATGCCGGCACAGTTTTCCACAAACTGGCTGGCGCGTTCGGTTCGCCTGGCAACCGGTTTTTCAGCGGCTTCCGACATGGCCGTCTGAAAGCTGACGCTTCGCAGGGAAAGCCTAGCTGTCGTGGTAAGTGGCTTGGCGACGTTCGGCTGGGGTTGAGGAGTCGCCCGTCGGACCAGTTCTTCATAACGCTGCCTCGCCTGGGAGACATAGCGTCCGCCGGGATAGGTCTCAAGGTAAGCTTGATAGTCTGAAGACTTGTTGCTTTGCTCGATCTGCCGCCATAGGGCGGTTTCAGCCGTCAGTCCGGCGCCTGTCTGGGCGCCAGGAATGGGCGCCCCTGCGGAAAGAACCAGCTCATCATATTTGTAGCCGTCCACGACCGCCCACGGCTTCTGTTCCCTTCCGGGTCCCAGGTCGAGCAGAACGCGCCGGGGCACCTGCTCTTGCAGGTAGCGAACCAATCCTGCCAGCGTCACCTCGCCCTTCTCGTTGGCCGCAGCGCCCTTAAGCCCCTCAACCAGAAACCAGGAAAAATATCCCTGCTTCTTTTCTATGTACTCGTAAGCCCGGTGGCCGATGTCTGAGGCATACAGGATGACAAAAGCGGAAATCTCGCGGTTGCGCGAATGGAAGTTCAGTCCACGCGTGAAAGCCGCTGTCAGAGGGTTGTCCGCTTCGGCGCGCCCGCCGGGCTCATTTCGGCAGGCATCGAGTATGAGCAGGACCTGCTGGATGGCAGACTCGCGGATGCGGTCCCGCATCGCCGTGACGTTGATCGCCGTGTCTTCGAGCAGCGCCATGTCCCCGCTCAACTGCGAGTCGGCGCACAGCAAATAGGCCTGCGTCCCGCGCTGGATGCCATGCCCGGCAAAAGACACCAGCAGCAGCCCGTCTTTCGGCATAGCAGCCTTTAGGTTCGACAGGCGGCGCAGGATGTTGCCCCGCGTCGGACGTCGCTCGGCAGGCTGGTCAGAAGCCAGCAGAATAATCTGTTCGGATGGGAATCCGGCCCGCCGGATCAAGACCTCCCGCAGCGTTCGTGCATCGTTCGAAGCGCCCAGCAGCGGCGTGATCTGAGAATCCTCGTAGCGGTCAACGCCAATAATGAGCGCGTAACGCTTCTGCTGTTCAGGAAGCCGCCGGATGGGCTGATCTTGCTGCCGCTTCAGATCACGCCCGGAGTCGTCTTCAGCAGCCGCAACAGTCGTCGCCAAGACCGCCAGCAGGCAGACAACCCCGCGTCGGAGCAGGCAGGAGCCCCTGAAAAGCTCTGATTGCAGGGTCTTCCAGTGCATTTAGAGGATCGAAAAGATTTCCGACGGTCATGCTGCCCGTCGCAAGTCAGCGCCCCTTTCACTGTGGCGAGAAGCGGTTTTTGCCATGATAGCACTGACAGTGTGTTTGCTGGGTAGGATTCTTGGGGACTGGCCAGTGGCGTTTGGAATGGGAGGGCGTCACCCCGCGGCCAAGATGCACCTTACGGTCGGGCTACTGATCTAGCAAGCCTCCGGCTTGCTCTGGAGATTGGACATGTTGGCTCCCCTCCTCGGCTGAGGAGGGGCGGGCGCTGGCGCAGCCTGCGCCGGGGTGGTGCGACCGGTCTTAGCGGAAGCCTCCATCGAGCGCTTCGTGTCACAAACTGGCATTCTCGACACGAAACGATTTTCGGGTCACCCTTCAGACCACCCCCGTGCCGCTGCGCGGCACTTCCCCTCCTGGTCTCAAGAGGGGAGCCAGAAAAACGTCCAATTCGCAGAGCAAGCCTCCGGCTTGCCTCCGAGGCCATTGGCCTCGGCTCGTCCCCGGAGGGAACCTGTGAGAGCGGTGAGCGATTCTCAATCGTTCACCGCCCTCCCTATTGCTTCGCTGCTTCACATAAGGGGAGCAAGCTAGAAGTTGGCGGAGGCGGGCGCAGAAGTCCCCACGGCGTTCGCCAGTGTCACCGAGACCGAACCAATGGCGTTGATGTCGCCCTGGACAGTGAAAGGAATAGACAGGCGAAACTGGCTGCCAAACGGTTGCGAGGCGGAACTCTGGTACCAGGTTGTGAACTGGCTAGTTACGTTCACGGTGACATCGCCCCCCTGCACGTTGCTGCCGGTCCGAGGAGAGAACCGGAACGCAGCCTGGGTGAGAGAGCGCGGCGTGGAATAGCCAATGACGATTATCTCAAAGCCCGAAGCCGTTCGCGAACCTACAGTGACGCTGATGATCACAGGCGCCCGCCGCTCTACGGCAACCGTGCGACTGGGGTCTGGACTCGGCGTAATGTCGCTGGAGCCGTTTCTTAGCACGACGTTGAGTCTCACATTCCCGGCGACAGTCCCTGTAGAAAAGCCAACGTCGGGAGCCCCGCCGCTGAATTCTCCCTGGGTTGCATTCGCAGGAACGGTGAAATTGACGACTCGCCCGCCTGAAGCAAACACCACTGCCGGGTCGTCACTCGGAGCATCGGCTGTGGAAGTAAAAATCAGCGAGATCTGCCCGTTCAGTGGCACTGCGTAAGCAGTGGCCAAAGTGACACCCACTCTGGGTTGTTGCGCTGGCGGAAGCACCTCTGTGATTCCAGTCAGGGTCAACCCCGAGGCGAGGCCGGTTCCTGTGAGTGTGAAACTCCGCGTACCAACCGTTAGCGCCGCGGTCGCAGTCGCGGGAGTTACCGGTCTGAATTGAACGGTAAACGCGAGGCTGCCTCCAGCAGGGACCGTCAGCAGGGATGGAAGATTCGCAAGTGGGAAAAGAGAACTGTTGGAAGTGATGCTGCTGAGGGCAACTGCGGCGGCGCCGGAGTTCTGGGCTTCAAACTGGGCGCTGCTCGTGCCTCCAGACACTATCGACGGAAGCGGAATGCTTCCCCCCGGAGAGACCGTCACCGGCGCCTGCCCGGAAAGCGTGTACCGGTAGGACAGCGGTGATACGACCGCGGCGCCGCTCAGAGTGAATAGAGCGCTGTTGACCGAGAGTGTTCCGCTGGCGCCTCCTACGGTTGCGGGCGTGAAGGTTACCGTGAACGTCACACTCCCATTCGCGGGCAGGATCGCCGGAAGTGCCGGCTGGCTGCTAATGACGAAAAGGGCATTGCTCGAGGCAATGCTGCTAATGGTTGAGGGGGAAGAAGAACTATTCTGAATTCGAAATTGAAGGGAACTTGACGCGCCCAGATCGGTTGACGGAAAGGAAATAGTGTTGCCAGGAAGGACAGATAGTGAAGGCTGTCCAGGAAAGTTATAGCTGTAAAGGAGCAAAGAAGAGACGCCTCTACCAGTCAAATTGACGATCGTTTCTCCTCCCAGAGAAGTTGTCAGCGAAGTGACGGCATCATAGACGGCTGCGGCCGGCGGAGTAAAGTTGATTGTCAGGCTGACCGAGCCATTCACCGGCAGGGTGAAGAATGACGGCGACACCGTATAAGGCGAGCCAGCACTGGTGGAAGCAGTGATCTGGAACGCACTGCTTTCGAGGTTAGTAACAGTCAATATGCGAGTGGACGAGGACCCGACCAACACATCACCGAAATTCAAAGTAGTGGTTGTGACGCTGATGCGTGGCGGCGAGATGGTGAACGAGGCAGTACCCGACGTACCTCCTCCTGGGAGCGGGTTGACGACGGTGACGATCGCTGTTCCCGCGCTGGCAATGTCGCTGGCTAGGATCGTTGTCTGGAGCTGCGTCCCACTGACGAAGCTGGTGGAGCGGTTCGAGCCATTCCAGCGGACCACGGAGTTCGCAACGAAGCCCGAACCGTTAACCGTCAGAGTGAACGATGAGCTTCCAGCGAGAACGGAGTTCGGGCTGAGGCCGCTTAGGGCAGGCGCCGGATTGTCGATGAAGAATGAGAACGGCGCCGACGTTAGCTGAGCAAAACTATTCAGCGTGCTGACGACAGCCGTACCGGAGTTGGCGATCAGCGGTGCGGAAACCGTCGCCGTGAGCTGAGTGCTGCTGACGTAATTGGTTATCAAGGCACCGCCGTTCCAGAGAACAGAGTCGCCGCCATCACCCACGAAACCTGCTCCGTTCAGTATCAGAATGAAAGCAGGACCGCCTGCCAGGGCAGAAGAAGGGCTCAAGCCCGAGATTGCAGGACGTACTGGGAAGTTTCGTGGGCCCGAAACGGCGCCGGGAATAGAAACCGTGACACTTTTGTTTCCTGAGATCTGCAGATCCGTGGCAGGTATCGAGGCCGTCACCTGAGTGACGCTGACGAACGAAGTGGGCCGCCCACTGCCGTTCCACTGGACCACGGTGTTGATGCTGGTGAATCCCGTGCCTGTAACAGTCAACGTGAATCCTCCGCCGCCTGCAATCGCGGAGCTTGGGGAGAGGCCCGTAATGGTGGGAGGGCTGACCTGCGCCAGGATACGAACCCCGTAAAACAGCGCCAGCGCTACCACACAAAGAAACAGACTGTACTGTAGCAGGCCCACCTTGCCATTTGCTTGCGTCTCCTCTCTTTTCATGGCTCGACGTTCCTCCGAGGGACTCTCACGGAGCGGCTCTGCCCTCTTTCAGGAAGGCGCCGCGAAACGCTTTGGCCGGAAGCCGAAGGCACAAACAGAATTCGATTCTCTGCTGGACTACTCTCCAGCATCAGCAGAGGGTCTTCAGACAGATCGGTAAGGCGAAAAACCGAATCACCTTCCAGTCTCTCCAAAGTCGTCGGGGTGCAGTGACAAGAGGTCAGAACGGCAGGGCCACCGCTGAGGTCCAAACCTGCCACAGTTCCTGATCCAGCATTGGCGACAAACGCTTGGCGACCGTCCTTCGAAAAGGCGAGGGCCACCGGACCGGAAATGCCTTCTTGCTGGCTGGCGAGAGGAGTCCGCTGGGCTGTGCCGAGGAGATCCCGCATGAGAAAGACTTCGCTCGTGAGTTTGTCTGCCACCAGGGCATCCCGGCCGTTCTCAAAAAGCTGGACAGCCGAAATTTCCCCCATGACACTGACAACCCGCGCGCCCGTCTCTTTGGAATAGGCGTAGAGACGGCTCACGCTGCCATCCGCAGCGCTCAGCAGTACTAGGTTTCCATCCTCGCTGACAGTCAGTGTTTGCAGTGGGCCTGTTAAGAAACTCAAATCCACGGGTTCACCCAGAGCAATAGAGCTCGGCAGGCCGCTCAGGATGCGGAGAGTATTGGTTTCCGAATAGAAAAGGGCTGCCGCCTTGCCTTCAGAACTGAGAGCAAAACGACTGATTCCAGTGCCAAGTTCTGGGAGCTGGTGAACAGATGTGACTTCAGTGCCTTGATTCAGCTCCACCAGAACCAAAACGGCCTCCTCCGAAACAATCCCCAGAGCATAGTCAAGGTTGGGTGAGACTTGAGCTTCAGACAAGCTCTTGCCCACAGCCAAAAGCTCGCCCCAACGTGACGCACCCGGTATCCCCCAAATCGGCCGCAATCCCTTCTGAGCCCTGTCAAAGACAACTCCCAGAACCGGGCCACGAATCTCGCTAAGCGCAGTCAGGCAAAGAAATACGAGAAAGCCGCTAGTCAGAATCACGCCTCGAGTGGCGCGGGAAAGAAGGGACAGTCTGAGAGTGCTCATCGAAATGCCTCCCCTGGAAGTAACGTTCCCCTTACACAAGGTTGCACACGAAGGGTTCAGAGGGGTGCGTGGGGGTCCCCACGTCACCCCCTTGAAGCTGTGCAAAAATTCAAGGGTAGGGACGCGCTGCTGCGCGTCCGCGACGGTAAACGCAACACGGACGCGGAGCAGCGCGTCCCTACCGGATCAGGTTTGTACGCCCAACCGATTTTTTCACAGCTCCCTTGTCCAAGGAAGACGATTGGTCATCGCCCGCACTTCAGGGCGGTATGACATACTCAAAGCCCGCGTATTCTTAGTTCGGTCCACCCACGGTGGGAGTTCCTACCGTGATCGTGGCGGTAGGTGTTGGTGTTGGTGTTGGTGTTGGCGGCGGCGGGGATCCGCCGTTGCCGCCACTTTTAGCCGCGACGACACCAGCTGCTGCTGCTCCACCGGCAATGGCCAGGATCGCGATGAGCTTGGCCGAAATGCCGCCAGCTACCGCTGCAGCGGTGAGCGCGTTAGACTGGTTGATGATGGAGCTGGCTTTCAATCCTTGCGCCGTGGCATTGACAACAATCTGATAGGCTCCCACAGTGCTGTTGGGTTTCAGCCCTTTGCCTTTCGCTTGCCCCTTATCGTCGGTATAGGCAATCAGACTTTTGGATCCATCAGCAAACAGGGCGCCCGGGCCACTGTCGGGAAGCGTAAATAGAACCATGGCGCCAGCTACGGGCTTTCGGTTCTCATCCTCAACCTGAACAATCGGCTCGCGCGCCGTGCGCTGGCGGATATTGTTGATCGCTCCCTCCCCCTCCAGGATCACAATCTTCAATTGGGACACAGCCGCTGTTTGAGGAGCACCCGCCGTTTGCGCCAGCATGGGCGCTGGCGTCAGATGGATCGCCAGCTGAAGCGCCACACTGATTCTCAGCAGGCGTTGGTTTATTAAGGGACAAGTCTTAGGCAATCGCATCGCGCCCTCCATGAGAACCCCTGTCAAAATTCTCCCTAAACCTTGAGCGCATTATTTATAATAGCCCCGACTATTAACAAGCATTTTGTGAATTTGGCCGCAGCAGACTAAAGTGACTCGAGTTTTTTGCCGAGTCTTAGAGTTCCGACAGGACAAAACTAATGCAAAAATCCATCAAGCGCCGTCCTTGGTTGTTCAGCCTTCTCTGCCTGTGTCTCTTGCCTGGAAACATATGGACTCAACCTCCGCAAAAGGGGTTGAAGGCCCGTGATCTCTTTCTAGCCGGAACCGAACCCAGGCCCGGCGACAAATCGGGCCAAACCATCGGCTCCAAGGCGGACAGAGACAAGGTGGTTAAGGGAAACGGTCAATATCCACTCGGCTTGCGCTACAGCATTCTCAAGCAGATTCAAGGCGGTGAAGCGGTCGAAGTAGATCCTGAAAGTGTTTTTCGGTCCGGAGACCGCATCCGCTTGAACGTCCAGGCGAACGATACCGGATACCTTTATATTATCCTGCGCGGTTCGAGCGGCAAATGGAGCCCTTTGTTCCCGTCGAAGGAAATTCTTAACGGGAACAACAAGGTGGAACGGGGCGGCCAGTACGAGATTCCTCTCGGCAGCGTGTGGTTCGCCTTCGATGAACGCCCAGGAAGTGAGAAGCTTTTCATTGTTCTTTCCAGGCAGCCCGAGCCGGATTTCGAAAAGCTCGTGCAATCCTTGCGCCAGGGGACGCCAGCGGAGGCTGAGAAGCCCAAGACCGCTCCGACGCCGAAGGAAGAGGAAGGAGCTGTTCAAGTGGTTTCTTCTCTCGATGATGCCACCGTAGGAAAGATGCGGGGCCAGGTGCGCAGCCGCGATCTGATTTTTGAAAAGGTTGATAACAGCACTCCAGGCGCCAAGAAGGAAAAAGCCGTATACGTGGTCAATCGGACAGGCACGACGGATTCTCGCGTCGTTGTCGATGTCACCCTCAAGCATCAGTAAGGTCCAACCGAGGCGGCGGGCCTAGAACACACACCATTGGAGGTTGGCTTTTGTAATGCGATTGCGAATTGCTGCCGCGCTGTTATGCCTGTGCCAGCTGTCTGTAATTCCCTCTGGCGCCCAAACGCAATCCCTTGTTCAAGGACTAAACCGAATCGAGTTGCAGATTGAGCGCAGGGAGAACGGCAACTGGAAAGGAGTCGATCCCGGCCTCGTTTTCTTGCCCGATGATCGGGTGCGATTCAAAGTAAAAACCAACTTTGGCGGCTATCTCTACGTGCTGAACCACGGCACCTCCGGAGAGTACACGTTGCTATTTCCAAGTGCCGACACAGGCCAGCAGAACAGGATCGAACCGAAAAAAGATTATGCCGTTCCAGCGACCGAAGGCTCTTTCCGGATCACAGGCCCGGCCGGACATGAAGTAGTGTACTGGCTCTTGAGCCCGGTGGCATTGGAACCGGATGACGTGACGTCCGAGTATGTGCCTCTACCTCCTCCGCCCAAGGAGAAAAAGGCCCCGCCGAAGCTCATCCCCCGTTGTGATGAAACCATTTTCCGTGCTCGCGGGGATTGTGTGGATACATCAGCCGGTCCTCAGCGGGTGGTGGACGAAGAGACGTTGCCGGACAATTTGGCGGGCGTACCCGCACTGTCCTCCCGCGAGCTGACGTTCATCCGCGAGGAGAACTCGTCGCTCGTTTCAGTGCCACAGGCTTCGACGAAGCCTGTCATATTTGAGTTTCGCCTCGCTCACCGGTAAGGGTTATGAAAACTCGATCCGTGAAAAGCCGCCGGAAAAATGCCCGGCAAGCAGCCAGGGAAGAGGGTGAGGGGGATCGCAATGCCGTGAAAGCGCACGTGTATCCTCCCGCATCTGGCGCCCTTCTTTTGCCTTCATTCTTGAATCGATTTGATGTGCACCGCCCCCTCACCCCTGGCCCCTCTCCCCGTTGGGGCGAGAGGAACCGAGATCGTTCGATTTCTTCACAGCTCCAGGCGTTGCCTGTTGACGCCCGTGTGGCGCCGTCGGACTCGCGATCACCACTTAGCCTGCGAAAAATGCTTCACATCGCCACTTTTGTTTGGCTGTCCGCCGTGCTGTCCGCGGTCTGTCTTGGGCAGGAAAAGGGACGGGACCTGCGACTCGAGAAGGACGCTCGTAAGACGACATCTTCTCCAGCTTCCGACATTGGCGCCAGTTCCCTGCCCGTCAAAGTTCCCCACAGCTATGCCGTCATCATTGGCATTGCCGAGTACAAGAACCTTGATGCCAAGCACCAGTTGCAGTTTTCGGCCAACGATGCCGAATCGATTTATTCCATTTTGATCAGTCCGCAGGGAGGCAATTTCAAGGCGGAAAACGTGCACAAGCTGGTCGGCAACCGGGCCACGCTCGAGAACATGCGGCGCGAACTGGAGGTCTGGCTGCCGTCGGTAGCCAAAGAAGAAGACCGCGTGCTGATCTACTTTGCCGGCCATGGTTTTGTGTATCAGGGAAAGGGCTACCTGGCGCCGCATGACATCTCTCTGAAAGACATTCCCGGGACAGGATATCCGATGGACTCGCTGGGAAGCGTGGTCGGAAGCAGGATCAAGGCACGCAACAAGGTGTTGCTCACCGACGCATGCCACAGCGGCGCCATTACGCCGGGAGCAGACACGCAGACACTCAGCAGCAGCCTGCTGAGCATTCACAAGTCCCTGTTTTCACTGACGGCCAGCCGCGACCGCGAGCAGTCCTTCGAGAGCCCCGATTGGGGCGGAGGGCACGGCATTTTCACTTACTACGTCGTGAAGGGCCTCGAGCGTGAAGCTGACGAGAACAGGGATGGAATTGTCACAGCCGACGAACTTGCCGAGTATGTGCGGCGCAATGTGCGCGAGGCAACCAATGCCCGCCAAAACCCGACTTCAGATCGGGGCAGTTTCGATCCCCATATGCCTCTGTCATACAACCCGCAGCTTTTGGCCAGCCGCGGGGGCCGGAAGAAATCTGACTTTGGCGCGCTGATTCTGGTTTCCAACATGGATGGCGTGGAGGTATTTGTGAACGGCGCCTCAGTTGGAGTGGTCAACAAAGCCGCTCCACTCAAGCTGCCCGGCCTTCGGCCCGGAGCGCACACGATCAAGGCTGTTCGGATGGGTTATGAGCCCGACGGACCCAGAGAAGAGATGGTATATCCGGATCAGGACACCACAGTCAACATCAAGATCCTCATCCCACGCCGGCGCAACAAGGCGGCCGCGGATTTGCTCGACAAGGGAATGGATTCTTACCTCAAGGGCTATGCGAATAATTATCGCAAGGCGGCTGAGAACTTCGAAAAGGCCCTCACGCTCGACCCGACTTACAGCCAGGCAGCGCTTTATCTGGGACGCACCTATAATTCGCTCTATGAGCAAGACAAAGCGGAGAAGTTTTTCCGTCAGGCCATTGAAATCGACTCAGACTACGTGGAAGCGCGCGCCAGTTTCGCCGGCATGCTGCTCGACACCGGCAATGTCGATGAAGCCATCCGGCAGCTCAATGTGGTCGTTCAGCGGGAGCCCAATCATGCCATGTCACAGTACCTGCTGGCCCAGGCTTACCGCATGAAAGACTTGTACGCAGAATCCATTGATTCGGCTCAGCAGGCAATTCGGTTAATGCCAAAGAATGCCGAGGCTCACTTTTGGCTGGCCGAGAGCTGCAGGATGAGCAAGAAGTATGAACAAGCCAGAACCGAATACCTTGAGTATTTGAAGCTGAGCGATTTTGACAGCAAACTGGCGGGCAAGATGAATTACTACGTCCTGGGCTTTCTGGTGGGATTGGGTAAGAAGAAACGGGCCGCCCAGCACGACATCTGGAACGACCTGCGCAGCCTGGCTTACTTCGGCCTCGGCGACTGTGAGCGGCTGCTGTCGAATCCCGACACGGCCATCGAGTACTACTTGAAATCGTTGACGCTCGATCCGGAAGACCCTTTGGTGCATTACGCTTCAGGGCTTGCCTACTACCGCAAGGCTGAGATCACTCAAAGCGCGGCGACGTTGCCCGAAGCACGAAAGCACTTCGAAATGATGCTGAAGCTGAATTCCGAGCTGGCTCAGGCACAAACGGCCAAGAAGTATATCGCGACGATCAACGCAACCTTGCCGCCCCAGTAGGACCTCCCCGTCCTGACGGAGCGATATCGAACTTCTCAATCGGTTCAATGCTCGTCTGGGGTTCGACCATGAAATTCCATATTCCCAGCAACTCCATCGCTTGGCATCTCGGCAGGCTGGTTGCGAGCGGCCTCATGGGTGGGTTCTTCCTTTGGCTGCCCTGGATGTCATTGGCGCAGACAGCCCCAGCGAACCAGGCAGCCGCGCCAGACGCTCGTCATCAACTGAAGCAAACCATTCAACGGCTGGAGCGCGGAGATACGGCGGCTGCGCTGCCTGTCTTGGAGCAACTGGCCCAGCAGTTCCAGGCCAAGGGGGAGGTGGGCAACCAAGCCGAAGCCTTGCGGGCGATGGGCGATGCCTATGCGAACCAGGGAGAGGTGTTCGCATCGCTGGCAACAGAGCGTTACCAGCAAGCGGTGCAGCTCTTTCAACAAGCAGCCGTTCCGGGTTCCACGTCCGGTTTGAACGCCGCAGCGGCGGCGGCCTACAACGCTCAACTGACACTCGCGAAACTTGGAGATCTTTACCTCCAAATGGGGAAATACGAGGACGCCGAGCGCTACTACAACCAGATTGCTCCCAACAAGCCGAAGATCGATGTTCTCGACACTCAATACCAAGCCCGCCAGAAAGCCAACACCCTCAAGAGCAAACCCGGGACGACCAAGAACCGGGCCGAAGGCACTGCCCGCCGCCTTGGCGGGCTATTCAGTCGGAGGCCGTCTCTGGATACTCCGGGCAGGGTGGCTTCCGAAGTGGAGGGTGCCAAGGGTAACGCTGTTGAGGCGGTTGAGACCGTGACCGGTCTGGTCGAAGATTTGCACCGGGCGAATCTATTGCTTAAGGGATTCATCCTGTCGGACATCACGGTCGGGCGTACTAACCTGCTGCGCCACAACGACAGCGCGGCACAAGAGCGATTTGATTCAGCGCTCAGTTTCGCCACTCGTTATCCACCTATCTTTGGAAAATCGGCCGCAGCCAAACGCTTTCAGATTGTCGCTCAGACGGATTTGGGCGACTTGGCCCTAGAGCAACAGCGGTATGCCGATGCGGCCAAGCATTACGAGAATGCCCGTATTCGCGCGCGGGAAGCGCAGCGTCTCGATCTTTCCTGGCCCGCAGCTCGCGGCGTTGGCCGGACTCAGTGGGCCATCGCACAAGCTGCGATGAACAATGCAGCTGAGGCAGCCAGATTCAATTCGGCTCGTGATGCTGCGCTTGCGGCTTATCGCGAAGCTGTTGGCGTCATCGAAGAATTGCGCGGACGTTCTATTCGCGGCGATGAGGCGCGTCAGAGTTTTTCAGCGCAAACAGCCGACGTATATGCAGAGCTTACGGAGATGCTGGCAGCCCTGGCGGTGGGCGCTGCAGGAAACAGCTCCCAGCCGCTGCAGGGCGAAGCGCTTCAGTTTGCCAGCGAGGCTTTCACGAGTTCGGAGCGCGCCCGCTCCCGCGCGCTGCTCGATCTGATGGGCGAGCTGAGTGCTGAGATCCCTTTGGGATTCGATCCGGCATTGGTTCAGAAACGGCAGGATCTTTCCTTGCGCCAGACCCAACTCTCGGACCAGTTGCTCGGTTTCGGCCAGCCGGGACGCGACAGTGAAAGTCTTAATGACGAATTAGTCGAAGCTGAGATTGATCGTCTCAGTGTTGAGTCAGCGAAACTCGAAGCTGAGATGCGGTCCGCCAATTCCAGCTATGCCGCACTGACGGCACCCGCCGTGCTCACGTTGGCCGAAGCGCAGACCCAACTGTTGGATGCGGGGACGGTCCTGCTGAGTTATTGGCTGGGTGAGCCTCGATCATATCTTGGGGTCATTTCAAAGACGTCCGTGTGGTTACAACCGCTCGAAAGCGAGACCGCGCTGTCCACCGCGGTCTCCAAGCTGCGCGAGCTGCTGATCGCCTCTTCTCGAACACGCGGTGCAATGGCTGAAGGCGTAGCCAGCGCCGCAGCCGGAGCAAAAGCCGCGGTGGCGGGTGTAAAACCCGCGGCCACCGCTGTGACTCAAGGCCGAAAGTCAACGCTCCCCGCTAGTAGGACTCGCGATCTAAAGACGGTGACAGATTCGAAGCCGGCTCTGCGGCCTCTTAAGGAAGACCCGGCCGCTCGGGAGTATGCCATCGCGGCGCAGCAGTTGTATCAATCGCTCCTCGCTCCTGCGGCTTCAGCCATTCAGGGAAAACGCCTGCTGATTGCTCGAGCGGGTGTTTTGAACACGATTCCCTTCGAGGCCCTGGTAACCACGTTGCCCGCTGGAGCTGGGGCAGCAGTCGCTGACTTTGCGAACCTCGCTTACCTGGTGCGCGGCCACGAAATTGTCTCTACTCCTTCTGCAACTGTGCTGGCGGCCATTCGGAAGGAACGGGCAGGGAAACCCGCCGGGCGCGGCGCCCTGATCATAGGTGACCCGATTTTCGAACCCACCGACTCGCGCCTCAAGTCAGCACAGCCCGCTGCCGAGGCATCGTTGCCTCGTGATTTGCTCGTCAAGATGTTCGCACCTGGCTCCGAGGTTCCGCCCCCCAGCGCTGAAGCGGGGAATGCGCCAGCAGTTGCCGCTTCTCCCGCTGCTAGCGCGGGGAAAATTCCCAGGTTGCCGGCCACGCGCACGGAGGCCAGTCGCATCGCGCAGACAATCACCCAAAGTGGAGCCCCAGCTGACGTGTTGCTCGACCAGCAAGCCAGCGAAGCCGAACTTCTGCGGCGCGATCTGCGGCCCTATCGTTTTCTCCATCTGGCGACTCATGGCCTCCTGAATGCCGAACGTCCGCAGTTTTCCGGGCTGCTGTTGTCTCTCGTGGGCAATTCCGCTGGCCACGACGGGTTCTTGCGCACACAAGAGGTGTTCAATTTGCGTCTGAATTCGCCACTCGTCATGCTGTCGGCCTGTAAGACCGGTCTCGGGAGGGAGAGAAAAGGAGAAGGCCTGGTCGGACTCGCGCGCGCTTTTCACTATGCGGGAGCGGCGACGGTGGGAGTTTCACTTTGGCCCGTGGATGACGACTCGACAGCCGCTCTGATGACCGGCTTTTACGCCCGTCTGCTGCCGCCAAAAACCGAAAAATCAGCCCAAGAACGCAGCGTGTCTGGCGCCATGCGTGCAGTGCAACTGAGTATGATCGATGAGCGACGTTACAGCGCTCCGTTCTTCTGGGCGCCGTTTGTTCTGGTGGGAGACTATCGCTGGGAACCGTGAAGCGGAATTTAGGCAATAGAATTCGGCTTCCTCTCCAACGGGCCAACGGGGATAGGGTGCTGGAAATTCAACAAACGAATCGGCTCCCCCTCTCCCCAACGCGCCCCCAACGCTGGAGAGGGAAGCTGTGAAAAAATTCGGAATTTGTGGAAAACGCCGCGTGAGGGCACGCAGTCTCCGATGATCGCAGGGAGTTGCAAGCACTCTTTGGAGGCCGGGCCCCCCTGCCTCGGCGATTTTTTCAGGCTCTACCCGCCGTCAAAACCGTGGACTCTCACAATCTCTATCAGTTTCTCCTTGAACGGATGGCCCATGCGCCCAATGTCTTCGATGCTGACTAGTTCCTCAAAGGCGTCTGTGCCGGAAATCTCTGTGCTCTCGATGATCACATCGTCCGAAGGGCGCATCGTGGAAAATGTGGAGGACACGACCGTGATGGGAAGCTGTCCGAATTCGGGAAGGGTTTCTGACCGAACCGGGAAATGAAGAGCCTCCAGCATCTGGGTGATGCCCGTTTGCCGAGCCAGCACGGTGTGGAGAGCCAGGTGATGCAGAACGAATTCCCGCAGCTCGTTGTCCGAGCGATTGCGGTCCGCAAGAATGCTGCGGAAGCGGGTTAGAGGAAAACCGCTGTAAAGCAGGACCCACTTGAGGGGAGAGGTGATGCTCACTGTCTTGTCGCCTGGCTCGCCCTTTGCGACGTAAGGATACTCCAGCGGCGACATCTCCAAAGTGGAACTGACAATCTCAATGGGCGCCTTGAGCTCCTTGGCCAGGTGGAATGGCTGGGCACCCGCGACCGACTCGTAAAGCGACTGCAAATCCTTGAAGGCTTTCTCGGCGCCACGCACGTTCTCCTTCAAGCTGCTTTGAACGTAGTCACCCAGTATGGTGCGGGGACGAAGCAGCGGAGAAAGCGTCGCCAGGTATTCTTTCAGTTGTCCGCGCAGCAGGTCGGCGACAGCGCGCGTGAGTTTCCGAAGTTGCAAAAGTTTCTGGGTGCTCAGCCTTTCTTCCATGTGTCGGCTCCATATGAAGGTCCCCCTTAGCAAAGGGGGAAAGAAGGCGAAGCCTTTAGAGGGTTGTCCTGATCATTTCCCTAATTCTGCCGACAACCCCCGTCGCTTCGCGACTGCCCCCTTTATTAAGGGGGACTATTTCACACGTCGTGATGCCGCCCAGCGGCATGAGAGGCTCTATTGAAGGCGACTCTTATCACGGAAATGGTCAAGTAGGTCAAACGTGCGGCCTAGCTTATCAACGCCGCAAATTGGCTGTCAATGGCGGCCGATCCCGAGGGTGCAATTAAAAGCGCGGTCTGCGTAGAGCCGTAACCAAGCAAGCGTTTCGCCGGCGGAACGCACTGACTCGAGACGAAGCGCGCGTTTGGCGCAGCCACCCTGGGAGCGCGGGCGTCCCGCCCGCCTCGGAGCGGCCGGCGGCCGCGCCGATGGCCTGCGGCCACATTTGCGGGCGGGACGCCCGCGCT
>JAKEER010000558.1 GCA_022616615.1 Acidobacteriota bacterium
CGAAAGGTTGACATTCGCTGGTCTAGTTATATTTTAGATGACACGCCACCAGAGTTGAGGCGCCGGCCTCTGTATTGCGTCGTGCAAGTAAACAATGTATTTAACAATCCAATTCGCAAGGGTGAAGACCGTTGGGTTACGTTCCCTTTCTCTCAAGTAATCTTTCAATACCACGACGGTTTAACGGGCGAATTGCTCTACGCAGAACCTATCCTTTCGGCGAAGAAGAACAGTTAGTTTCGGCGAGCGGTTCTATTTGTTGGTTACTCACTTTGTATGATCACTACGGGCGTCTTGCTGTACCCCTCGCGATTGAAGGTCGATCGGCTCGCACGCGGACGCAAGCGAAGGAATTCCAGTTAGGTTGCCGTACGGTAGGTCAAGCCAATTATTCGCACAACATTTTTGGCAGTCGAAGCTGGAGCACGAGTAAGACTAATCATGGGGTGTACTCGATTTGGTCTATTGTGTAATCATCCCGGCAATAAGTCCTTTATAGAAGTCGCGGGGCCGGTCACTATCCGCTACAGTCTTAAGTTTGCTTCTCTTTTGCCTTGTTTCCGCAGGAGCCTTTCGAGTCACTCCTGAAAGGCTTAGCTCTGGCACGGATCTAGAGCATCACGTCTTACAACTTTCGAAAAGCCCGGCGAGAAGATTGTGTTATTCACAGACCCGATTCGTCGCAAGATAGAAGGACTGAGCACAGAGCAAATGTGTGCGATAGCTTCCAAGATGCGTGACCGGTCCAAAGGTCACACAGTGAGTTTTTCCCCCAAGGTATTTCTTCCGCTTACACAGCTTTGCCGCGACTTTTGCGGATATTGCGCCTACCGCCAGACACCTCGCCAGGTGCGCCAACCGTACATGAGTCCAGAAGAAGTCCTCGAAACAGCCCGGGTCGGCGAAAACCTCGGCTGCAAGGAAGCGCTTTTTGTGCTTGGAGAACGGCCGGAGGAGCGATACTTCGAAGCCCGGCACTGGCTGCGTGACCGTGGCTATGAAAGTAGCATCGAATATCTTTGTCAGATGTGTGCGTTGGTCATTCGTGAAACATCTCTGTATCCTCACAGCAACCCTGGGACATTGACCTATCGTGAACTGCAGGCCCTTAAAGAGGTAAATGCGTCCTTGGGATTGATGTTGGAAAACACGAGCCTTCGTTTGTGCGGACCGCGCGGGCCACACGAATGGGCCCCAAGCAAACATCCCCATAAGAGAATGGAAACGTTGCGCCTAGCTGGGGAACTGAAAATACCCTTTACCACAGGAGTGCTGGTTGGAATTGGCGAAACTGCTGCCGAACTTGTCGAGTCTTTCGAAGCTATTCGGAATCTCCAGGAAGAATATGGTCACATCCAGGAGGTCATTGTTCAGAACTTTCGACCCAAGCCCGATACGCCGATGGAACATGCGGTGGAGGCCACCGAGGCAGAAACGCTCCGCACCGTAGCGGTCGCCAGAATTATCTTGGGAGACAAAATGAACATCCAGGTCCCGCCAAACCTGTTTGCCACCGGGAACTCGCGCTCATATAGGGTTTTCTTGAACGCCGGCATCAATGATTTGGGTGGAATTTCACCCGCCACGATCGATTATGTTAACCCCGAGGCCCCCTGGCCCCGAATCGCTTTTCTTAAGGAGGAGATGAAAGCTTTAGGCTATGAGCTTCGTCCTCGCTTTCCCGTTTATCCGGAGTATCTATTCAAAGAGAGCGGTTACCTTTGCACCACACTAAGGAATCGTCTGATTGCCGACGCAGATAAGGAAGGCTATGTCCGACAATAGCATTGAAGGAATTAAGGGTTCCAGCATTGGCGGCTTGATCAGGTCTATTCAACCGAGAACGGCCAGAATATTGGAACAAGCTCTTGAAGGTCGGGATCTCGAGGAATCGGGAATCATCGATCTATTTTCGGCTAAGCATGGCGAGTTATTAGCTCTACTAATGGTTGCTGATCACTTGCGCAAAGAAACCGTGGGTGATGTTGTCACCTACGTGATCAATCGGAACATAAACTTTACCAATGTTTGTGTGAAACGCTGCCATTTTTGTGCTTTTAGCCGCAACCATCGCAGCCAGGAGGGCTATTGGCTGCCTCTAGAAGAGATCGTCCGCCGTGCATGCGAAGCCCGTGACTATGGGGCCACTGAGGTGTGTCTCCAAGCCGGTCTTCCTCCCGATATGCAAGGCAATCTTTACATCCGTATTTGTCAAGCGATTAAGGATGCCCTTCCAGAAGTCCATATTCATGCTTTCTCTCCCGAGGAGATCCTCTACGGCGCCCAACGATCTGGAATGTCCATCAGTGAATATCTTCGGGAGCTAAAAGGGGCGGGGCTCGGAAGTCTGCCTGGAACCTCAGCTGAGATTCTTGACGACGAAGTACGAGCGCTGATTTCACCAGGCCGCATTAGCACCGCCCGGTGGATTGAGGTTGTCTCGACAGCTCATCAGCTTGGGATTCCCACAACTTCCACAATCATGTACGGCCACGTCGAGTCAGATTATCATTGCGCCAAGCACTTGTTGCTCATTCGAGACCTGCAGAGGCACACGGGGGGATTCACTGAATTCGTTCCTCTCAGCTTTGTCCATTCCGAAGCACCGCTATACACCACTGTCTTCAGAAACAGAGTTCGTGCGGGCGCCACTGGAATTCAGGTCCTCAAAATGCATGCGATTGCTCGCCTCGTTTTGAATCGTGATATTCCCAATATTCAAGCTTCCTGGGTGAAAGATGGAACCAAAGTCTCTCAGACTTGCCTAGCTGCAGGGGCTAATGATCTGGGGGGGACACTCGTCAATGAGAGCATTTCGTCAGCTGCGGGAGCCAGACAGGGTCAACTCATCTGTCCGCGTGAGCTGCGCCGAATCATTCGTGACGCCGGCCGGATTCCTGCTGAGCGATCCACGCTATACGAATCCCTGCGTCAGTTCCAGCCTGACGAAGATGATTTGTTCGGACCGCTGGATCGTCTCACTAGTCATGAAACGGAAGCATTCGGATCGTATGATCAAATGATTCACAGAAGTGATTTTCGATTTTCCAAGGGTTGATATGGAGATAGACGTATGTCAAAAACTAGGTATTCTCGGAGGGACAGGAGCAGAAGGGCGAGGGTTGGCCATGCGACTGGGACAGGCCGGCTATCGGGTTTTCATCGGTTCGCGTTCAGAGGATAAGGCCCGTAAAACGGCTTACGAGCTAACGGAGAGCTTACGGAGATCGGGCCTAAGTCCTATTCTTGAAGGAGCAGAAAACGCCAAAGTTGCCGCAGAATCAAGCCTCATTTTCCTCACTATTCCTTTTGAGGCTGCCAGAGACTTACTGGAGTCCGTGCATTCTATGTTCCGTCAGGGCACGGTGATAATTGACGCGACGATCCCGCTTCGCTTTACCCAAGGCAGAGTTGAGACAATGGAACTCGAAGACGGATCAGGAAGTGAGCATCTCTCAAAATTTCTGCCGGACTCCTGCATTCTGGTAGCTGCCCTCAAGACCATCTCCGCCCAATCCCTTGCGGACATTCATGTCCCGTTAGATTGCGATGAGTTTGTCTGTGGTGACTCCCCTGAGGGCAAGATTCAGGTTATTAAAGTCTTGTCTCGGATTGCGGGTTTGCGTCCGGTTGATGCTGGCTCACTGAAAGAAGCGCGTACGCTGGAAAGGATGACTGCCCTGGCGATTGGGTTTAATCGACGCTACAAGGTCAAGTCAGCCCGATTCCGTGTTGTAGGTCTGTGACCCAATACCCAGAAAGAACACATGATTGTCGCACTGGCTGGCGGGGTTGGTGGAGCGAAGCTTCTCATGGGTTTAAGCCGAGTGTTACCGGTCGAGGAGATTACAGTCGTAGGAAATACGGGTGACGACATCGAATTGTTAGGGCTTCGTATCTGTCCTGACCTGGACACGATCGTCTACTCTCTTAGCGGAAGGGTGAACGTCGAAACAGGGTGGGGAATCAGAGAGGATACATTTGCCAGCTTGAACATGCTCGCGGGTTATGGAGAGCATCTTTGGCTCAAGCTGGGCGACAAAGATTTGGCTACCCATTTGTGGCGCACATACTTGCTGAGGCAGGGTGTGCCTCTCGGGGAAGTAACCCGGCGCATCAGTATTAGTCTAGGCTGTCGCTGTCGGGTCCTTCCTATGAATGAGGGTTACACTCCGACTTACGTCTTGACAGATCATGGGACCTTGCATTTCCAGGAATACTTCGTTAGAGAACAGACCCGACCGGTTGTCCGAGGATTCATCTATCGCGACATTGATCAAACCCCAGCTGCTCCAGGGGTTGAAAAATCAATCTTAGAAGCTCAAATAGTAATCATATGTCCCAGCAACCCCTTTGTCAGCATTGCTCCTATATTAGCAGTTCCGGGAATTAAGAGCGCATTAATCGAGACAAGAGCGCCGGTGATGGCTATTTCACCAATTGTTCGCGGAAAGGCGCTAAAAGGTCCTGCTGGCAAAATGCTTGGTGAATTGGGTCATGCCATTACGGCAAGTAGTGTAGCAAAACTGTACCAAGGAGTTATCGACATCTTCGTCCTTGACGAACAAGATGCAGATCTGCAAGAGGAGATTGAGGCCCAAGGTATGAAAACAGTCATAACAAATACTGTGATGAGAACACTTCAAGACAAAGAGGGGCTGGCACAGCGCTTATTGTTGACAATATGAGAGTCATACTTGTTCCGGTCAAGAGTCTTCAGAAAGGAAAGCAGCGATTGGCTTCATACTTGTCCTCCGAAGAACGTGCTGAATTAGTATGGGCTATGCTTAGGGATGTTACTCGTGCCTTGTCCAATGTCACTCTAGCAGACCATATCGTAGTTGTTACGCAAGATCGGTTGATAATCCAGTATGTCTCAGCGCTTGGCTGGAAGGTCATCTCAGAGCAAGAGCAGTGCTCGGAGAGCCAATCCGTGGACACGGCTTGTCGATTGCTCCAGCAGCAGGGAGCCACCGCTATTCTACGGCTACCAGCCGACATTCCCTTGGTTGAATCAGAGGATATCGACGTTCTATTGCATGCGAAATCCGATTCTCCGTCGGCAGTTCTTGTTCCCTCTCAAGACCGACGTGGCACCAATGCTTTGTATCGGATGCCGCCAGACGCCTTGCCGTCGCGCTTCGGATCTGACAGTTTTTTTCTGCACAGGGAGGAGGCTGGCCGATGTGGTGTTACCCTTAAAGTCGTTGATAACCCTCGTATTTCCCTGGACATAGACACGCCATTTGATCTGCTCCAACTCAATGAGTATGGCACGCACACTGAGGCGTTTAGGGTTATGCAAAAAATGGGTGTTTTGGATCGACTCATCAATCTTAGCCGAGAGATCCCATGCGACGCCCTGAACTGTATATAACTGGAATAACAGGACTTCCGGAAATTTCAGCGGATGCGTCCCTCGGTCAACTGATAGCACAGGGAATCCGGCAGGCACAAATTGAACTTCAGGAAAAGGATGTGCTTGTTGTAGCTCAGAAGATCGTTTCAAAGGCTGAGGGAAGGACCATCCGATTGGATTCCGTGACACCTTCAGCTCTGGCTTGTCGCTGGGCAGAAGCTTGCCAGAAGGATCCGCGGGTTATGGAGGTCATCCTGTCTCAAACACAGCGGATCGTTCGAATGGATAGAGGGATACTAATAGCGGAAACAGAACACAGCTTTGTGTGTGCAAACGCTGGGGTTGATTCTTCGAACAGTCCACCGGGAGAAGTATTGCTTCTGCCAAGAGATCCTGACGCATCGGCGGCCCGAATTCGCAAGGAACTGAGTGAGGGATTTGGTGTTACTCTCGCCGTGATCATCTCGGATAGCTTTGGGCGCCCCTGGCGACAGGGACAAGTCGATGTAGCTATTGGCGTGGCAGGTTTGGATCCCCTTTTGGACTATCGAGGATTTCGTGATCGCTTCGGACGACAGATGGAGGCAACAGTTATTGCTGTCGCTGATGAACTGGCAGGAGCCGCTGAACTAGTGATGGGCAAGACTAGTGAAGTCCCGGTTGCTTTGATACGAGGGGTCTATTTTCAGAGCCTAAATGAATCAGCTCGAGCACTAGTTAGACCAGCTGAGGAGGATCTCTTCAGATAAGGCAGCGTTAAGAAATAACCTGCCTGAAAAAAATCCCCTCCTCGGCTGAGGAGGGGCAGCGCCGGTGTCAGCCAGCGCGGGGTGGTGCTTCGCAGCAGGCATCATGTGCGGCCGCAACGACGAACCACCCCCGCCGTGGCCGTCGGCCACGGCATCCCCTCCTTAACCAAGGAGGGGAACTTCTGCG
>JAKEER010000008.1 GCA_022616615.1 Acidobacteriota bacterium
CACGTTCGTAGTGAAGCACGCCAGTGCTTGAGCGCCACGGGCGTGGCGCACTACCAACGCGAGTTCCGCTGGCTGCGGCATCGGGAACGATCGTAGTGGAAGTTTGGCCCACCGGCTGACGCCGGTCGTTGGCTCAAAGCGACGACTTGGATGGGGCCCTGGGGAATTTCGCACGCCCACGATAGAGTTCTCTGCCCTATGAGCTTTGGGATACGCATTTTCCACATGACGGCATCACCCAGGAGCAAACATGAACAAACGAATGCCTCGCCGGGGTCCTTTCGCGGGCAAATCTCGAGATCCGATTGCCGAGATGGTGTTGCGACTTCCTCGTGTTCAGGAACAGACCCAGGCTGAGACTGCCTATCTGGCTCAGTTGATTCAAAACAGGACGCCGGTGATCGTGAAACTCGTCAACGACGAAGAGTTCTCTGGTTGGATCGAGTATTACGACAAGAGCTTCATCCGGCTCACGCGCGACAATGCACCGAATGTCTTTATTTATAAGGACGAAATCAAGTTCATCATGGAAAGCCGACAGCGTTGAGACTTGGCCTCATTCATCTTGAAAAGAGAATTCAAGCGCCGGTTTCGAGGTGCTTCAAAGCCTTCTGGAGCTCTCGCGAGTTGCAGCGGTGGTACGACCCTGGAGCCAACCTAACAAAGTTTGGCGTGTCAGACGAGCCACCGTGCGAAAGGAGGGAGGCTTGCAGCGGAGGGGTGGTTGCACTTCAGGCACGCTGCGCGAAGGGGCTTCTCACGTTTCTGGACGCGTTAGTTCTGAGGGCAGACAGGCAAATCCTGGGCGAACGCTGCAATCGGCGTAGCAGCGCGAGGCTTCGCTCTCAAGTAACGGATTCCGTAAAAGGTCAAAACCATCGATACTCCCGCGACTCCCTTCAACAGCATCGAGCGGTACTCTAGGTTGTTCATCCACCACAAAGTGGGATGCGACGAGATGGCCACCAAGTGATTGCTGACGATGCACTGCGCGAGAATGAACGCCGCAATCCGGCTGCGCGTCCTGAAGATCATCCAGCCCGAAAGCACGAAGAGCAGCGTCTTCAGGATGGTGAATTTGCCGATCGAAAGCAACCAGCCGTCACGAACCACCCAATCGCGAAAGACCTGGTTGACTTCAAATTCAATGGGTACGCCTCGCACGGCAAAGGTTGTGTAGGTGCAGCCGACGTCGACCGCAAACAGAAGGAACGCCGTAGCAAAAAATAGAATGGTTTTTCTCTTCAACATCCGTTTCTCCGGAAGAAGTATTCGGCGAGAAGGCCAGGAAGAGTTAGCGCAAAATCGATTAACGAAGGCGGCGCATCCTACGCCGTCCATTCTTGGCTCGGAGCTTTTCATGCAGCTGGACGCTGCTACGACGGATGAAGAGATGAAAATGGGATGGACTCCCCTCGGAAACGAGGCTGGCGGCGGCCAATGGCTCCTGCCGAAGTGGTTCGAAGGGTAGAGGGCTTCCGACCGGCGGCATTCTTGCTCCTCATCAACCATCCCTGTCGTGGCCGTTGGCCCCGGCATCCCTTCATTTGAAGTTGATCTTTACCCGTAAGTCGCGTCGCTGGACACAGGGAGGGTGTGCGTCCAACGGGAGGTCCCCGGACGGGGCCAATATGAATAGCCCCGGGTGGCGCGTCACGCCGCGCCACCCGGAGTAAATGTCGCCGAAGGCACCGACCCTGAAGGGGTCGAACGGGAATGGTATCGTTCAAGATTGGCAAAGCTTGGTTCAACGCTTTCAGGGTTGGATCTGAAACGTTCCTGCTACCGTGGGTTTCGCTCCGCGCTGCTGCACTCACCCACGGCTATTCATATTAGTCCCCTCCGGGGACAACAGAGAACGAACCCCTGTGTCCAGCACAAAACTTGTGGGACACGCCCAGCATTTGAAGAGGGAGCTTATTCTCACGGGAGCTTCATGCAACGTCTCTGTGTCTTTTGCGGGTCCAGCGTAGGCAGGCGCGAGGCCTTCCGACAGGCAGCCCTGGAATTGGGGCGGCTGCTGGCAGAACAAAACCTCGAATTGGTCTATGGCGGTGGCAACTGCGGTCTCATGGGTATTTTGGCGGACGAGGTTCTCACCCGCGGTGGTCGCGTGATCGGTGTCATTCCGGAAGGGCTCATGGCAAAAGAGCTAGGCCATCTTCAATTGACCGAGCTGCGCATTGTAGCGAGCATGCACGATCGCAAGGCGCTGATGTGCAGCCTGGCAGACGGCTTCATCGCACTACCAGGAGGGTTCGGCACCTTCGAGGAGCTGTTTGAAGTAGTCACTTGGTCACAGTTACGTCTGCACAGAAAACCTATCGGCGTCGTTAATGTGGAAGGCTTCTTTGATCCGGTGCTGGGGTTGATGCACCACGCTATTCGCGAGGGATTCGTACGCCCGGGGCAACGGGAGTTGCTATTCAACTCGGCGTCGCCAAAAGAATTGCTGGAAGTGCTGCGTAATGGTTACCCAGCAGCCACACTTTGAAGAATTGGCAAGGTGAGAACTCCGCCGTCCTTTCGGCGCCATTCCAAAAAGCATCGGGGCCGTGACCGGCGCCTCACTTCAACTCGCCCAGCGCCCACCGAATTCCGTTGACAAGGTGTTTCTGAAAGCGTGGGTCGCTCCAGACTTCTTCCCGGTGTCCCAAAGCCGTGTAGAAAACGCGGCCCTTTCCATAGGTGTTGGTCCAGGCGTTGGCAAAGTATTTGTCGGCTCGATGAACGGAGGGCTTGTTGAGGTCGACTGAGCTATTCTCCAGGCTGAGCAGCACGTGCACCTGATCTTTGGAAAAGTCTTTGAACTGGTAGATTTCGTCTTTGATCTTGAAGGATGGCGCCAAGTGCTTCACTGCTGGATGCGCGGCGTCTTCTACCTTGATAACCACATCCTGATGCCAGGGATGGAGGTCGAAGTAGCCACCAATCAGTTTCCCGTATTCAGGCCACTGGTAGAATGTATCGGTGGCGCTATGGATGCCAATGAAGCTCTTGCCCGACTTGATAAAGTCCAGAAACGCCTGCTTCTGCTCTTCTGAAAACGGCAGCTCGCCCGTTGTATAAAACACGAGTCCCTTGAAGTCTTTCAGATGGTCTGCGTTGATCAGCGAGCAGTCCAGTGTTGCAATCGACTCGAAAGCGCCCGACTGCTCGCCAAGCCGTTGCAGAATGCCTTCTGAAAAAGGCAGAACATCGTGCTTGAAACCTGCCGAATGCGTGAGGTAGAGAAGCCTGGGACGCACTTGCTTCTTCTGAGCTAGAGCGCCGCTGGACAACATCGAAATCGACAGCGTGCAGAAGAAGAGAGCCAACAGAACCTTCATCACTCTCGGACGACACATGCGTGACTCCTTGCAAATCGCGGTTAGAAACCGAAATAGTGTAGGCAGGAGCCGCCGGAAAGGCAAAGGCATTCTAGTCGCACACTTCCGATGGCTGGCCTAGATTGGAACGCATGCATGCCGGTAGGATGTCCCCCCTTGGAGGGCTGATTGATGCAACTCTGCGACTTCCTTTTTGAAGAGCTACATTCCCGTGGAGTGCGGCAAATTTTCGGCATTCCCGGCGACTTTGTATTGAACCTTTACGAGGCTCTGGAGAAGTTTGGTAAGTTCCGCCTGCTGACTCTTAGCCACGAGCCTGCCGTCGGTTTCGCTGCCGATGCGTCGGCCCGCATCACCAACGGTCTGGGTGTGTGCTTGGTCACTTACGGCGCAGGCGGTCTGAACATGGTGAATTCGGTGGCCTGCGCCTACGCCGAGAAATCGCCGCTGGTCGTCATCTCCGGCGGGCCGGGCACACTGGAGAAGCGGCGTGGCATCCTGGTGCATCACGAGGTGAAATCCTACGAGTCGCAATGGAAGGTCTACAACGAAGTCGTCGAGTATGGAGCGGTTTTGGACAATCCGCGCACGGCTGCCGCTGAAATCCGCAAAGCCCTTGACATCGCACTCAAGCTAATGCGTCCAGTGTATCTGGAGGTGCCACGCGACATGGTGTTTAGCGAAATTTCTGAGCCGGAGAACTTCGAGGCGCTTGGCCTCAAAGTCGATGATGGAGCGCTGGCGGAAGCCACTGAGGAGATTCTGGACCGTCTGATAGCCAGCCGCCACCCGGTGCTCGTGGTTGGCGTGGAGACGCATCGTTTCGGCCTGCGGCACAAGGTGGTGGCGCTGGCAGAGCGGCTTCAGATTCCGGTGACCTCCTCGTTTCTCGGACGTGGCGTCTTCCCGACAACGCACCCCCAGTTCAAAGGCACCTATCTCGGAACTGTCAGTCCGGCGCCGCTGCGCGAGATCGTAGAGCAGTCGGACTGCCTGCTGCTGCTCGGTGTGCTGGTCAGCGACGTGAGCCTGGGGATTCCCGCCGATTCCATTAACGAAAGCAATAGCATCCTCTGCATTTCGCGCCAGGTTTACATCAAGCATCACGTGTTTCAAAACGTGCCGTTAGACGGATTGGTCAACCGGCTGCTTCACTCGCCCCGCTTGCCACGGCGGGAGAACTGCCTTCCGGGCTGGAAAGCGGGCATCTCACCGGAAATTTTCGAGCCCTACACGGAAGACGAGCCCATTCGCGTTCGCCACGTCATTCATCTGCTCAACAACTTCGTAAGCAGCCACACAGACTTTCCCGTGGTTTGTGACACCGGCGACTGCCTTTTCGCCTCCGTCGACATTCGCGCCGATGTCTGCGTTGGGCCAGCCTACTATGCGACGATGGGATTTGCGGTGCCCGGAGCAATGGGGTTGCAAGCTGCCAGCGGGCTGCGGCCCCTGGTGCTGGTCGGTGATGGCGCGTTTCAGATGACCGGGCCAGAAATCGCTCATTGCCCGCGCCACGGCCTAAACCCCATCGTCGTGCTGTTCAACAACAGCCGCTGGGAGATGCTTCAGATATTCTTCCCCCACGCCCGCTACAACGAAACTGTCCCCTGGCCGTTTGCTCGTCTGGCCGAGCTATGGGGCGGGCGTGGGTTCGAGGTTCAAACGCCCCGGCAGTTGCGTTCCGCTCTGGAGGCGTCGGTCGCAGAGCCGCGATTTTCGCTGATCGAAGTGCAGCTCGAACGGGGAGATGTTTCTCCCATCCTGCGCGGCTTTGTCGAGGGGTTCAAGCGGAAGGTGTATCGATAAGGGAATTTCCGGCAAGTGCGTGGAACCAGCATGGGAAGAGGGCATCAGAATATTCCGACTGTCTTCCAAGCTGATCCTACGCGCGTCATTCCGCAAAAGCGCGAATTCTGGAGTTTGGACATTTTGATTCCCCTCCTCGGCTGAGGAGGGGCGGCCGATGGCACAGGGACGGCGGTCCCGGAGCCAGCGCCGGGGTGGTGCAACCGGCCCTTGCGGAAACCTTCAATCGAACGTTTCGTGCCGCAAAGGCTCTTCCTCGATACGAAACGCTTGAATGACGGTTCTCGGTGCATCCCTCAGACCACCCCCGTGCCGC
>JAKEER010000559.1 GCA_022616615.1 Acidobacteriota bacterium
ACGGTATAACGGGTAATCGCGGCCGGCCCCTCGCTCGCGCTTCGGGCTTCCACATCTCGCGGAAACGAGAACAAAATTCTCGCTGTAACGCGCATAACGGTCTAGCCGCAGACCTCCCGAAAGGCGGCGAAAGGCGGGAGGTCTGCGCTACACAATATCCTTCCCGCCAATCTCCAAAAGAACTTCTTCCAGAATCTCAAGCGCCACGTCTGCCTGCGCCCGACTGACGATTAGCGGTGGCATCAACCGCAAGGTATTTTCACCACAGCCGAGAATGAGGAGACCCTTGTGAAAGCACTCGTGAACTGCCAGGTCGCGCCAGGCGCCGGCCTTCTCCTTAGTGTTTCGGTCTTTGACCAACTCGATCCCGATCATCAAGCCGCGTCCCCGCACATCGCCTATTATTGCGCAGCGATCCATCATCTTCCGCAGTGAGTCCAGCAAGTATTGCCCTGTCTCGGCTGCGTTTTGAAGCAAGCCTTCTTCAAGCAGCCGGATGGTCTCTGACGCGGCCGCGCAACTGACCGGATTGCCGCCGAAAGTCGAAGCATGCGAGCCCGGCGGCCAGCTCATTAAGTCAGCTCGTGCCACAATCGCCCCCAGCGGCAAACCGGAAGCGATTCCTTTCGCGAGGGCAATGATGTCCGGTTCGATGCCGAAATGCTCGACGGCAAACATTTTTCCGGTTCGTCCCATCCCAGACTGCACTTCATCAGCGATCAAGAGGATGCCATGCTGCCTGGAAAGCCGCTTCAATTCGTCAAAGAACTCAGGAGGCGGCACGACGTAGCCACCTTCTCCCTGGATGGGCTCGAAGACGATGGCAGCAACCTCCTCGGGACTCAGGATCGTTTTGAACAGTTGATCCTCAATCACGCGAACGCAAGCGGGATGACAGCTATCGCGGGCTGGCCGCTCAGGGCAGCGGTAGCAGTCAGGATACGGAACATGCGTCACTCCTTCCAGCAGCGGTCCAAATCCCCTGCGCTGCACGGGCTTGCTGGCAGTCAGTGAAAGCGCGCCCAGAGTCCGGCCATGAAAGCCTCCGTAGAAGGCAATGAATTTCTTCCGGCCTGTCGCATAGCGAGCCAGTTTTAGCGCCGCTTCAATCGCCTCTGTCCCCGAGTTGCCGAAGTAGACTTTCTTCTCCCCGCTTCCAGGCGCGATCTCCGCAAGTTTTTGCGCCAGCGCGGAAAGCTGCGGGTAGTAGAAGTCAGTGCCCGAAAGATGGATGAGCTGAGCCGCTTGTTCTTGGATAACTCTGACGATGCGAGGATGACAGTGCCCAGTTGCACAGACCGCAATGCCGGCGGCAAAATCCAGGAAGGTGTTGCCATCCATGTCGATGACCACCATCCCTTCGGCTTTGTGGGCCACCAAAGGATAAGGACGGCTGTAGGAGGGCGAAACGTATTTTTGGTCTTGCTCAAGGATGGCCTGGGCCTTCGGACCGGGAAGCGGCGTGGAAATATTGATCCAGGGATTCTTGGGCATAGCAAATCGAGAAAAAGAGCAAGAATGCTCACCGCAGTGTGAGCAGTGTGGGGAATACAGTCAAGTTAGGTGGCGAATCCGTACTGCGCCCGGAGTCAAGACCGTAAACGCTCCAGGCAATTCATCGGCATGGTCTCTCAACAATCCCACAAGCATGTCAGCTTTTGCCGCCGCAGAGAGACCGAAGACATGCAGAACTCTATTCTGGCGGAATGTGAGTTCTCCGAAATCCTTGTCGGCAGTCACAAGAAGCGCATTTCGGCTCTTTGCTTGTTGCAGGACTGCGTTGTCAGTCACGCTTGGAGACAGTTCAGCGACATAGGCAACGTCGTATCCCTCTTGCCTAAGCCTGTCCACGATTGGACGATCGACACTCTCATCCGCGAGCAAGTTCATCAGCTGGCAACGGGATAGACAACATCAGCCCGGAGCGCCTGCGCTGCGAAGTCCAGGGCCGCCAAGACCGCGGGCTTCGTCAAACGTGGGTGGGCCTCGAGCAGTTGGTCCATGGTTTCTCCGCTGGCCAACTTCTCTAAGATAAGTTCAACAGTTATTCGTGTTCCAGCGACAACGGGTTTTCCCATCATCACCCGCGGGTCAGACACGATCAAAGGTTGGCTCATAAAACCCTCATCGGGGGACGGCGTGGATCCGTCACTGACGGCGATCCCCGTACTCTTGCGGCTCTTGCATTCTCTGTGGCGAATTTCTACCGCTTCTTCCAGCGGATCCCTTCCTTGGTGTCTTCGATAACGTAACCCAGCTCATGAATCTGGTCGCGGATCTGGTCAGCCAGTGCGAAATTACGAGACTTCCTGGCCTGTGTCCGTTGCTCAATCAGGCTCCGAATCTTTTCGTCCAGCTCTGTTTCGTCCGAGCGCCATAGCTCAAGAACTTGATTGAATCTTTCCAACGTCTGCAAAGCTCGCTGGCGGTCGTCTTCGCAGAGCCTGCCTTCTGAAAGTTCCGTGTTCAGGTCCCGCACCCAGTCAAAAACCGCCGCCAGGGCTTGAGCCGTGTTCAGGTCGTCGTCCATCGCCCTTTCGAAGTCTTGATGCGCTGCGGCTGACGCCTCCCGTGCTTTCTCGCTGCTGCCTGGCTTCAGCTTCTCGGTAGTCAACCGGAGTTTGAAGTCCTGCAATCGACCGAGCGACTTTCCCGCCTGGTGCAGAAGATCGAACGTGAAGTTCAGCGGCCGTTTGTAGGGGACACTCTGGAGAGCGTAGCGCACTTCCAGCGGGTCGATGCCCTTTTCTGCCAGGTCGCGCAGCGTATAGAAGTTGCCCTTCGATTTGGACATCTTCTCGCCTTCGACAATCAGGTGCTCGCCGTGCATCCAGTAACGAACAAAAGGCTTCTCGGTGGCGGCCTCGCTCTGCGCAATCTCATTCTCGTGGTGCGGGAAAACCAGATCTACGGCGCCGCTGTGCAAATCAAAAGTTTCACCAAGATACTTCATGCTCATGGCCGAACATTCAATGTGCCAGCCGGGGCGGCCCGGGCCCAGGGCAGTCTCCCAATGCGGCTCGCCGTTCTTGGTGGCTTTCCAGAGAACAAAATCCCGCGCGTCCTGCTTTCCGTATTCATCTACGTCCACGCGGGCGCCGGCCATGATCCCTTCGGCGTCGAGCTTGGACAGTTTGCCGTAGTCTTTGAACTGAGCAATCCTGAAATAGATCGAGCCTTCTTTTTCGTAGGTGTACCCTTTTGCGCGCAAGGTCTGAATCAACGCCACCATCTCCGCAATGTGATCGGTGGCATGAGCGACAACGTCGGGGCGCTGGATTCGCAGCTGGCCGCAATCCTCAAAGAAAGCATCCGTAAAGCGATCAGTATACTGCCGCAACTGGGCAGGATTTGAAGCGCCGGAGTTCCGGATGGTTTTGTCGTCCACATCGGTAATGTTCATGACGTGACGGACCTCCCGCCCCTTGAAGCGCAGGTAGCGTTTCAGCACATCCTGGAACACGAAAGTGCGGAAATTGCCGATGTGAGCGTAGTCGTAAACCGTGGGTCCGCAGGTGTACATCCTCACCTGATTCCCAATCAGAGGGCGAAACTCTTCGACCTTCCCAGAAAGGGTATTGGAGATCTTAAGCACGCGCTTGGAATCCTTTCTTCTAACGCTTCCGAGAATAGACTCCAGTGCCCGAAAAGTCAATACAGGCGCGCCATTCCCGTGTTTGTTTACATGGATTTTTGATCATGCTAGACTTCAGCGTTTTTTCAGGAAGCCGGGTTCAACCCGTGGGAAATTTTGGATGCCCTTCCCTGATTCTCCCCTGCTGAATATGTTCTAATCAGATCTCTCACCCCGGAAAGTTAGTCCCTTGTTAAAGCTCAAAAGAATTCAGATCCAAGGTTTCAAATCATTCGTCGACAAGATGGAAATGGTCTTCGAGGGTTCGGGGATCACCGGAATTGTCGGCCCGAACGGTTGTGGCAAAAGCAACGTTTCCGACGCCATCGCCTGGGTCCTGGGCGAGCAGAGCGCCAAGTCGCTACGCGGCGGCCGGATGGAAGACGTGATTTTCAACGGCACCCGCGCGCGTCTGCCTCTTGGTTTGGCCGAGGTGACGCTGACACTCGTGGATCCCGAGGTACTGAAGGAGGCTAACGCCTCCTTTGTCCAGGAACCCCAGATGGCTGAGTCCAGTAACGGAGACAGCGACACATTGGACTCGTTTGAAAACGATGAAGCTCCTTCAGAGCCAGATGCCCTCGCAGAAACAGCCGAGGTTCCCGGCGCCGCCGTGGTGGTAGCACCTGCCGCAGCGGCTGCCAGGCGCAAGCGCCGGCCTAAATTCCAGCCCAAGCCTGGCGAACTGGTCGTCTCCCGCCGTCTGTTCCGTTCGGGCGAAAGTGAATACGTTCTGAACGGCCGGCAGGTACGACTGCGCGACATTCACGATATTTTTCTCGGAACCGGCCTAGGGCCCGACTCTTACGCCATCATCGAGCAGGGCCGCGTTGGCCTGATTCTAAGTTCCAAGCCGTCGGACCGGCGCTCCATCATCGAAGAAGCTGCCGGCATCACGAAGTTCAAGTCCAAGCGAAAACTGGCGGAGTCTAAACTTGAACAAGCCCGGCAGAACCTTCTTCGAGTAAACGACATTACCGAAGAAGTCGCCAAGCAGTTGGGCTCTTTGAAGCGCCAGGCAGCCAAGGCTAAACGCTACCGCGAGCTGCGCGAGCGCATGCGCGAACTGTCCAGAAACCTCTTTAATGCTCGCGCCGTGGTGCTGGACCGTATGCTTGGTCAAAGCAACCAGCAGCTTGAGGAAGTGACTGAACGCTACCGGCAAAAGCACCGCTGTATCGAAGAGCAGGAGCTGCGTTACCGGGAAACAAATGCTTCCATCTTCAGCCTCGAGAGCGCACTGAAGCAGATGCGCGAGCAACTGTCTCAGCTTACCCTTGAAGCTGAGCGCGGTCAGCAGCGCATCCACTATCAGAAGGAGCAATTGCGGGAGCTGGAGGCGCGTTCGGTCGAAAACAGCCGCGAGATCGAACAGCTCGTTCAGCAGGAAGCTCAATTACTGACCGATGCCGACCAGAAGAGGCAGTCGCTAGCGGCAGCGGACGAACAGTTCGAGCGCATCCAACAGGAGTTTTTGTCACAGAATGCGAACTACCAAGCGATCCAGGCCGAGGTTCAGGCGCTGGAAGGCTCCAACGACCAGCAGCGAGCTGAGTTGCTGGAGTGTGTGAGCCAGGAAGCGGCGCTAAAAAGTCAGCTGCAACAGCTCGACGATCTTGAGGTGCGGCTGGAAAACCAGTTGAAGCGGCTCTATCAGGAGCGCGACGAAACTGCCATTCTGCGTTTGCGCCTGGGCGAAGAGCAGGAAACCTCGGAGCGGCAGCAGCAGGACGAGGCGCACCAGCTTGCTGAGCGCAAGCAACAGATTACAGATCTCACCGCCGCGCTTTCAGACCTCAAATCCGAAGCTGCCAGCAATCGCGAAACTCTTACCGAGAGCAAGGATCAGTTCAGCTCAGCGACCCATCGCTTGAAATCGCTGGAAGAGCTGGCCGCCCACCATGCTTATTCCACCGAAGCGGTGCGTCTGCTGCTTTCAGCTTCGCAGGAAGACTCGCCCAGCCGCTTTCAGACGCCGGGCATTCTGGCCGACTGGGTAGAAGTCGAAGGACCTTATGAGACCATAGTGGAGGAGTTTCTCAGGCACGAACTGGAGTTTCTACTGGTGGAAGAGAATGCCAACGCTCAGACGGGCATTTCTCTCTTGCGCGACCGCAGCGCCGGGCGCTCCACGTTCCTCCTGTTTGGCGGAGACCGGATTGGCAACGGCGAGGGGCCTCGCGTCGCGGGAGAAGCGGCGCTCAGCGAAGACCCTTCGCTGGTCCCCCTCAAGCAAGTTATCCGAATCTCGAAGGACTACGCAAGTGCGGTTGAGGAAGCACTACCACAGCTCGCCGCAGCTTTCGTCGCTTTGAGCTACGACCGTGCAGTTCAACTGGGCCGGCAATTTCCACAGCTCGTGTTCTTGTCTCCCGACGGCGACGTGGTGCGAGGCCGCCTCATTTCGGGCGGCGGCAAGGCTGCAGTCGGGCACCTCACTCTGAAGCGGGAAATCCGCGAGTTGCAGCGAAAGGCCGGAGTGCTTGAGCGGAACATTTTGACCCAACAAGAGAAACAGGACGTGCTCGAGCACGCGATCAACGGACAGGAGCAGTCTCTGCTCGAAGTTCGCCAGAACGCGCAGGAGCTCGAAAAGAACCTCTTTGCGGCGGATCTCCGGCTCAAGCAGATCCTGAACGAACTGGACAAACTGGGCCAGCGACAAAACCTGGCTGCGCTGGAACTGCAACGGACGGAAAGTGAGAAGGCTCAGGTTTTGTCGCGGCGGGCTGAATGCGCCGAGAAGATCGCTGCCGGCCAACGCCGCAAGCTCGAGATCGAAGATCTTATTGCGTCGCAGTCGGACAGCCTCAAGCAACTCAAAGAAAGGTCGGCTCAGGAAGCGCAGAGTCTTAGTGAACTTCGCTCTGAGCTGGCGACATTTCGCGAGCGAAAGCTCGCTGCTGAAACGGATCTGGCACGCCTCGATGCCAGCCTCAAGGAAAGCCAGCAGCGCCGAGAGCGGCTGGATGCGCAGAAGGCCTCTTGGGCTGCGCAGGGCGGAGAAATTCAGGCGTCCATCCGACAATTGGAGGAAGCGCTTTTCCACCAGGCCGTCCAAAAAGCCTCGCTGGAAGCCGAGATTCGATCGCGCGAGAACGGCCTCGAGGAGCTGCGTTCGCTGCAGACAAGCCTCGATCAGGATCTCCAGGCCTTGCGCACCGGACTCGAGGAAGTTCAAGCCGAGAAGACGCGGCTCGAGGTCGAGCGGGCCAGGCTCAGCTCAGACTTCGCGCACCTTGAGGAAACCTGCGCCAAGGAGCTCGGCGCCAGTCTGGAGGAAATTCACCCCGAGACCCCATTGGTTCTAGAAGAATCTGAGTTGGTTCAGTTGAACCAGGAGTATCAGGAGTTGAAAGAGAAGATCGAGGCGATGGGCCCGGTCAATATGATGGCGCTGGAGGAATACCAGGAATGCGACCAGCGTTTTCAATTCCTGACGACCCAGCGGCAGGACTTGCTCGACTCCATTGAAGACACCAGCGCCGCCATCAAGGAAATTGACCAGGTGTCTCGCGAACAGTTCTGGGAAGCCTTCACGGCGATCAATGCCAACTTCCAGGAGAGTTTCAAGACACTGTTCGGCGGCGGGCATGGAGAGATGAAGCTGCTCGATGAGCAGGACGAGCTGGAGAGCGGCATCGAGATCATCGCTCAACCACCCGGCAAACGGCTGCAGAACGTGCTCCTGCTTTCGGGCGGGGAAAAAGCTCTGACCGCCATCGCTCTGCTGCTGGCCATTTTCAGGTTCCAGCCCAGCCCGTTCTGCGTGCTGGACGAAGTCGATGCACCGCTCGACGAGATCAACACTGGCCGTTATGTAGAAATGATCAAGTCCATGAGCCGCGGCACTCAGTTTCTTCTTATTACGCACAGCAAGCGAACGATGGAGGCGGCCGACACGCTGTATGGCGTGACGATGCAGGAGGCGGGTGTTTCGAAGATCGTTTCGGTGCAGTTCCAGTGAAGCGCCTGCCAAGAGATTGAGAGGATGCCCCACTGACGCGTGATGGCGCGGACGAATTCTTGACAAGCGCTGAAGCGAAACGTGGGGCAGACAAGATTGTCTGCCGCAGCGGCCGAAGGACGCGCCCGGCTTTTGCGCAGAGCACGGGCAATCTTGCAATAGAGCCTTTAGTTCGACCGCATGAGCCGAACCCCGTGGAGACGGTCCCGACCCGCATTGAGGGGACGAAGGCAGACAAGATTGTCTGCCTCACACTGGCTGGCTTTTGGCTTGAACCTAGCAGCTGGGAACCCGCCCGCAGCTTCGATCTTCGGGCAGATTGGCGCTCGCTGATTCGCCGTTTCAAGCTTCTTGACATGCGGCGCTTTTGGATTACAATGGCGGCTCGCTTCAGAAAGCTGGCTGCCGCAAGTTGCATCAACAAGCTCGAAAAAGCGGCGCTTGCTTCCCTCGATTCCTGCATTTTTTTCCTAAAAGTTACCCTGGCCGGAAATCCCTTAATGAGTACGTCAACGGTTCAACTG
>JAKEER010000560.1 GCA_022616615.1 Acidobacteriota bacterium
ATAAAGGTTGCAACTAGACTACTACTTATTAGTAGCACTCTGTTAAGTCGTGTGTGATTCTTTGGGTGGCGCACACATGGCGCAGTTTGTCATGTGTGCGTGCAGTCCGCATACATCGCAAAAAGCACGATGTATGCGCCACCCAGAGTTGATACCTTTATTTATTGACGCTGCCTTACCGTTGCCTGCTCAGCCTTTGTGCTTCTTGCATCAGTTTATTTTCAGGCCTTGGGAAGCTCCTTTCATCCGGTCCAGCACGTGGTCCTTGATCCACTTGGCATCCCACCATTCCGTCGGATTAACGGGCACACCGTGCAGGAAAAAGCCAAAGTGCAAGTGGTCGCCTCCAGCCAAGCCCGTCGCCCCGCTGCGGCCAATGACATCTTTCTTCGTCACCTGCTGGCCGGTCTGTACTGCGATGGAACTGAGATGTCCGTACAGGGAAACCAATCCGCAGCCATGATCAATCAGCACCGTGTTCCCGTAGATGCCGAAGTAATCGGCCAGAAGAACCACCCCATCGTTCGCAGCCTCGATGGGATACTGCTGCGTCACGGAGAGATCGAACCCTATATGATCCTGCCGGTCGACCTCTTTGCCCTGGTACAGATAGGTGCGATGGTCAGCAAACAACGATTCCACCTGTGAATTGCTCAACTGAAGAAAGGCGCCGTCCCACAAGAAGCGGGGCGCAGATTTCTTGCTCAGTTCAGCTATCTGGTCATGATTGGCGCGCCGCAGCTTGCTGTTGATCTCCAGAAATGTCTTGATCAGCTCTCCTTGGTCCTGGATAGCCGGACTGTGCGACATGACGTCCGGCACCACTTTCTGCAAAAAACCATCATCCAGCGGGATCTGCCGGCTGCGAAACTTTTTCGGGAAGACTTTGTTCCAAAAGCCGGCTACAGCCTCGTTGCCCGCGCCGTCGCGTGCCATAGCCTTGAGAGAACTGTTCTCGGGAATGTTATAGGCAAAGGCAAACAGCGCAAAACGGAGATTGGGATCACCGCCCGCAGGGTAGCCCGGAAAAAAATTGGGCCCAGCCTGCACGCCAGAGATTTCTGCGTCGGCAGAAACCCGGTAGACCACACACTCGGAACCGCCCTGGTTGATGTAATGCTGGCTGGAGAGAACTTCGAGGCGCGGCGGGTAGATGTCAAACACGAAGTCGCGTTGCTGCTGCGTCTGGTTGCCGCCGAAAAAACCTCTCCAGGAATGATCCGACGCGCTGATGACCAGGCTGGCTGGCCCATCCTGCACTTTGTATTTCTCCGCGATCAGTTTTCCCACATCGACTGCGGTCGCTTTCTGGTTTCCGGTCTGCCAGAATGTGACGATCGATGGTCCTGGATAAGACTCCTCAGCTAACGGAACGGCCTGGTCTTTCTGTTTCAGTGCAACGGAAACCCGGCTAAGCCCATTGCCAGCGTCCTCAATCACTAAAGACAGGGCGGGCTTTCTTCCCAGAGATTTGAAGTCTCGATCGAAACGGACCGTGGGTGGCTGCCCCTCCCATCGTCTGAAGCTAACAGCGAAACCCGAGATGAGCAGGAAGATAAGAAGCAGTAAGAGCACCGGCAGCAATCCAATGCCTCGACTGGTTTCCGTCGAACGGTTCATTAACTTGAGGGTTTCCTTTCCGTCAAGCGTAAGCTGAGGGAGGTCAACGTTAGTATGAGTTTTCGCAAAAGTCTAAGCTTTTTTATCGTGCTGCAAGCATTGAAGATAGAGAATAGAAGGAGCCGGGAAGTGCAGGCTGAGCCAAGCCAGACCACCAATAACTCCTTGACAGATAAGGGGAAAAGAGGATATAGAATGCGGTTTGTTTTAGGCCGGCGGAAGCTCGCTAGGCGGCAAGACAACCACTTGAAGGGCTTCACCTTCATTCGCCCTTTTTAAGGGGGTTATCAGAGGAGGGATGGCGAGTTGAACTTGAAACGAAAGAAAAAGGTACTGATCGTTGGGGAACTCAACGTAGACATTATTGGAGTGGGACTGCAAACCTTCCCGGTGCTGGGGCGGGAGATTACCGCCCAGGAAATGGTGCTCAGTCTGGGAAGCGCCTCAGCGATTCTGGCCTGCGGATTGGCCAAGTTGGGAGTGCCAGTCACCTTCATCAGCAAAGTGGGCAGAGACGAGTTCGGCAAATTCTGTCTGGACGCCCTCGAAGCCCGGAAGGTTAAGACAAACAATATCCTGCGCGACGGCAAGCTGCGCACGGGCCTGAAGGTCTCGCTGAACTTCCGCAATGACAAAGCACAGGTGACATACCCTGGTGCGATCCCTCATCTCTACCTCAAGGACATATCGCAAAAAGTCTTCCGCGACCACGATCACCTGCACATTTCTTCCTATTTTCTCCAGGAAGGGCTGCTGCCTTCGTTTCCCCAGTTGTTCCAGAATGCCAAGCAGATTGGCATGACAACCTCGCTCGATCCCAACTCAGACAACAAGAACCAATGGAACTCCGGAATCTGGAAATGCCTGGAGTATCTCGATGTGCTCTTGCTCAATGAGATGGAGGCGATCAATATCGCCAAAGCCAAGAGCTTGAATCGAGCCCTGGACCTCTTTGCTCAGAAAGTGCCCACAGTTGTCATTAAATTGGGATCCAAAGGTGCGCTGGCCAAGAGTCGTGGCCAGGTTATCCAGTTACCGGCTTTCAAGGTAAGGACCGTCGACACGACCGGCGCCGGAGATTCATTCGATGCGGGATTCCTCTACGGGCATTTGAATGGTTTTGACCTGAGAAAGTCTCTCACTCTGGCCAACGCCTGCGGCGCGATGTCGACCCAGGGAATGGGAGGCGCAGAGACTCAGGCCGACTGGGAAGAAGCTCAAAAGTTCATGAAGAAACAGCCTGCGGCGTAAAAGAAGGGACAAGGGTCAAGGGTCAAGCCCAAGCCGAAAGGGACAATGGAACATTGACTAACAACAACGCTGGCTGTCGTGTTTCGAGGTTCGTCATTCGTCCCCTTCGCTTCGTCCCTTTGACCCTTTGGCCTGACCCTCCCCTTCCCTCACATCATTCGCTTATCAGCAAAGCTGAAATGCCCGTCGCTTCCCACCACGATGTGGTCCAGCAGCGCAATCTCCATGAGTTGACACGCCTTCTTCAAGTCTTCTGTGACACGCCGATCTTCGGCACTCGGCTCAGGATTGCCGCTTGGATGATTGTGCACAGCAACAATCGCGGCGGCCCCTAGGTCGAGAGCTCTTTTGACCACTTCTCTAGGAAAGACGCTGGCCGTGTTGATGGTGCCGCGAAACAGCTCCTCGACTGCGAGCACGCGATGCTTGGTGTCAAGGAAGATAACGCTGAAGATTTCCTGCTGCAGATCGCGGAACTTGTGAGCCAGCAAGTCGAGCGCGTCCTTGGAGCATTCGATGAAGTTGCCCTGTTGCGCCTTCTCTTGCAGCCAGCGTTCGCTGAGTGCTCCGATAGCGCGCAGTGTCGCAATCTTAGCCGTTCCCATTCCTTTGATCTGGCGAAGGTCGTCGTCGCTGGCTTTGAACAAGCCGCGCAGGCCTTTGAAGTCGCTGAGCAGCTTGCGCGAAAGGTCAACCACGCTCATGCCTTTGACCCCCACGCGCAGGAAGATGGCGAGCAGCTCCGCATCGGTTAATCGCTCCGCCCCCTCAGACATCAACCGTTCGCGCGGTTGCTCCGACTTGGGCCAGTAGCTGACCCACTTTTCAGAGACCTTTTTGGCGGCCGATGATGCGTTCATGCACCTTCCTCATTTCCCATTAAACTGCGCTCTTTGCAGAATCTCCCAATCGGCTTTGTCCTTAGTCCTACCGGTTGCTGCCTTGTTTGCCAGTAACTCACGTTTCCCAATCACAAAAAGCTGCTCTTGCCCGTAGTTCAAGACCTCTCGCCCCTCCCAGGTTTGCTCCCAGGTCACGCCGCTGATACGAGTCAAAAGGTCGATCCGCATCGGTGGCCGGCCCATCATGATGACCTTTCCGGGAGTGGCTGCTTCTTTCTCTTCCAGACCTGGGAATCCGAACGACTCAAGAGCCTGAACAACTCGCCGAGCATTGTCCGGGGTCGGGCGAATGTACAGGTCTAGATCCTGCGTGGCCCTGGGAATTCCATGATGTGCTAGCGCATAAGCGCCAACCAAAATGAACTCCACCGAATTCAGGTTGAAGCAGCGAATCAAGTCTTCGAAATCGCTCTCAACTCTCATCGCCAACTACTCCCGCGTTGCCGGGAAACCAATCCGCAACGTCAAGAACTTTTTCGATCGGCTGCGGAAGATCAAACACGCGTTGCCTTAACAGTTGAACCACGGCCAACCTCTCTTCGGAAGATCGACTCAGCCAGTAGGCAAGATCCTCCTGTGACGTGTCTTCCTCAAGGGATAGAATGGTGAGTACTTTTTCAATCATGGTTTACGAAGCCTTCCTCTCACAGCCCCAGCTCTCTGGCCACACCCTCCATCGCCCGGATGCAAAAGTTGATGTGTTCGTCAAGCTCGATGCCAAGCTCCTGCGCGCCTTGGACGATGTCCTCGCGCCTGACCGAGCGTGCGAAGGCTTTGTCTTTTATCTTCTTCCGCACCGAGCGCGCTTCCAACCCCTGGATCTTCTTGTCCGGGCGAACGAGCGTGACCGCGGTAATAAAGCCAGCAAGCTCATCGCAGGCGAACAGAGCCTTGTCCATCAGACTCTTCCTGGGGCATCCGGTCCATTCAGCATGTGATTTGATCGCGTAGATAACGTCCTCGGGATAGCCAAGGTCCTTCAGAATCGCGGCGCCCTTCTCCGGATGAGCGGGTGGATTGGGGTACATCTCGTAGTCAAAATCATGCAGCAGCCCGACGATACCCCACTTTTCCTCATCCTCTCCAAACTTGACTGCGTAGGCGCGCATGCAGGCCTCCACGGCAAGCATATGTTTGATGAGACTTTCGCTTTTCGTGTGCTGCTGCAGCAGCTCAAAAGCTGAGTCGCGGTTCAAGAGACCTCCGATGAAAATCCCCTCCTTGGAGGGGTGGCGCGGAGCGACAGCGGTCGCGGAGCGCCGGGGTGGGTTCCCACCCCCAGGGCCTGACGGCCCTTGCCCCTCCCGAGAGGGGATTCCTTTGATCGTTTTCATGCTCTGTGGTGCTCCGCAGGAGCATGGATGGCTCCGATGAAACGGACGCCCACGCCGAAGGAACGCGAAGTAGGTGACCCAATCCTCCAACCGTCAATTCATCACGCCTCCATCCAGTTCTTTCCCGTGCCTATTTTGACCACCAGAGGCACTCGCAACATGAGGACATTCTCCATTTCAGCTTTAACGAGCTTTTGTACGGCTTCCGTCTCGCCCTCGGGCACATCGAATACCAGCTCATCGTGGACCTGCAGCAGCATCCTTGTCTCGAGCCGGTTCAGCCTGAGTTGTTCGTGAATTCGGATCATGGCAAGCTTGATCAGATCGGCAGCCGTTCCTTGAATGGGTGAGTTCACCGCGATGCGCTCGGCAAAATTGCGCAAAGCCGGATTCCTGCTGTTAATATCAGAGATCTGGCGCACACGCCCGAAAAGCGTTCGCGTCAACTGAGTCTTCCGCGTTTCGGCAATCGTTGCGTCGATGAATTGCTTCACGCCCTGGTAGCGCTCAAAGTAGCGGCGAATGAACTCCTGCGCCTCGCGCTGAGAGATTGCTAGTTCCTTCGCCAGTCCAAAAGGTGTCTGTCCATAAACGATTCCAAAATTGATCGCCTTGGCGCGTCTGCGTATTTCACCGGTCTGCATTCCCGGATGCATTCCGAAAACCTCGGCTGCCGTGCGGGTGTGAATGTCTTCTCCCTTGCGAAAGGCATCCAACAGCACCGGGTCTTCGGAAAGATGCGCCAACACACGCAGTTCGATCTGTGAGTAGTCGGCCGCCAGCAGCACGCATCCTTCGCTCGGGATGAACGCCGAGCGAATCTTGGCGCCCAACTCACTGCGAATGGGAATGTTCTGCAGGTTCGGGTTGCTGCTGGAAAGGCGGCCTGTGGCCGCGATGGTTTGATTGAACGAAGTATGAACGCGCCCGGTTTCCGGATTGATTAACCTGGGAAGGGCATCGACATAACCGGTCTTCAGTTTGGAGATCTGGCGGTACTCCAGCATCAGCCGCGGCAGTTCGAAGTTTTCCGCCAACTGTTCCAGCACTTCCACCGAGGTCGAGTACTGGCCTGACTTCTTCAGCTTCTTCGGCGCGGGCAGGTTCAACTTTTCAAAGAGGATTTCTCCCAGCTGCTTCGGCGAATTAATGTTGAACTCCATCCCGGCCACGTCAAAAGCGCGCTGGGTCAGTTGTAGAATTTGCTTTTCAAACTCGCCCGACATACTGGAAAGCAAAACCGGATCGACGCGGATGCCCTCGGCCTCCATCTTCGCCAGCACTCCTGAAAGCGGCAGCTCAATGTCGCGGTAGACCTTCTCGAGTTGCATCTCCTGAAGCCGCGGCAGCAGAGCCTGAAAGAGCTCGCGCGTCATGGCGCAGCGGGCTTCAGGCTCCGGCGGCGCCGTTCTTTCCAGCTGCGCGAAGACGATTTCATCAAATTGGTGGTTGCTGCGGTTCGGCTGGACGAGGTAAGACATCAACATCGTGTCCCAGTCAACTCCGTTGAGCGCAATACCGTAATGGGCCAGCGCCACTCGAGCCGCTTTGGAATTGTGAAGGACCTTTGGGAGGCTGGGACTTTCCAGCAGCTCGCGAAAATTGGCCAGCCCTTCAGAACTCTTGCCGCCAAACCGCGCAATCCACCCCCCCTCGGCGCCCGCTAGCGCTAGACTGCGCACTCTAGCCTGCGTGGGTTCTTCCTGGTTGAGATCGAAATAGCAGAAAACCCGCTCCTCCTGCTGCAACTTCCGAACAGCTTCCTGGATCTGCCGCGGCGTTTCCACGGGAATGAAAGAAATGGCTGCCTCCAGCTTGGGCACGTCAGCCTCAAACTCCTTCAGCAGCGATTGAAAGCCCAGCTCAGTGAATAGAGTTCTCATCGTCTCCAGGTCGGGCGGCTGCGCCTGGAGTTCACTCCAATTGATCGCGATTGGAACCTGGGTGTTGATTGTGACCAATTCCCTACTCTGCAAGATCTGGTCGCGGTGATTCTGCAGCGACTCACGATAGGCCTTTCGCTCCACTTCAGAAATCCCGGCCAGCAACTTCTCTAGCGAGCCGAACCTCTTGATGAGATCGCGGGCTCCTTTTTCACCAATTCCGGGTGCGCCGGGCACGTTGTCCACAGAGTCGCCCATGAGCCCCAGCACATCGATTACTTGCTGCGGAGGCACACCAAAAAACGACTCGACTTTTGCAGCATCGAAAAAGGTGTCTTCCTTGGCTTGATGCAACACTCTCACACCTTCTGAAACAAGCTGAAACATGTCCTTGTCATTCGAAACGATGACCGCTTCCAGGTTTTGCCCGGCTGCGCGACAGGCAAACGTTCCGATAATGTCATCGGCTTCATAGCGTTCCATCTCCAGAATAGGCAAGCGCAGAGCTTGGCAGAGACGGCGGATGTAAGGGATCTGTGTGGCGAGATCCTCCGGCATTGCCACTCGGTTGGCCTTGTAGTCTTGATAAGCCTCATGCCGGAAGGTTGGCTGGCTGCCATCGAATACCACGGCCAGATATTGCGGCTGATATAGGCGGATGAGCTTGCGCAGCATAGTGGCAAAGCCGTAGACCGCATTCGTTGGAACACCCTGGCTGTTGGTGAGGCCGCGAATGGCATAGTAGGCTCGAAAGATGTGCGACATGCCGTCGATCAAAAATATCTTGCTCGTTTGTGTCGCACTCACTGCAGTTTGATTACTCGTCATGGGATGCATGAGATCCCGGGGCACGGGCAGCTCGTTTCTTTAACCACCACCCAGAAAAATACGCGTCTTGCGAAGATTCGCGGCTCAGAATCTAGCACAACTGGCTTGGAAAGTGGGAGGTAGGGTTCGGCGTCGCAAGGTTAGGAGCTATCGAGCATAGAAGCGTCGCCAGTTCACTCATTCCACTCAGTCTGCACTTGCTTGATATGTGGCGAGAAGTATGTATGATCAAGCCATGATCTTTGAATGGGACGCCGTCAAGGACTGGGAGAACCAGATGAAACACGGTGTTTCATTCGAGAAAGCGCAGCTGGCCTTCCACGATCCGTGGCGCGTCATCCGTTATGACAAGAAACACAGCACCAAGCATGAGAAGCGGTTTTATTGCTATGGAGCAATTCGTGGAAGGGTATTGACAGTGCGCTTTTGCCGCCGCCAGGGGCGCATTCGAATCTTTGGGGCTGCCTACACGCAGCATGGAAGAGAGGAGTATGAAAAGAAAAACCCGAGCTAGTAGGCCAATCTTCGATAAGGACGGATATCAGATCAATCTTCCGAAATCTTTGATTGTCTCAATGAAGACTGCAGTCCCAGTCGATCCCAAAGACATTAAGTGGCTGCCTTCCCCCGAAGAGTTTGCTGAGATGCGGAAAACCACCAAAGTGACCATTCATCTCAGCAATCGAAGCTTGAAACTCCTAAAGCACAAAGCGCAGAAGTGCCAGATGCCTTACCAGACACTCATTCGAAGCGTCGTTGACAAATACGCCGAAGGGATTGAGGAGACAGTTTAAGGCTATCCTGGAATCCGCTCGGCTTGCTTTCTTGAGTCAGTCTCCTTGCCCACCCCGTGGCCTCCTACATGGCTTCCGTTTCTGAAAGGTCGCTTCTCATCCGTGTTCATCTGCGTTAATCTGCGGCCTTCTCATGTTTCTGTGCTTCTGAGATTTCCTGATTACGGAGGCCCGATGCGTTTTCTTCGGCGGATATTGCCACTCGCCTGCCTATGGCTTCTTTTCTCAACAGAGCTGTTTTCCCAAACGCTCAAGAAGGGCTATCTCACCTACATTCACCAGGCAGCCGAATTGGGCTGGCAGGAGTATCCCGGGGTGATCGCAAACTGGAAGAAGAATGTGAGTCCCAAGCTCCTTTGGGGTTATGACTGAAGACCGGACAGTTTTCCGGTCTTTCGCACGGCTTTTCGGTTGTTGTGAGCGCGGTTTGTGTAAAGCCGTAACCAAACAAGCGTTCCACTGGCGGAACGCACTGACTCGACACGAAGCGTGCGTTTGACGCAGCCACCCTGGGAGCGCGGGCGTCCCGCCTGGCGTCCCGCCCGCTTCGGAGCGGCCGGGAGGCCGCTCCCTGGAGTTTTTACATTTTGGGTCAGAGCTGGGAATGATCAGCAGCCCGACCGTAAGGGAGGGCATCACCCGGCGGCCCAGATGCCCTCCCTAACGGTCGGGCTACTGATCTAGCAAGCCTCCGGCTTGCCGGGAGCGGCCGGAGGCCGCTCCGATGGCCTGCGGCCACAATGGCGGGCGGGACGCCTGGCGGGACGCCCGCGCTCCCAGAGTGGGCTTCGCCACTCCCAAAAATGTCCAATCTCCAGAAACAAAATGAAGCAAGAGCAGGACGCTTGAAGGTCGGACACCAACTAGGTTTGGCGTACACACGCTTCAGCATGCTGTTGCGCCAGTTATTTCGTGAGAGCCAGCCCGCGGTCGCTGGTCGAGACCGGTCTGCGGATCACGACCGCAAGATTGCAGCTCTGGTTGATGCGCAGATCAAATCTGATTATGAGGAACGTATCGCCAAAGTGGCGAAAGCGCAGGAGCAGACGGACGAAGCGCTAAAGCGATTGGCGGAGGCCCAGCAACCTCATGAAGAAGCCCAAGCCCGCACGGACGAGCGTCTGAATGCGCTGAGGGACATTGTCGATCGTTGGATACGTGAACGACGCAACGGAGCGTCTGCGTCTTGATCTGGACAAGCCAGAAGTGGGGAGTGCGCAATCATTCGAGTAAAGGCCAGTCATTCCCGCAAACCTAGAATCCAATGTCACAGAATCGGAGGCTGGATCCGGCTTTCGCGGGAATAACGCACCGAGGCATCAACTGGCCTTTTGGGGACCGCGGTTTCGTTCACCTTTTGCTACGAATACGCCACGCCGTCTAGGTCTATTCCGATTTCTCTTCGCGTCTCAGCGGTTACTCGAACTTGCCGAGGCCGCCGTCAGCACGGCCATCCAGACCGCAACAATGAAAAGACCACCCATCTCGCGAGCTTCTTCCACAACTGTGTTTGTCATGTGGAATGATTGAAGCATCTCGCCAAACGTCGTCTTGCCGATGACACTTGGCGCGAGCGAAGCAGCCCAGCCGAGGGCTGTGGTTCCAACCGCGGCAGGCAACTGCCAGCGCAGGCGATTCCGCAAACTTAGGATGCAGGCCAGGGCGCCGAGACCGTAGATCAGCATCCAGCGAACTGGATCGGGATCGTTGTACTGTACTGCGGCTGAAAAAAGGAACGTGGCTGTCATCACCCAATTCGCGGCACGTAGCAGCATGTGCAGCCTCAAGCGGAAAGATGATACTGATTCCGCAGGATGCCCACGTGATGCCTTTCGTGGCCGGCGATGATGTAAGCCAGCGCGCGGGCGCTGACTGGAGACCCGTTGGCGACACCGCGTCGCAGCAGCGCCCTCTCGTCCAGGCCCCGCAGCAGTGAAAGCGTCGCGGCGCGCGCCAGGCGAAACTCGTCGGTCAAACTGGCCAGTGTGCGCGCCTGAAAACCTGCCGCGCGCACATAGTCGTCCTGCTCGAATCCTGGCAGCGGCGTGGCGTCTCCACGGGCAATCCGCAGCAGCCGGTAAGCCATGATGCGCTCTGTATCGGCTATGTGGCCGGCCACTTCTTTGATGGTCCACTTGCCTGGCGCGTAGGCGGCATCGGCGCCGGATTCAGAAACGTTGCGCAGCAGCGCGCAGGTTTCTTCAATCTGGCTGCCCAGGAGTTCGAGCAGGTCCTGCGCGGGCACTTTGCTGATATAGGTCCCGTAATACTCGGCGTACTCATCGCTGGCCGGCCTGGAAATAGTTGTTGGTGACATGACGCGAACCCTCGATTCAGAAAGTGAAGGCTATTCTAATGATGGTCCGAAATGAAGTGAACCGAACAAGCCGGAAAGACGGGAATCCAGACTCCCGTCGGGAGACACTGGATTCCCGCCTTCGCGGGAATGACGCATGGCAGAGCCCGATGCTTCCTCATCTCTAGCTTAGCTAGTTTCTGTCGCGAAACTGGAAGATTGCAGAACAACTCCCCTCCTCGGCTGAGGAGGGGGCGCGCAGCGCCACTGGGGTGGTGGGAGTCGCTGCGATCCCGCTACCGATTTGGTTTTTCCGCGGCCGTTCGAACCACCCCCGCCGTGGCCTATGGCCGTGGCTTCCCCTCCTTATCCAAGGAAGGGAGCCTTAGTGCCGAGTTTCGCGACCGAAACTAAGTAATGTGCGCGCCGCGGGTTTCAACGTACACGGCGTAGAGCGACTGGCTGCCGGTCATGAACAGGCGGTTGCGCTTGGTTCCACCGAAGCAAACGTTGGAACAGATCTCCGGCAGGCGGATCTGGCCGATGCGCTCCCCACTGGGCGCGAAAATGTGCACGCCATCGTAGCCGTCGCCAACCCAGCCTGCGCTCGACCAGACGTTGCCATCTTCATCGCAGCGGATTCCATCCGCAAAGCCCGACTTGCCGTCGAGAGTCATGTCTGCAAATTTCCGGGCGTTCTTGAGTTTCTTGCCATCGACATCATAGCTCCAGATGACATTCTTCGCAGCCGGGTAGTGCGAGGCGCCCGTGTCGGCAACATAGAGCTTCCTGTAGTCTTGAGAAAAGCAAAGACCATTGGGTTTGAATGGCTCTTCAGCCACTTTCTCCACAGCACCCGATGGAGCATCGATGCGATAGATGGCCTCCTTCTGGTGCGGCTGAACGGAATTCGATTTCACGCGCTTGCCTTCGTAATCCATCAGGCTGCCATACCCTGGATCCGTGAACCAGATTGAGCCGTCATTCGGATGCACTACAGCGTCGTTGGGCGCGTTAAGGGGCTTGCCGCCAGCCGTCTCGGCCAGCACGCTGACGCTGCCGTGGTGCTCATAGCGCACGACGCGATGCGTGCCGTGTTCGCACGCGATCTGCCGGCCCTGGTAGTCAAATGTATTGCCGTTGCTGTTGTTTGCCGGGAAGCGGAAACGGCGGGAAACGTGACCGTCCTCTTCCAGCCAGCGCAACTGCTCGTTGTTTGGAATGTCGCTCCAGAGCAGATAGCGGCCGACAGTGCTCCAAGCAGGACCTTCCGCCCAGAGCGTCCCCCGGTGAAGGCGCTGAATGGGCGTGTTTCCCAACTTGTATTTGAACCGCTTGTCGAGCACGACAATGTCGGGATCGGGATAGCGCTGAGGTTCGGTATCCGACCCGAAGTTGCGCGCAAAGGCGGTAGATGCCATTCCGGTCAACCCTGCCAGCGAGGCTGCGAGCGAGAGAAACGATCGGCGGTCGACAGTCTTTGCTTCCGATTGCCGGTTGAGTTCCAGCTCTGCAGAAGCTCTTGAAGCCGCGAGGTCGATGAACTTGTGCAATTGGACTCGGATCATAGGGAGTTCCTCGTCCTCGTCGTCGTCCTCGGCCTTAGCAGCCGCACGTCAAGCAAACCCACACTTGAGCCACAGGTAATCAAAGCCGAGGACGAGAACGACGACGAGGGCGAGCGAAGCTTCTTAGCTTTCTGTTACCCTCAAGAAGAAGACGGCCAACTTGATCTTGCGCAGACCCTTAGTGAAGGGCGATGATAGTTCTCGTCCTTGGACAATTGCAAGAGCATTGAGCTCCGATCGCTTAGCGGGCGCCTTCAGGAATGCTGCCCCCTCCGACAGTCCCTCTCAGCCTGAGTCCTGCAAAAGATCCGGCCGATCATCGAGACGGCAGATGCCTCTTTGCAATCTTCAGCGCCATGGAGCCGGCAACGGTCACTACGTCGTACTCGCCCTGGTAACCAATAAGCAGGTGCGCGGCGAAAGGTTCCACTTTGTATTCTGTCGTCAACCAATTCACCATGTCGCTGGTCGCCATCTGTAACGCCCGGTCCAGGGAGCTGGCAAACTCAGGCTGGCTGCCAATGCTGATGATGTGATCCCGAGTTTCTACCCGCGGGCCCGTCAAGCCAGCCTTCTTCCGAATCTCGACGTGAAACTCAACGTCCATCGAAGTTTCAACCCCCGTTCCGGTGGGCTCGCCATCCGCCTGCAATGCATGACCATCTCCGATGAATAGCAGAGCGCCCGGATGATAGACGGGAAGCATCACCATCGAGCCCTCGCCTATTTCGTTGTAGTCGAGATTACCGCCGTAGGAACCAGAAGGACCGGAGGTCGGAGCAAAGTCGCCGGCCGGAGCGACTCCAACGCATCCGAGCATGGGCTTTGCAGGGAATTCCAACTTGATGGTGGCGGTGGCCGGCTCTCGCAAGCGAACTGTTTGGCGCTGAAGGTCGATGTCCCACGGGATCAGATTGGAGCGCCCGGGACGGATGAGGTCGTCCTTGTATCGATTCGGATAAAGGCCTTCGATCGACTCTGGTGTGAGAGAAAACAAGCCTAGCCGATACGCAGTCCATCCCCAGTTCCGGTTCATTCTAACCTTCCGGAATTGGATGACGAGCGCGTCGCCTGGTTCTGCTCCTTCCACATAGAACGGCCCTGTAAGCGGATTGCCAGGTTCTGACCGCCGCACATCTTTCTCATCCTGGCCGCCTGCGTCCAGAGTTTTGGTGATGACGATGTCGCCCGGCTTGACACGTTTAAGGACGGGATGAAAACGGGCAAAGGTGCGATAGTACGTCGTGGCGACAACTGGGTGAGTTTCCCCTCTGCCGCGCGACTCCTGTGCCCAAGCGGTTGTGCTCAGCGCAAAGACGACGAGAAGAGGGAAGGTCCACGGACGACAGTTTAGCGCATTCATAAGCAATTCTCAGTTTCCGTGATTCCCGCGAAAGCGGGAATGACCTACAAGGAGCGCCATCTGAATCTTATCCCTAATGTCCCTGGTGTAATCCCCTACAACCTAGGTGTGGTTGGCTTGACCGGCGCCTGAAATGAGAGCACTCCCTTGGCTTTTGTCTTGCGCTTGTACACCTTGTCGCCGTTGGTCACGTAAAGCTCATCCAGCGCCGGCCCGCCAAAGACGGCGTTCGAAAGGGAGGCACGCTGCGGCTTAGAGATGATGGCATTGACGCGTCCCGCCTGGTCGCAGATCTGCAGACCGACTTGGCTTGTGACGTAAAGAAGACCCTGCGCGTCCACTGTCATGCCATCAGCGCCGCTTTGCGTGGCTGTGTCTGCCAGGTGGAGATGAAAGTAGGGCTGCTTGTGCGCCAGTGATCCGTCTGGCTGAATCTGGAACGAGTAAACCATCTGTCCGGCGCTGTCTGCCACAATCAGCAAGCTCTGGTCGGGAGTCAGGAGAACTCCGTTGGGGCGTGCAATGCCGCTATCGACAATGCGTTTCTCGCCTTTGGAATTGATAAACCACACCTGCTTGTTGGGGGGATCGGAAACGTAGATCTCACCCTTGTGGGTGATGGCCAGGTCATTGGACTCGAGTCCTTCAGCCACGACCGTTTCCTTGCCCTCCAAGTCATAAGCCACAATGCGCTTTCTCCCGTTCTGGCAAGCGTAGAGTTTGCCATCGGGCCCAAACATCAACCCGTTGGCACTTCCGGTGTCCTCCTTGAAGATGGAAACCTTTCCATCCAGTCCGATCTTGTGGATGCGACTGTTCGGAATGTCGGTAAAGAAAACCTCGCCCTTCGAGTTTGTGGCCGGGCCTTCGGTAAACTTGTAACCTTGACCCACCAACTGCCAGCCTTCTCCAGGAACCAGAAGGTTTGCCAACAACTGTCTGGACGGGCCGCCGGGCCGGATCGGCGCTGGATAGTCGCGCCACAGCCATCGCAAGGCGTCCGGCAAGATTGCGCCGCCGTGCTTACTATTGTGAGCGCCATCGCCCCAAACGTTTTTCACATCGTAACCGGAGAACTCAAGCGCGGAGAGCATTTCTTGATTGGCAAGAAACCAGTTGCCGCCGTAGCCGTTGTTGTCATTAGAGCCATCTTGCAGGAACACACGGATCGGTTTCGCTTCCGTCTTCCGAATCAAGGTGGGATAGTCGTTGCCACCTCTGAGCCCGACGTAAGTCCCGATCGTGCTGAACACGCGGGTAAACTCCTCGGGCCGTTCCCAGGCTGCTGTGAAGGCGCAGATCGCTCCAGAACTGGAGCCGGCAATGGCCCGACTGTTGCCGTCTTTGGCCAGATTGTATTTCTTGCCCACTTCCGGAAGGATCTCCTCCAGAAGAAAACGGACATAGCGATCGCCTAGGCCGTCGTACTCAAAACTGCGATTGAACCGAGCCAGCGCGTTGTCTGAGGTCGCTGGAACCACACCAGGATTGATGAAGATGCCGATGGTCACCGGCAGTTCCTTCTTGTGGATGAGATTGTCGAAGACCACGGGCGCTCGCCAGTTGCCTTCCGGATTGACGTACCCGGCTCCATCCTGGAAAACCATGACGCAAGCGGGTCTTGCGGGATCGTACTGCTTTGGCACGTAGACCCAGTAGTCGCGGACCGTGCCGGGAAAAATCTGGCTGGTCCAGGAATACTTTGTTACCTCACCGTTGGGGACGCCCGTCTGGACTTGCGAGTCTGGCCCAAGCGTATAATCGTCAATGGCGGCTACAGATCTTCCCCAGAAACCCACCAGCAACAAAGCCAGAAAACATCTGCGCAAAGACATAGCCTTCTCCTTGTTTGGTTTCCGTCGCGAAAGAATACAGAGTGTTCGAAGTTCACCAGTCCTGAAGGAGCGACGGATGGCCGCTGCTTCACGGGAGGACATCGGTGCATGTGCACAACGCCTTAAAGTGCTACAAACCACACTGACCCACTCCAACCGCTGGCGTAAGCCAGTGGAGAGTGGCAGGACCAATGCTAGATACCGACCGCGTGCGCGGTCGGAGTTTCACGGAAGCAACGATGGGCGCGGCTGAGGCTCCGACCGCTTACGCGGTCGGTATCCCTCTTGGACCCTGCCAGCGACCACCGGCTGACGCCGGTGGTTGGGTACGCCTGACCTTGTAGGTCTCTAGCCAGTGCAAGTCTGGCCCCCGTCGATCGCTCTTGGGCGGGGTAGTCAAAAT
>JAKEER010000561.1 GCA_022616615.1 Acidobacteriota bacterium
AACGTGACAATGTACTTTGCTCCTAGCCTTACCAAAGTAGTTGTCGCGCGAATCACCCAGGCGCTCAGACCAGGAGGATACTTGTTTCTTGGCCATGCGGAAACCCTCCGTGGAGTCTCCGACGAATTTCACCTGCGACATACGCACGGAACCTTCTATTACCAGAAACGAGGAGTTCACGAGAGGCGACCGTCCACTCCCACAGCTGAAGTTTTGAAACCGGGCAGTCCCGCGGCAACTATTACCACCGAGCTTGTGGAGACCGCAGGGTCCTGGGTGGAAGCAATCCGCCGCGCCTCGGAAAACATTGCGGCTCTTACGGATGTACCCACGCCCTTCCTGACCTCGAATGGTATGCCAATACGCGCCGAAAAATCTCTGCCAGTGGTTGTCCCAAGGTACCGATGGGATCCCGGGATTGTTATTGAACTTGTGAGAAGAGAAAGATTCTCGGAAGCTCTGGACGTGCTCCGAGATTTACCTCCGGAGTGGAGAATGGACCTTGAAGTCCTGCTCCTCCGCGCCGTCATTCTCACAAATAGTGGCGATTTACCTCAGGCTGAAAAGGCATGCAGACACCTTTTGGAGTCCAATGAATTAAACTCGGGGGCCCATTATTTGATGGCCCTTTGCCGAGAGCACGCAGGCGATCTGCCCGGTGCGCTGGATCATGATCAGACCGCAGCCTACCTGGATCCTGGATTTGCCATGCCTCACTTGCACTTAGGCCTCCTGGCCAAGCGGCGGCGCAATCTGGAAATCGCCAGGCAGGAATTCGGGCAAGCGCTGATTCTCCTGTCAAGCGAAGATGTTTCGCGAATCCTTCTCTTCGGGGGTGGTTTCAGCCGTGAGGCCCTTATGGAGCTGAGCCGAGAAGAGTTGCGCGCCTGCGGAGGGAACTCTTGAGTCTACGGCCTTTCCAATCAACTGAAAGAATAGAGGATCTGCGCCGGGCATTCGACCAGGCCTTTTCCGCTCGGCCAAACGCGGCGGTTGAGGATCTTCACGATCTTCTCTCCGTCCGGATAGCCAGTGACCCGTATGCCATCAGGGTTTGTGAAATGTCTGGACTTGCGCCAAGCCCACGGATCACCCCAGTCCCAAGTGCGGTTCCAGAGCTTCTTGGCATGACGGCGATCAGGGGTGTGGTCTTTCCTGTCTACGGCTTGGCTGAGATCCTCGGGTATGGGAAGGACCATGACCCGACGCATTGGGTTTCCCTCTTTGGAACTCATGAGCCCTTAGGATTGACCTTTGGATCGCTTGAAGGTTACGTACGAATCTCCAGTTCAGACCTGTGGATTTCGAAGGAGACGGAGGCACGAGGACAACATGTGTGTCAGGTTGCACGGATCGGAAAACTGATTTGCCCAGTCATCAGCTTAGCGTCAGTCGCACAAACAATTAAAGAACCACCCCTAAAGGAAAAGTAGAGGAGGCGAACACGATGTCTCGATCTTGGACGTTTGGACAGAAGCTCGGCGCAGGCTTCACGGCTACCGTTGCCTTAACGATGGTGATGGGCATTATTGCAGTGTTCGCAATCCGTTCAGTCGTCGCAAGCAAAGACAACGTTATATCGGTGCATGCTCAGAGTCTTATTGATGCCGAAAAACTTCATGCGGCGAACGAGCGCGTGGTGGGTGCCGCTCGCGCATTCCTGTTGTCCAAGGACGAACGGTTTTTGGACAGTGTACAAACTGCGGACGCCGATTTTGAGGCGATCCTGGAACGGCTAAAGTCTCGGTTCACTGATGAGGAAACCAAACGCGTTGTGGAGCGGATTAAACGCGCCCAAACTGATTGGCAGGACACGGCGAATCAGATCATTTCGCAGCGGAAGACCGATGCGAGCGTTGAGGCCGTCACTCGCCGCTTCAACGAACAGATGGTACCCAAAGACAACCTCCTCAACCGTGAGATCAATGGCTTCATTTCGCGCGAGTCGCTCGCCTTGGAAGAAGGAAAGCGTGCTTCTACAGAGGCATCTTCCTCAGCGATTGCGTTTGTCATCGCGATCGCAATCGTAACCGCGTTAGTGGCAGGGCTTGTTGCGTTTTTCCTAACTCACTCGCTCAGCCGCCAGATTGGATCTGCGATTCAGCATGTGCAGAGCTCGTCGGCCGAGCTTCAAGCCGCCGCGAATCAGCAAGCCACGGGGGCCAAGGAGCAAGCCACGGCGATGAACGAGATTAGCACCACGATCACCGAGCTTCTCGCCACCTCGAGGCAAATCGCCGAGAGCGCCCAACGCGTAGCCCACATCGCAGAGCAGACCGCTGGAGCCGCACGCAACGGTGATCAAACGGTCCAAACAGGCCAGGAATCTATTGGTTCAATCAAGAAACAGATGGATTCAGTCGTGGAGCATATGCTGGATCTCGGCAGGAAGTCCCAGCAGGTTGGAGGCATCTTGGAGATCATCAATGAACTCGCGGAGCAGACAAACATTCTTGCGATCAATGCGACGATCGAGGCGGCAGGAGCCGGAGAAGCGGGCAAGCGCTTCGCCGTGGTGGCGGATGAAATCCGAAAACTGGCCGACAGGGTCGGTGTTTCCACCAAAGAGATTCGTGGACTGATTGACGAAACCCGTTCCGCAGTCAATACGACCGTCATGGCGACAGAGTCTGGCTCAAAGGCCGTGGATACAGGATCCCGGCAATTCGCTGAAGTAACTGCAGCGATTAAACAGATCGCGGATTTGGTGAGAACCACTAGCGAGGCAGCCCGGGAGATTGAGCTGAGCACGAAGCAGCAGGCCACCGCAGTTGAGCAGGTGAATATCGCCATCGCTGACGTTGCGCAGACGACCAAAGAAACTGAAACAAGCTCCAGCCAGACACTTCAGACTGCGACTCAGTTAACGCAGCTGTCTCACGATCTGACTCGTTTTATTCAGTCAGAGGCACGTGTATAAGCCAATGGCCAAGGACCCCTATAGATACTTCCGGATTGAGGCACGAGAGCTTCTGCAAGGCCTGAGCCAGGGCATCCTGGAGCTAGAAAAAGGGGAGGCCAGCGTTCAGGTGATCGGGAGATTGCTACGTTGTGCGCACACGCTCAAGGGAGCAGCGCGGGTTATCAAGCAGCTTGAAATCGCAAAACTGGCGCACGCGATGGAAGATGCTCTTACCCCCTATCGGGAGCCCACCACGCCCATCCCCCACGAGTGTATCGATGAGCTGCTAAGGATTGGCGATGCGATCGCTGCGCAGATTTCTTCGCTCGACATTCCACTAGAGTCCCGACCTGAGAACCTCTCCCGCACGATTGTGGATGAACCTCTTGAGACTGTGCGTGTCGAGATTGGAGAGTTGGACAACTTGTTCGAAGGGATTTCTGAAGTGGGAATGGAACTCAGCACTCTTCAGTCGGATCTCGACGAGATGGAAAAGGCGCGACTGTTAGCTAAATTACTCAATGAACAAATGAGCAAACGCCGCAGCGCAGGGTTGGATGGACTGAAAATGATGTTAACCAAGATTCAGCCTTTGACTGAGGATATCCTGACTTCTCTTGGTCAGCTGCAGCGTAATCTGACGACTCATCTCGACCAGGCAGAACGAGAGCTAACTCAAGTCCGAGTCGAAACAAACCGGCTTCGTTTGGTACCTGCTAGCGAGCTCTTTGTTGACCTGGAACGCGCCGTTCGCGATGCCGCCCGATCTCTGCAAAAGCGAGTCGAACTGAAGACCTTTGGAGGCGAAACCCGAATCAATGCCCATGTGCTGGGGGAAGTCCGTAGCGCTCTGTTGCACGCAGTCCGCAATTCCGTCGACCACGGGATCGAGGCCGAATCGGAACGTCGTGCAGCCGCCAAGCCACCTGTCGGAACGGTGGCATTGTCGGTCGAACGGCGTGGGAATCGAGCCGCCTTTATCTGCAAGGATGACGGACGAGGGATCGATGTGGGAGCGGTGCGACTCGTGGCCGTTCGTCGCAACCTCATTTCCCCCGCGGAAGCCGCATCTCTTGGCCTTGAGGATGCGATTCGACTCATCCTCAAGGAAGGAGTCACCACTATGGGCCAGGTAAGCGAAGTCTCTGGCCGCGGCATCGGATTAGACGTGGTGCAAGACGTGGTGCGCCGGCTCAAGGGTATCGTGGCGTTGAGCAGCGAACCGGGGCAAGGAACGACACTCGAACTCTGTGTTCCCGTTTCTCTGTCATCGCTCCCAGCTCTGATGACGGACGTCGAAGGCTCTGCGGTATGTCTACCGCTCGATGCCGTGCGCGGCTCACTCCACCTGGTTGACAGCGGCATCGCGCGCTCCGCCGAAAACAATTCTATTGTGTATGAAGGCAGACTTGTCCCCTTTATCCCTCTGGCGAGGCTTCTGGGTCGGGAGTCATCGAGAGGCCACAGCCACTGGTCTGCCGTCCTGATTCAAGCTGAGTCGGATGTGGTGGCTCTGGGGGTTGATCGGCTGCTTGGGATTACAGACGTCGTCGTACGGCCCCTGCCATCCTGGATCGCCGCAGACCCCATCGTCGCTGGGGCGGCTTTGGACAGGAAAGGTCATCCCCAGTTGGTTCTGGATCCGACTGCCGTGATGGTCGCTGCGCGCGCACGTCCAGGGGGCGTTGTCGAGACAACTGTGTCCCGTCCGCCGGTACTTATCATTGACGACTCTCTCACGACACGAATGCTGGAACAGAGCATTCTAGAGTCTGCCGGTTATCAGGTGGAACTGGCGATCTCCGGCGAAGAAGGAATCGCAAAGGCTCGAAGCTGCAAGTATGGGCTTTTTGTCGTCGACATCGAAATGCCAGGGATAGACGGCTTCGAGTTCTTGCGACAGACCCAGAGCGATCCTGAGCTGCGCGACATTCCCTCCATACTGGTGACCTCGCGCAGTTCAGCGGAAGACCAACTTCGTGGGAAGGAACTGGGAGCACGCGGGTACATTGTCAAAAGTGAGTTTGAGCAAGGTTTTCTCCTAAGGACCCTTCGAGATCTCATTGGATGAGTCATGAAGAAAACGCGCATTCTGGTAGTTGAGGACTCATTGACCGTTCGTAGGCGGCTTGTCGAGGTGCTGAAAGCCGACGCGGAGTTAGAAGTCGTTGGAGAGGCAGAGGACGGAAAGACTGCTATTGAACTGTGTCAGAAACTACGGCCGGATGTGATAACACTCGACATGATGCTGCCCATCATGAGCGGCCTGGCAGCCACTGAATACATTATGGCTTACTGTCCCACACCCATCCTCATTGTGTCCAGCTCGACAAACCGTGGGGAGCTGTTCAAGACCTACGAGGCCCTTGCTGTCGGGGCCGTAGACGTGTTGGAAAAGCCGACTGGTGAAGAAGACGATGACCACTGGGAACGCACGCTAGCGACAGCCGTCAAGGTTGTGGCGCGCATCAAGGTGATCACTCACCCGCGAGCCAAGTTCGGTCCGAGGGCGCTTCCCGCGCGACCGCTATCACGCAGTGGCACGGTTGACGTTGTTTCGAAGCAGCGTTTGATTGCTATAGGCGCATCCACGGGCGGCCCTGGGGCCATTTTGGAAATCTTGCGTGGCTTGCCGCCAGCTTTTCCGCTTCCAATTCTTTTGGTTTTACACCTCGGAGAACCTTTTGCAAATACGTTCGCTGAATGGCTGGACGGGCAGTCTCCCATGCGTGCCGACTATGCGAGGCATGGGGATCCTCTGCCCAAAGTGGGCGAAGGGAAAGTGGTCATGGCTCCCCCGGACCGTCACCTCGTTCTGCATGAAGGGAGACTTTTGCTGACAGGCGGCGCCGAGCGACATTCCTGCAGACCCTCAGTGGACGTGCTCTTTGAGTCCTTGGCCCGAGAAATGGGGGCCGAATGCGCCGCCTGCCTCCTGACCGGTATGGGCAAGGACGGAGCTGAGGGCCTTCTTGCTATCAGACAGTCCGGTGGAGCCACGTTTGCTCAGGACGAGGAAACTTCGGCTGTCTTTGGAATGCCGCGCGCGGCAATAGAGCTAGGAGCCGCGGAACGAGTGTTGCCTTTGCACCAGATCGCACCAGCTCTGATCGGACTCGCGGGATATTCGGAATCACGGGGGCGATTGTGAAGCCCAGTATTCTCATCGTGGACGACAGTTTGACCGTGCGCATGGATCTGCAGGAAGCCTTTCAGTCAGCCGGCTTTCTGACGACAGCCTGCGCCAGCACCAGCGCGGCTCGGGAGGCACTTTCCCAGGAAGTCTTTGCGCTGATTGTCCTGGATGTTCTGCTCCCCGACGGCGATGGGATTGAGCTGCTCAAGGAAATCAAAAACGCGTCCGTTACATCCAAGACGCCCGTCCTGCTCCTCTCAACCGAAGCGGAAGTGCGTGATCGCGTGCGCGGCATGAAAACCGGTGCCGATGAGTATGTGGGAAAGCCCTATGACCAGACGTACCTCATCTCTCTCGCGCGCGAGCTTCTGCGTAGAAGGGATTCAGCAGACCGGACTGAAGTTTCGGAGGAGATACTGGTCGTCGACGACAGCACCACCTATAGAGAAGAGTTAAGGCTGGCGCTCGAATCTCAGGGTTACAAAGTAGCCGTCGCCTCAAGTGGCGAGGACGCGCTGCGCCTCGCGGTCGACATTCGACCAAGGGCAATCATAGTGGATGGAGAGTTGCCAGGAATGGATGGTGCTACGGTGATTCGCTGCCTGCGGCAGGATGCCACTCTTCGAGCCACACCCTGCCTGCTGCTAACAGGTTCAGAACACCCTGGAGGCGAACTTCAAGCCCTCGAGGCTGGGGCCGACTCCTTCGTCAGAAAAGAAGAAGATGTGCAGATGATCCTAGCCCGTCTCGCGGCGCTCTTGCGGTCGTCCGCCACGGCTCCAGCGGCGGGCGCAACCTCCAGCCTCTTCGGTCCGAAAAAAATCCTCGCGGTCGATGACAGCCTAACGTTTCTCCACGCATTGGCCGATCATCTGAGGCAAGAGGGATACGACCCCATTCTGGTACACTCTGGTGAAGAAGCTCTTGAACTTCTGGCGGTCCAAACGGTCGACTGCATCCTTCTGGATCTGGTGATGCCGGGTCTTTCTGGAAATGAAACCTGCCGGCGCATCAAGAGCTCCCCGGCCTGGAGAGACGTCCCACTCCTCATGCTCACCGCCCGAGAAGAGCGTGACTCGATGATCGAAGGGATCAATGCCGGTGCCGACGACTACATAGCCAAGTCGAGCGAATTTGAAGTCTTAAAAGCACGGTTACGGGCGCAGTTACGCAGGAAGCAGTTTGAAGACGAACATCGGCAGATTCGTGAACAACTGCTTGAGAGGGAACTCGAGGCCGCGCAAGCGCGCGCGGCTCTGGAGCTGGCCGAAACACGGTCCAGGTTGCTCGCCGATCTTGAGAGAAAAAATCAAGAGCTCGAAGCGTTCAGCTACTCAGTTTCGCATGATCTCCGGGCACCGCTTCGCGCCATCTCTGGCTTCTCCCAAATCCTTTTAGAAGATTACTCGAATAAACTCGATCATGAGGGGAATAGGCTGCTCGATGTCATCTCGGAAAACGCCCGAAAGATGGGGCAGCTGATTGATGACCTTCTCGAGTTTTCTCGAGTTGGGCGTACGGAATTGAAAGCCAGGCCGGTTGATATGACTAGACTAACTGAGTCTGTGATCACGGATCTTGTCGCCGCATGTCCAGAACGGCAGATCCGAGTTTCCGTTGGACGTCTTCCCGACTGCCGCGGAGACCAGGCTCTGCTCCGGCAGGTTCTGGCCAACCTGATTGGAAATTCCATTAAGTACACACGCAACCGCGATCTTGCGCGGATAGAAGTCGAAGGCAGGTCTGAAACAACTGAGAGTATTTACATCATTAGAGACAATGGCGTTGGTTTTGAAATGGCGTACGCTCACAAGCTCTTCGGCATCTTCCAAAGACTGCACGTGTCGGAAGAGTTTGAGGGGACGGGGGTAGGACTTTGCTTGGTGAAACGGATTATCCAACGACATGGGGGAAGGATCTGGGCGGAGGGGAAGCTGAACGAGGGAGCGACGTTCCAGTTCACGCTCCCAAGAGTGGAGGAAGCCAGTGACACCGGAGAATGAGGTAGAGATCCTGTTAGTCGAAGACAATCCGCACGATGCTGAGATGACCTTGCGTGCTCTGAAGAAGCACCATCTCGCTAACAAGTCATATCACGTCAAAGACGGAGTAGAAGCTTTGGCCTTCATTTTCGCGACCGGTCCTTATGTGGATCGTGACAGGGCAAATCGGCCCAAGCTCATACTCCTCGACCTGAAGCTTCCAAAGCTAGACGGTCTGGAAGTTCTCAGAAAGATCAAGTCGGATGAGGACACCAAGGTTATTCCGGTTGTTGTGTTAACTTCCTCGAAGGAAGAACGCGACATTGTGGAAACCTACAAACTGGGTGTCAACAGCTACATTGTAAAGCCTGTAGATTTTGACAAATTTGTCGAGGCCGTCTCCCAGTTGGGCCTCTATTGGCTTTTATTGAATCACGCACCGCCATAAGGCGAAGGAGTCGGTCATGGAAACCGAAGTTCGCATCTTGTTCGTTGAGGATTCCACTCCGGATGCCGAGCTTGAAGAACGTGAGCTGCGAAAAGCTGGCTTGCTGTTCCGATCAAAGCGTGTCTGGGGTCGTGAAGATTGTGTTCGTGCGCTCCAAGAATTCAAGCCTGACATCATCATCTCAGATTACTCCTTGCCGGATATGGATGGATTGGCGGCTCTGGAGATCGCCAAGGAGATTTGCCCTGATGTGCCCTTTATTTTTGTCTCTGGCACGATCGGTGAGGAGCGTGCTGTGGAGAGCCTCAAACGGGGCGCAACTGACTATGTCATCAAGGATCGGCTCGAAGGACTTGTGATTAAGGTTCGTCGAGCTCTTAAGGAAGCGGAGGAGCGCGCAGAAAACCGGCGTCTTGAAGAGCAGCTGCGGCAGTCTCAAAAGGTGGAAGCGGTCGGAAGGTTGGCAGGCGGAATAGCCCACGACTTTAATAATCTGCTGACCGCTATTATCGGCTACAGCGACATCCTGCTGCATGACCTTGGCGACAACAATCCATTGAGTGCGGAAATTCTCGAGATCAAAAAGGCAGGCCAACGCGCTGCCACCCTGACTAGCCAACTCCTGGCCTTCAGCCGCAAGCAAGTCCTTCACCCAAGGGTCTTAGATCTCAACGATGTGGTTGCTGACATGGACAAGATGCTCCGACGTCTGATCGGCGAGGACATCGAATTGGTAACTCTTTTTGGGCCGGAACTGGGCCGGGTGAAAGCTGACCCCGGGCAGACTGAGCAGATCATCATGAACCTAGCCGTCAATGCTCGGGACGCCATGCCTCAGGGCGGAAAGCTCACAATCGAGACAACTAATGCCGAGCTGGACGAAACCTTTGCCCGCAAACACATGGCCGTCAAGCCGGGCCCCTACGTGATGCTGGCAGTTAGCGACAACGGGCGGGGGATGGACGCAGAAACGCAGTCTCACCTTTTTGAGCCCTTCTTCACAACAAAAGAATTGGGAAAAGGCACAGGTTTGGGGCTCTCCACGGTGTATGGGATCGTCAAGCAAAGCGGAGGCAATATTTGGGTGTATAGCGAGCCTGGCGAGGGTACGGTGTTTAAGATCTACCTGCCGCGAGTTACGGAAACGGTAGAGACATGGGAGCCATCTATCAAGGACCAAACAGAGAAGCTGACAGGGACAGAGACTGTTCTGGTGGTGGAGGATGAAAGTGTTGTCAGAAATCTAGTGCGGAGTGTTCTTCAAAGGAACGGCTACACTGTACTGGAAGCGAACCATGGTGAGGAAGCCCTGCGAATTGCGATCCGTCACCAGGGGACAATCCATCTCATGGTCACTGATGTGGTGCTGCCGCATATGAGCGGGCGGCAGTTGGCCGAGCGCATGGCAACCATCCGGTCAAATGTGCGGGTGCTTTACATGTCGGGTTATACAGACAACGCCATTGTCCAGTATGGTGTGTTGGATCCTGGTATAGCGTTTCTTCAGAAACCTTTCACCCCCGATGCTCTGGCGCGCAAGGTACGTGAAGTCTTAGATCTTGCCTAACCGAGGCCGGAAGTTCTACTGACCGCAAGCTGCAAATCCTGCCAATGGTAAGCGCTTGTCCCTGCCGAAAATTCCGTTCCCGCAGGCGAAGCACCCTGACTCAAGGAGGTTCAGGGGAGAGTTGAGGGCAGTCTTAGAAGTCAAATTAGGATTTCTAGGCTGTCGGGTTCAGGTTGCGGGTTCACGCCTTGCCTCTACCTAGATTCGTCTTGCGTCCCAACTTCAGTCCTGACAAACTTTTTGCCTCGCTGTCGTCTATCGGGTCATGATTCGGCGCCAATAAGGCCAAAGACGCGGTAACGCACTGTGAGCCAGAGATTCATTTGAGGTCTGAGGACACCATTTCATGAGCAAGACGCTGATTAAACTGGATGACGCCTGGCGGACGTACCTGGACTCGCTGGGCGCCAACGCAGGTTTTGTTGAAGGATTGATTTATCAATACCTCGAAGATCCTTCGCAGGTGGATGAACGCTGGCGGCGGACTTTCGATGGCGTGGCTTCTGGCAGAAAGCCCAATGGCGGCCAGACACTTGCCCGTGTTGCAGCGCCCGTCGAAGTCGTGCCCGTGCAGGATCTGAAGACGCGCAGCGTGCTCCGCGTCGAGCCTCCGAAGGCTCTGGCCGAAGCCGAGCAGGTGGTGCCGATGCATGGCGCTGCCGCAAAGATCGTCGAGAACATGGAGGCCAGCCTTTCAGTTCCAACTGCCACTTCGCAGCGGCACATTCCCGTCAAAGTCATCGACGAGAACCGGCGCTTGATCAACCAGTATCTCGACCTCACCGGTGGGGGACGCATTTCGTATACGCATCTGATCGGCTGGGCCATTGTGAAGGCGCTGGAGCATCTTCCGAATCTCAATAACGCTTACACGGATGCGGAAGAGCGACCCAGCCGCATCGAGCGCCGCCAGGTGAACCTCGGGGTCGCCGTAGACGTGGAGCGCAAAGACGGCACGCGTCTGCTGATGGTTCCCAACATCAAGAACGCCGCAGCACTGAGTTTTCTCGAGTTCTACAAAGGACTGAACGACGTCTTCACGCGTGCGCGTACGGGCAAGGCCGGCACTTCTGATTTTCTAGGAACCACGATAACGCTGACCAATCCGGGCACGGTCGGCACAGTAGCCTCCATGCCGCGCTTAATGCCGGGTCAGGGCGCCATCATTGCCACGGGAGCCATCGACTATCCAGCGGAGTATCATGGCATGGCGCCGGAGACCCTGACTATCCTGGGAATCAGCAAGATCATGATGATCTCCTGCACGTACGACCACCGAATCATCCAGGGAGCGGAATCGGGCCTGTTTCTCGCCAAGATTCAAGAGCTGCTGCTCGGTGAGGAAGAATTCTATGACCAAATTTTTGCCGACCTGAAAATTCCTTATCACCCCATCCGCTGGACGCCCGACCGCAACCCCGCTCTGTTCGGCCTGGCATCGCATCGCGAGGAAACGGAGAAGCAGGCGCGAGTTCTACAATTGATCAACGCCTATCGCGTGCGCGGCCATTTGATCGCCGATCTCAACCCGCTGGGAGTTGAGCCGGCTTACCACTATGAGCTCGACCCAATCAACTACGGATTGACGATGTGGGACCTTGACCGCAGCTTCATTACCGGCGGCTTGAGCGCCGCCCTGGGTGACGCGCCCACGCCAACCGCCACGCTGCGAGAAATTCTCGAGACGCTGCGGCAGACGTATTGCGGCAAGATCGGCGTCGAATACATGTACATTCAACATCCCGAGCAGAAAAGCTGGCTGCAACTTCACATGGAGCCCACGCGAAACAACTGGTCCATTGAGCTGGCCCAGAAGAAGAGAATTCTTGCGATGTTGACAGCGGCGGAAACCTTCGAGCGTTTTCTCCATACCAAGTTCGTTGGACACAAGCGGTTTTCCGGCGAAGGCGCCGAGACAATGATCCCGATCCTCCATGAATTGCTCGAATTGGCAGGCGAGCAGGATGTGCGTGAGATTGTCATCGGCATGGCGCATCGCGGGCGCCTCAACGTGTTGGCCAACGTCATTGGCAAGCCCTACACTCAGATTCTGTCCGAATTCGAAGGCAATGTTGATCCCACGTCAGCGTTAGGTTCAGGCGACGTGAAATACCACTTAGGCGCGAGCGGCAAACACACCACGGCTTCGGGCAAAGAAATCATCGTGTCGGTCTCGCCCAATCCCAGCCATCTGGAGGCGGTCAATCCGGTGGTCGAGGGCATCGTGCGCGCCAAGCAGAATCGGCGCAAGCCTGATGGCCAGCATCAGTTCATTGCGCTCCTCATTCACGGCGACGCGGCGTTCGCCGGACAGGGCATCATCGCTGAGACACTGAATCTCTCGCAGCTCGACGGGTATCGCACTGAGGGCACCCTCCATCTAATTGTCAACAACCAGATCGGGTTCACCACCTCTCCGGACGATGCCCGCTCCACCCCCTACAGCACCGACGTGGCCAAGATGGTTCAGGCGCCTGTCTTTCATGTCAACGGCGACGATCCTGAAGCTGCGATCCGCGTGCTGCGCTTAGCCTGTGAGTTTCGCAGGAAATTCAGGAAAGACGTGGTCATCGACATGTTCTGCTACCGGCGCTATGGACACAACGAGGCCGACGATCCAAGTTATACCCAGCCGCTGCTCTATCAGAAGATCCGCAAACATCCGTCGGTGCGCCAGATCTATGCCGAGCGGTTGATTCGTGAAAAGTCGCTGACAGAGCAGGAAGTAGAGCAAATCCGCCAAAGTCACGTTGCCAGGCTGGAACAGGCTTTCGAAGACTTGAAAAAGAGCGTGGATGTCTTCGTCCCGGAAGCGCTGAGCGCCGTCTCGCAGGAAGAGATGGAGGCGTCGCATTCGCTGACACCCACCGGGGTCAGCCAAGACCTGCTGACGCAGATCACCATGGCGATGACGACTTTTCCGAAGGATTTCCATGTGCACCAAAAGCTGAAGAATTTCTTCGAGAAACGGCGGGAAGCAGTGGACAAGAACGGCGATGTCGATTGGGCATTCGCCGAGTCATTGGCATTCGGAACTCTGGTGGTCGAAGGAACCCCGGTGCGCCTTAGCGGGCAGGACAGCGGCCGCGGCACGTTCAGCCAGCGCCACTGCGTGCTGTTTGATGAGGTAGATGGAAAGGAGTATCTGCCGCTGCAGCACCTCACGCCAGGTCAGGCGAAGTTTAGGGTTTTTGACAGCCTCCTTTCCGAGGCAGCCGTCTTGGGGTTCGAGTTCGGCTATAGCGTGGCCGATCCGCTGACCCTGGTGCTGTGGGAAGCCCAGTTCGGCGATTTCGTCAACGGCGCACAAGTCATCATCGACCAGTTCATCGCGGGCGCCGAAGCCAAGTGGCAGCAACCCATCGGCCTGGTGCTCTTGTTGCCGCATGGCTATGAAGGCCAGGGACCAGAACATTCCAGCGCGCGCATCGAACGCTTTCTTCAGCTTTGCGCCGAGAACAACATGCAGGTCTGCAACTGCACGACGGCGGCTCAATACTTCCATCTCCTTCGCCGGCAGATGCGTGGAGGCAAGGATGGCCGCGGCCTGCGGAAGCCGCTCATCCTGTTTACGCCCAAGAGCCTGTTGCGGCAGCCGAGAGTGGCGTCAAGCCTGAGCGAGCTGGCCAGCGGCCATTTCCAGGAGTTGGTCAATGCGAGCGAATCCCTGAACAAGGACAAGGTTGCGCGCATCCTGCTTGCCAGCGGGAAGGTTTGTTACGATTTGCTCGAAGCTTGTGAGGAAAAGCGTCTTGAAGACACCGTGCTTCTCAAGCTAGAACAACTCTATCCGTTCCCAAGGAATATTTTGCGCAAAGAGCTGCGAAAGTATCCGAACGCCAACGACATTGTCTGGGTTCAAGAAGAACCTCAAAACATGGGTGGCTGGTTTTTTGTAAGGGATAGGATTTCAGCGGAATTGAAGGGGAATCAGAGCCTGCGCTATGTCGGGCGCCCCGAGAGCGCTAGTACGGCAACCGGAGCTCTCAAAGTACATCAGAAGGAGCAGGCGGCTCTTGTTAGATCGGCTATCAGCCCGCCGGGATTCAAGAAGGGCTGAGCGCATCATTTTCATGCTCTGTGGTGCTCCGCAGGAGCATCTGGAGATTGGACATTTTGATTCCCCTCCTCGGCTGAGGAGGGGCGGGCGCTGGCACAGGGACGGCGGTCCGGGGGCCAGCGCCGGGGTGGTGCGACTGGCCCTTGCGGGAACCTCCAATCGAACGTTTCGTGCCGCAAAGGCTCTTAGTCGATACGAAACGCTTGAATGACGGGTCTCGGTGCATCCCTCAGACCACCCCGTGCCGCTGCGCGACACATCCCCTCCTGATCTCAGTAGGGGAGCCAGAAAAACATCCAATTCGCACGGAGCATGGATGGCTCCGATGAAAATCCCCCTTAGAAAAGGGGGAAAGAAGGCGCCGCGACGGCGGTCGCGGAGCCTTCAGGGGGTTGTCTCGATGGGTTCGGGAAAGTTGAAACGGACAACCTCCTGGCGCTACGCGACCGCTGTCGCTTGTCGCCGCGCCCTTTGTTAAGGGGGAATAACCTGGCGCCGCCGCGCGGCATGAGAACTCCTGTTAGGTTGGGGCGGACCTTACCACATTCGAAGTCCTCCTCTGCCGTCAACTTCGCTTCAACAGTTCCAGCGCGACTCGTCTCTCTTGCAGGGCTAGCGCCTGGTGTGCCTCTTCGAGGGAGACTGCTTGAAATTGAATACGATGCCCCGGGCACAGCTGGGCAGCTTTGGGCAAATCGGCGGAGATGACGATCGCGATCTTAGGATAGCCGCCGACCGTCTGGCGATCGGCCATCAGAAGCAGCGCTTGTCTGTCAGGCAAGATTTGAATCGCACCCATCGGCACGGCGTCTGAAATCATCTCTCGGGCAGCGACGCCGAGGTGGGAACCCTCCAACTGGTACCCCATGCGATTGGAGTTCGCGCCAAGTCGAAATTCTCCCGTCAAGAGCTGGCGCATCGACTCGCTTGAGAAGAAGTCGCTCTGGGGACCCGGCAGCACGCGCAGAAGGAAGGGATTCTGATACTCACCCAAGGCTTCCGGGCGAACTACCCGCCGAAGCCCCTTCTCCTGCCTACTCGCGTTCTGCGAGCAAAGCCGGTCACCCCGCCGCAGGCTTCGCCCGCGCACTCCTCCCCAGCCATTGCGCAGATCAGTGGAGCCGCTACCTAAGACGCGGTCCGCGACCAAGCCGCCCGAGACACTGAGATAGGCCCTCGCGCCGCGCTTCCTGTCTGAAAACACAAGCCGCTGGCCTGCTTTGGGAAAGCAATTCTCCCAGCACAGAACAGGCTTGGCGTCCAACTGGGCTGAGAGGTCTGCTCCCGCAAGAGCGATTTCACAGTCTTGCAGCACTTCGAATTCGGCTCCCGCCAGCGTGATCTCCAAACCCGCGCTGCCCTCGAAATTGCCCACCAAGCGGTTTGCCAGCCGCAAGGCATAAGCATCCATCGCGCCGCAGGGAGCAACCCCCAGCCGCTGATAACCTGTGCGTCCGAGATCCTGCAGCGTGGAAAGAAGACCGGGCTTGAGAACCTGAAACACGGGTGAGTTCATGCCGCGCCAACCTGCGCGGCAATTTCGCCAAACTCCCGCTCGCGAATAGGACGAAACACGACCTCATCTCCCGGCGCCAGCAAACAAGGAATCGCTTTTTGAATGTCGAACAGACGAAGCGGCGTCCTCCCGATGATGCGCCAGCCGCCCGGGCTATCCACTGGATAGATGCCGGTTTGCTGGCCACCAATCGCCACAGAACCCGCGGGAACGAGCCTTCTCGGCTCCGCGAGCCTGGGAGTGGCTAACTGCTCCGGCAAGCCACCCAGATAAGGGAAGCCTGGCGTAAACCCGATCAGGTAAACGCGATACGCCTTTTCCGAATGAAGAGCAATTACCTGTTCGAGACTCAGGCCGTGAGTGCTAGCGACGAATTCCAGATCCGGCCCAAACTGGCCACCGTAGGCCACAGGAATTTCGACTCGAGTTGCAGGTTGAGACAATGGCGCGCCCGACGAAACGAGTTTCTCGAGGTGCTCAACCAGCGCTGCGTATCCAATCTCAAGCGGATCGTAATAAATGCCAAGCGAGCGATAAGAAGGAGTCCATTCAAGGACGCCCGGAATACGGGCTTTCTGCAGCCCAGCCGCCAGACAATGAACCGCTTCGTTGATTTCCGGCGCAATCACCTCGGCAAACTCTGCGAGAACCATGCGGTCGCCGCAGGGACGGTATTGTGGGCGCGGTACAATCATTTGGCGAATACTTGATCCACTGGCGTAATGCGCACCTTTTCCGGCGACAGATTCAGCTTGAGGGCGCCAATCACTTTGTCTTCAGCCAGCAGCTCCGGCGCCTTTTCGCCGTCGTACTTGATGGGCGAGAAGGCATCGGACAGTAGTTGCTGCTTCAGCCCTTGCGCATCCTTGGTGATGATGACGAACGCGAGATCCTTGGCTGAAAGATGCGTGCGGATAGCCTGGTTTACCTCTCCCACGGTCAGTTTCTGGAGCTTCTGACGCATCATCTGTGTGAACTCGCCAATCCCGTACCATCGAGAGTCTAGCGCATAGCCCAACTGCTGGTCTGAAGTCGCCGTCATGAGATAGACGTTCTTCATCAAGTAATCCCGAGTCTTGACAAAATCCTCTGCGCTCAATCCATTGTCAATCAACTTGGTGAGCTCGTGCAGCGCAATGCGAATAGCCATCTGCGCGTTCTCCGGAGCCACGGGCCGAATCCAGACTTCGAAAATCTGGGCTCGCCGCGCGATATTGGGATCGGGAAAAAATTGGAACATCCCTCGCGGAAAGGCTTCGATATAAGCATAGTCACCGTAGTTCATCCCTCGGATTTCACGAAGGCGGTTGTAAAGGTGCGACGTTGAGGAGCGATGCTCTCCCAACCAAGTACGGGCCACACTCAACGCCACGAAGTCGGGGTGCGACCGAGTCACCTCGATTGGCAGGCCAAAGGAGATGGCCGCTGCCCGCGTCTCCTTCTGCACAATCTCTACCTCGAATCCCTGAGGTCGCCGCCCGGTTATTTTCCCAAGATCGGATAGCGTCGATTGTCCCTGGAGTTGGTCCAGTGCCCCGGCGAGCCGCGACTTGACTTCGGGCGGAGCATCGCCCGCAATTCCCATCAGAGCGTTAGAGCGCGCGTAGGCGTTTCTCCAGAACGATCTCACGTCGTCCAGCGTGATCGCCTGGATGCCGGATAAGGTGCCCAACACAGGATGGCCGTACGGTGTTCCAGCAAAGAGATTCGTCTGCAGCCGCTCCTTTCCGAGTTCTTCTTCATTGTTAGAGCGTAGGTCTTCACGAAGCGCATTGAGCTGGGCCTCCTTGAGCCGTTTGAAGTCGTCTTCGCGAAAGCCGGGCTCAGTAAGCATGGGTAGGGCTATGCCGGCAAAACGACCCCAGTTGTCTTTGTGGACAGAAGCGGTAAAGGTGGTCATCTCCTTGTCCACCTGCGCGGAAAGAGAAGCGGCCATCGGATAGAAAGCTTTGTGGATCTCGTCGATGCGCATCTGCCGGGATCCCGCTTCAGCAACCATGGATGCAGTGAGGGCGGCGAGCCCCTCTTTTGCGGCGGGATCGCGCGCGGATCCTGCCTTGAAGAGCAGTTTCACCGTGAGCTGGGGTAGCAGCGATGATTTCACAATGTATTCAAGCTTAGCTCCGTCACTCGACTTCCCGTTCGGCGCGGCCAACGAGCTCAGAGCTGGTGATCTGGCCATCTCTGGCGGCATCGGCTTGTCAGAGAGCGTTGTGACAGCCAGGCGGGCATCGGTAAAGTATTTCTTGGCTGCACTGTGCAGATCGGCAGGAACTAGAGAGTCGGCTGTCTGGTAGTAGTTGTTTAAGGTCTGATACGAGCGGTTGAATCGAACAAACCGCGCCAAAATGGCGCCAATCTGCTCGGTATTGTCTAGAGACCGCACCAATCCGTACCGGCCATTGGATTTGGCGTCGGCCAAGCGCTGGGCCGGCGGGGGTGTAACCGCGGCGGCAGCAGCGGCTTTCAACAGCTCGTCGCGGACGCTGAGAACATCTTCCATGCGCTTGACCCGGGCTAATATGGTTACAAGCGATGGATCTTGAGTCGGAGGGAAATATGGAATGAGCTGGTCGACCTTCTGTTCCTGCTCCACCAGGCGCTTGTAAACGTCCGAAGTCTGGCCAAAGTTCAAGTCCACCAAGGCATCCACGGCAGCAAAGTCCTTGTTGACGTCGGAGAAGGCAGGACCGTGAAAAGCGATAGTGACCCATGGGAGCGTTTTATCAAGCCATGGAACATGCGCGTAAATCGGACCCTTCGGCGGAGGTTCTGCTGGAATAGTGATACGGAAGGAGCCACGCTTCCAGCCTGACCAATACTTTTCGACCAAAGGAAGCGCTTCCTCAGCCTTCACGTCTCCCGCAATGATCAAGGTCGTGTATTCCGGCCGATACCAGCGGTCGAAGAAGAGCTTGGAATACTGGAACTGGTTGGGCATGTCTTCGATGTCGCAAAGAAATCCTATGGTGGTGTGTTTGTAGGTGTGCGTCGTGAAGGCGTGGTCCCGTTGAACCTCGATCAGTTTGTTCATCGGGTTGGCGCTGTTCTTGTTGTACTCGCCCAGGACAGCCAACGCTTCGGTCTTGAAAGCGGCTTCAGGATAAGAAAGGCTCTGGAAGCGATCTGCCTCAATCTTCAGCATGGTCTCCAGATCTTCCTTGGCGAACGTGATGTGATAGTTGGTGTAGTCGTCCGTCGTATAAGCATTTTGCCGTGCTCCCGCCTTGGTTAGAATTGCTTGATACTTGTCGGGAGGATACGCCGCGGTTCCGCGAAACATCATGTGCTCGAAGAAGTGAGCAAATCCAGACTTACCCGGTTCTACTTCGTTGCGCGAGCCTGTCTGAACCGGAATCTGAATCGACACAATATTGGGGAAGCCCGTGGGGACGACGATCACCTTGAGACCATTGGCCAAAGTTCTTTCTGTCGCCTGAAAAGGCAATAAGTCACCCTTTCTCGTTTGCGCCTCCTTTCCCGTCGAAGACTTCTGTTGAGCCAAGAGAATCAATGGAAGACAAAATGTAAAGCTAGCTGCAAGCAGCGCCCATCGTGACATGGTCACTAGACTCCTGAGAGTGGAATTCCAAAGAGTTGCCAACGCCCTACGAGTAATCATCGTAGCATGACAAATGGGATCGCCCGGTAGTAACGATATGATTCTCAAGAGCGATAATTTCGCAAGCAAGCTGGAACTGCTCCTGGCTGAAAGTGCTGAAGACGATGCCGGCAGCCTATAATCTGATGTCTCTGGTCGCGGCATAACGGCGTTCCCTCACCCTCCAGCCCGTCTCCCGCGCTGGGGAGAGGGAAGCCGAAAACTTGAGGAAGTGTGGCAGGTAACAGTATAAGAGGCCGCGCGTGATTCTTGTCTTGACTCAGGAGACCGGCTGCGGCACCTCCGCCTTGTACCCTGAGTCGTTCCACGTTACACTGGCACTGTGATCCAGGACTTCAGACATAAAGGCCTTGAACAGTTCTTCCTGAAAGGAACGAAGGCGGGTATTCAGGCCAAACATGCTGCTCGCCTCCGTTTAATCTTGGCTCAGCTTCACGCTTCGGTCCATCCCCAAGATATGAATCTGCCTGGTCTGGATCTGCACGGGCTGCGTGGTCAGCGAAAAGGGACGTGGGCTGTGAGGGTAAGCAGTAATTGGCGAGTCACCTTTGTCTTTCGCGGTGAAGATGCCGCGTCTGTCGACTACGAGGATTACCATTGAGGTGAAACGATGCGGATGCACAACCCCCCCCATCCTGGGGAGATACTACGAACGCTCTGCCTTGAGCCGTTGGGTCTCAGCGTCACTGAGGCAGCCCAGGCCCTTGGCGTGAGTCGCAAGACGTTATCGAGTCTGCTGAATGGCCGGTCAGGGATCAGTCCTGAGATGGCCATCCGTCTCTCCGTTGCTTTTGACACTTCGCCTGAAAGCTGGATGCGCCACCAAGCGCAGTATGACTTGTGGCACGCTGAGCAAGGTCGTCGCAGACTTAAGGTCAGGAAGCTATCTGCAGCTTGATTGTGGTGCGACCAGGCCGGTAATCGGTCTTCACTGAGAGTCGTCGGCGATTGCCCGCAAGGGAGAAGGTCCTGGCAGCGCCGGCGCTGAGTGACTTGTTCTGCAGCCGCAAGCCCCCCAAGGACCCGGGGGTGGGACCAAACAACCATGGAACGCATGTCCAGCGTGGAACCCAAGATCACGCGTCCTGGTGATCCTGGAAGAAGCGCTCCATTGCCGCCTTGTGCTCTTGTGCGATCGATGTGGACAACTGTCGTCTTTCCGCTTCTGACAGCGGCTTGAACTTGCGCGCCAGTTCGATGTTCTGTTTGATATGTTCGAGCTTGGGCATGCCAACCGATACTGTACTGACTGGCAGCGACATGGAGTAGTAAAGCAGCTTCTCGATCGGGGCCGTCCCGAGGATCTGTTCCTGCCCGAAAGCCTTCATGGCAATCACACCCAGGTTCTTGCGTTTTGCCACCGGCAAGGCTAGTGCTTCAAAGCCTCCCTCTTTCATAGGCGTCGCCTTCATCCCGCCGGGAGCCTCCGCCATGCGTGCCAGAGCTGCGTTGAGAGCCATTTGGGTGCAATCAAAGTCGTGGCGCTCAAGGGCTGTCTGGAGCGCAAGGGGAGCCGCATGGCAGGTGATGCCAATGAAGCGGGCCATCTTCTGGTCACGCGCCTTGTACATGGCCTTGAGAACACCGTCCGGCGCTTCGATTGCGGCCAGGTCCTCCGGACTCGAGAGCGCATGGATGTGCAGCACGTCCACGTGATCAGTCTGCAGCCGCTTTAAGCTCAGCTCGAGCTGGCGCAGGGCGTCGTCGGCCTTGCGTGCTCCAAGTTTGGTAGCCAAGACGACCTCTTTCCGCCGGCGAGCCATCACCTTCCCGATACGCTCTTCGCTCTTTCCTCCACCATAGCTGTGTGCTGTGTCCACATAAGTGATGCCCAAGTCAATCGCCTGATTCAGGGCCTCCAGAGCTTTGTCTTCTACCTCGTACATCATGAACCGGCTTCCAGAACCAAAAGCGAGCACAGAAACTGTCTGCTTAGTTCGCCCAAGCGTCCGGGTAGGAAACTTCGAAGACGCGCCGAATGAGCGGCCAGCCGCGCCCCCTACGGTCGTCGCGCAGCCCATGGCTGCGGCTTCAAGAAACTGGCGCCTTGAGATGTTCATTGCGATCCCTCCTGAGTTTTTCTTTGCAGCCTACATCAGTCGCGGCGGGCGGTCAATCACGCGTGGCACGAGGGGTGCAATTAAAAGTGGCGGGCAGCCCGCAGCGGGCCGGAGCCCTTGCTGACGCGCGGGCTACTGACTGGCACCGGCGCTGTCAGTAGCCCGACCGTG
>JAKEER010000562.1 GCA_022616615.1 Acidobacteriota bacterium
GAAAGCCCGAAGCGCCAGCGAGGGCCAGTCGCAATTACCCTCGCTGGCGCTTCGGGCTTTCAGACCTCGCGGAAACGAGAACAAAATTCTCGTTGTAACGTACATAGCCGGCTAAAAGATTGGTCAGCAGGTTACTCAGTACTCCTCACGGTTACAGTCACGCTTTCCCGGCTTTGCCACCAGATGTGCGGAAGGTCTCCGACTGTCCGAGGGTGGCGCATACATGGCGCCGTTTGCCATGTGTGCGGCGACTCATCGCAGACATCGCGAAGAGCACGATGTCTGCGCCACACGATTTGAACTGTAACGTTATCTTGGAATCCTTCTACTAGTCGGTAATCTTCCTCCCCTCCAGCAGTCCGCGCGCCGTCCTGGCCAGCTCGATGAACTCGGCCCGATAACCTTGCTTATCTTCGCCTTTGCCTTCTGTGGCCAGCTCGAGCACGCTGCTGACAGTCGCATGCCCCTTATAGGGCGAATCTCTGAGGATCATTCCTAAGGCAGTTACTGCTGCTGCAAACTTGAAGTCGCGAGACGCCTGAGTCCAGGGAGTCCCGCGATCAGAAACCGGGAACTGCAGGAGTTTGCTGGTCTCTCCATCAGGCTCTTTGTAACGAAGCTTCACCGTGAGTAGCTCTCCACTTCTGGACTCGGGCGCTGGCTGTACAGGTTTCTGATACTTCAGAGCATCGACTCCTGGAACCACGCCTTCCTTGCCGGCGGGCACTACTTCGTATAGAGCCGTAACGGTGTGCCCTGCGCCGATCTCACCGGCATCTTTCGTATCGTCGTTAAAATCTTCAGCGCGTAGCATCCTGTTCTCATAGCCGATGAGCCGGTAGGCGCCAACCAGTGTGGGATTAAATTCCACCTGAATTTTGACATCCTTGGCGATCGTAATCAGCGTTCCGCCCATCTGCTCAACCAGCACCTTGCGAGCCTCTTGAAGTGAGTCTACGTACGCGTAGTTGCCGTTGCCCTTGTCAGCCAGTTTCTCAAGCGTCGAGTCCTTGTAGTTCCCCATGCCAAAGCCCAGCACGCTCAAAAAGACGCCACTCCTGGCCTTCTCTTCGATGAGACGCGTCAATTCGCCCTGGTTAGTGACACCCACATTAAAGTCGCCATCGGTTGCCAGGATGACGCGGTTGGTTCCGCCTCTGATGAAGTTTGCAATGGCCGTGTCATAAGCCAATTGGATGCCAGAGCCGCCGTTTGTGGAACCGCCGGCTTCTAGACTCTCAAGAGCCGCCAGGACTCTGGCCTTCTGGTCACAGGCAGTGGAAGGCAGAACCAGGCCGGAAGCGCCTGCGTAAACCACAATGGCGACACGATCGTTCTCGGTCAGCTTTTCCACCAGCAGCGGCAGGCTCCGTTTGATCAGCGGCAGCCGGTTGGGCGGCTGCATCGATCCGGAGACATCGATGAGAAACACCAGATTGCTGGGCGGCCGTTTGCCCTGAGCGATTTCGCGGCCTTTGAGTCCGACCTTGACGAGCCGGTGTTCCGGTTTCCAAGGTGCTTGAGCCACTTCTACCTGGGCCGAGAAAGGCTCCTTGTTCTTCGGTAGAGCGTAGTCGTAAGAAAAGTAATTCACCATTTCTTCGATACGGACGGCATCTTTGGGAGGCAGCGCTCCACTGGAGAGGAATCGGCGTAAGTTCGCATAGGCCGCCGTATCGACATCAATCGAGAAGGTTGAAAGCGGGTTCTGAATGGCGCGCAAGAAGGGATTGTCGACAACCCTGTCGTAGGCTTCGGTGTTGAAATCCTGGCGGTAACGGCCTTTGTCACCCAACGTCTTCGACTGTTCCGAATCATGACCTTCGGGTTCTGAGCGCTTGTTGAGAGCTGCGAACTTTTGGAGCCGGTTGTAGACGCTGCCTCCGATTCCTCCTGACCGCGCCTTTCTCTCCGACAGCGATGTCAGCCCTTGAGCGGCCAGGTCGGTCAACCTATGCACTAGTGCAGGCTTCGGAGAAGCCAAGGAAGGCGTTGCCGGAGCTGCAATGGCGTTCACCATGACCGTTTGGACGATCTGGCCAATTTCCAGTTTTGACTGCAGGTGCAGTTCGTCCTTAGCTTTGAGATTCAGCTGCTGGGAAAACGTCTTGAACCCCTGCGATGAAACAGTGACGCTCACTGGCCCGGGCGGCAGGTTCTTTGCCTGAAACTCTCCCGAGGCATCGGTCGTCAGGCGAGTCTCGGCACGCGTGCCGGCCGGTCGAAGGATTACCTCTGCTCCTGCGATGACTGACCCAGTGGTATCTTTGACGACCCCGCTGATCCGATTCTCCATTTGAAGCGTAGGAGCTGTTTTGCCGCGGGCTACTGTCTCTCGAGCTTGGCGGTCTCCCTTTGTGTTCGGATCGCTGCCCGGGTGGGGCGTTTGACCAGCGGCAGGAGGCGCGCTTCCCCGTCCGACGATCCTGCCGTTTTGATAGGTGTCGAAGGCATTTTCCAGGCTCCCTTTTCGAGCAGGCCAGGGATAAACAACCAGAAACAAACTGGCAGCCGCCAACAAAGCTGCTGCAACATACAGATTTCTTGGAGAGGACCGGATGCCTTTACGCCCCATCGACAGCATCTTCTGGTGTACGGCCAGCCGCTGTGTTTCAGAAAGCACGAACCCAGACTCTTTTACGAGCTCTTTTCTCAAGACTTCTGCCGTCTCTCGAATGTCTTCAACCGCCTCCCTGGCAGCGTCAGAACGCAGCAGCTCACGCTCGATGGCCGCCTGTTCTGCCTCATCCAGCTCGCCGAGCGCGTAAGCAGTCAATCTGGGATCGTGCGGATCAACTTTCATTTGATTCTCCTCAAGACCTTTGGGTTCTCACGCGGCTGCGCGAGCATGCTCTGGCGGATCTTCTTCAAGCCTGCGTGGATGAGAAAACCCACGTTTGTAACGGACAAGCCGGTAATGTGGCTGATCTCTTTGTAACTCAGTTCATTTTGAAACTTGAGCCTTATGACTTCCTGCTGATTCTCGGGCAACGTTGCCAGGATACTCAGCACGCTCGCAAGCCGCTGCACTTGCTCCAGCGAAGCAAACGGGTCAGGATCGTGGCCGTCCGGCTCGGCGTTGGCTTCAGAAAGAGGGTTCATACGATCTTCCTTTCTTCGCACATCCAGTGCCCGGTTTCGGCAGACGGTAAACAGCCAAGGCTCCAAATGGCCATTGAGAGAAACCAGATTTTCAGAGCAAAGCTGTAGGAAGGTATCCTGAACCACGTCACGTGCGCGCTCGAGATCGCCGGTAATCTGCACGGCATAGCGGATCAATGGCCCCTGCAACCGGTCAAGCAGCGCTCTGACCTCTCCGCCCTCGTCTAGCTTCATGGAAGTTCCTTGGTTATACCGATGCAGACCAGTGGAACCATTCTTGGCCGGGACATCCGGTCCAGACGCTTCTCCAGCCTTTCAACCCGTTCTTGCAGACCCTCAATCTGTTTCCTGATCTCAGCGATCTCATCGGGCAGGATGGATGGATTTGCGCTCTGTTCACTTCTGGAGAAGCCGCTGAAGAGCAAAAGAAAAAACAAAGCCAGAAGAGACAGGACTTTCATCTTCAGCTCCGTGAAAGATAGTTGTCGTAGGGAACCGGCGCCGTCCCGTTCCCTCATGGAGATTGGACGTTTTTCGGGTTCCCCTCCTGAGATCAGGAGGGGAAGTGCCGCGCAGCGGCACGGGGGTGGTCTGAAGGGTAACCTCAAAATCATCATTCGAGCGTTTCGTGTCGAAGAGCAAGTTTGTGACAAGAAGCGCTCGATTGGAAGTTTCCGCAAAGACCGGTCGCACCACCCCGGCGCAGGCTGCGCCAGCGCCCGCCCCTCCTCAGCCGAGGAGGGGAGCCAGAATGTCCAATATCAAGGTTCCCTGTTGAGCGGCAAACCACGTGAAATCAATGCTGGTCGCCACGGGGAACGCCACAGGGGGCGTTCCCTACATCTTCTCTGCTAGCGCCGTCCCTGAGCCCAGGACGGGATCGCTCGCTTCGGTTTCGCGCAGCGCATCGAAGGCTGGCCTCTCAGTTCTCTGCTGTACCTCTAACGTTTCAGAAGACGCTTTCTTAGAAGAAACTTGCAATTTTCTTTTGAGAAGCATGGCCTGGGAAGTAGGATGTCTTTTTCACAAAAGTGGAGATCGGGCGCCGCACGACCGGTTTTTTGATTGGCGAAGAGCCATCGAGCTTTGAGGCGTGCCACGACCAGTGCGAATCCTGGTTAGAATCGGTTCTCGCCATTGCCACGTCTGCGGATTGGCCATTCCATCGCGAAGCCGTTCATTGCCCCACCTCGGAGCCGGCACTCCATTTGAGGTGACGCGGCAGCCCAGGAAATCCTGCGGTTCTGGTCACTGATCGCTCGTACTATCGCCGATCCGCTTGCCCAGCTTCCGCTGCTGTCGAAGCCTTCGCGTTTGTGGGCATGCAAGTAATGAAAAGCTGCAAGAACCGTTCGGTCTCTCGTCATGAAGACGTTGGCCGAAACCACCGGTCGCGAGCCGCGTTCTTGACAGGACTGGGTCTGCCCTAGGCTCCCCCGAACAGCTTCGAGGGTGCAAGAGAAGGTGAGAGGCGGCCTCGTTTGTCCAGTTGGCCAAAAACAAAGAGGCTGGGGTTTCCTACGCAAGCCGGGGAAAGGGAAGTTCTCAGCTGCGGCGCTCACAAATCAAGCAGGGGCGAAGTTATTGAAATGTTTCAGACCGAAACCAAACCTCAGGCGGCGTCAGGCAAACGAAGATTTCACTCAACCTTTCTCATGGTCATCTTTCTGGCCATAATCGCCAGCTGTGTCACAGTTCCGATGATCTTTGAACAGGTATCAGTCCAAAAGATCGGCCCGGTTGCAGCCAGAAACAAGCCTTCGGCAGGAGTTTTCCACGGTCGAGTCGATATTCAAGCTGCTTTCACTCGTCAGCGCATCACTATTTTCTCAGGGGACAGGCAGCTCTTTTCGAAAGCAGTGACCACCAACCACACTACGGGTTTAGCGGAGCAGTTCGAGTTTGATTCCAAACATCCACACATCCGGCTGCGGGTCGTGGTAGGAACTGAGAGAAAGGAGTGGCATTGCTTCGTCAACCTAGAGGAAGAGAGCTATTTGGCAATCCAGTGGATCGACAGCCGACTCCAAGTTTTTCAGTCTTCCATGTCCTTTGGATACATGTGAAGGAATATTTTCAAACCCATCCCCGAGCAGTCGCACTAGGTTCACTTGCTCCCGACGAAGTTCAAGAATCGGTCAAAAACCATACGCGCCCTCTCCCGTTTGTGGGGAGAGGGTGGCCAAAGGCCGGGTGAGGGGTCAGC
>JAKEER010000075.1 GCA_022616615.1 Acidobacteriota bacterium
AGGACCCGCTCGCTACCGCTCGCGGTACTGTCAGCGCCCGGACCCTGAGGCGAACAGTACCGCGAGCGGTAGCGAGCGGGTCCTCGCACAGTGCTGCTCGACCAAGCCTGCCACCAGCACAGGCCGTGCCACCCCGCTAAACAAATACGCGCGGTTTTCGTCCTCCGGTGAAAGCAAACCGCATCCATCAAAACGCTACTAAATAGTATTACCTTGTTAAGTCTGTCTCTGGGTGGCGCATACATCGTGCTTCTGGCGATGTATGCGAGCGATACGCACACATGGCAAACTGCGCCATGTGTGCGCCACCCAAGGAATCGACACGAGACTTAACAAAGTAATAACAGTCACCCCTGAAAAACGTCCAATCTGCAGATTCCGGCCTCAGCACTCACACTCGCTGCCGGTTCAGCAGCGAATCCATGGCTACGGCCAAGACGAGCACCACACCGATGATGATGCTTTGCCAGTAGCTCGAAACCGCTGCGATGATGAGCACATTCTGAATCAGAGCAATGAAAGCAACGCCGGCCAAACCTCCCCAGATGGTGCCTTTACCTCCGGTCAAGCTGGCCCCGCCCAGAATGACAGCCGTGATGATCCGCAATTCGGCGCCGTCCCCGGCAATTGAGACGCTTGTGCCAATCCGTGAGGCAAAGACGATACCGCTTAGACCTGCCAGCAGACCCATCTGCACGAAACCGAGCATCTGCATTCCAGCCACGTTAATGCCCGACAGATCGGCAGCCTTCGGGTTGCTGCCAATGTAGTAGTACTGACGGAAGAGCCGGGTGCGGCTCATGAGGAAATGATAGAGTCCCACAACGGCCAGCATCAACCAGATGGGCGCCTGCATGCCCAGGAAGACCGACTGTCCAAGTTGCGTGAATGTTGGAGGCAGGAAGTTGATTCCCGGGCCGCCCATCAGGATCGCGATTCCCCGAAAGATTCCCATGGTGCCAAGGGTGGCGATGAGCGCATTGACTCGGATGCGCGCGACAATCCAGCCGTTGACCAGCCCGCCCAGTGCGGCGGCCATCAGCCCGCCCAGGATGGCCAGCGGCACCGGCAATCCCGCCTCCTTGAGCAGCCAGCCGGTGAGGACTCCGACCATCGAAAACATGCCGCCGACCGAGAGATCGAACAATCCGCCGACCATCATGACCATCATTCCTGCTGCCATGATTCCGTCTAAAGCCAGGTTGCGAAGAATTGCAGTGAAGTTGGCAAAGGTTGGAAAAGACCTCGGGAAAAGAATCGAAAACACCAGGATCAGCAGCAACGTCAGCACAACCAGCCCGGTTTCCCGCGAAAGCGAAACTGGCCGAGCCTTTCGCTTCAACGGCTGTGGCTCGGTGGCCTCAATTCCAAGCGATGATTGATTCATACCAATCTTCTGAAAGTCTCCTGGTGGAAAGAATGTTGGCCGTCCGCCCCTAGAGTAGACCCGCAGTTCGAGACTCAAACGCAAAGAACGCCAAAGGCGCCAAGCAAAGATTGGCCAATCCATTCGCGTTCACTCGTCAGTTTCCTCAGGATGGTTTCGGCAACGAGGCAGCGAAAGGCAATGTTAACTGCGATCAAAGTCCACGGGACCTCTGGAATCAGCCTATCAGGCTTGCCAGCTAGCCCATCGTCTTAGCGTTCTTGGCGCTGCCGCGCAGCGCCGTCTAGGCTGTCACCTCTGCCGCCATCGCCGCGAAGTGCATGATCTTTTCTTCTGAGGCGTCGTGCCGCGACAACTCGCCGCAGATTCTTCCTCTTCGCATCACTAGCGTTCGGTCGGCCAGCGCCAGAACTTCGGGCAGGTCAGATGAGATCAGAATGACGGCGGTTCCCTGCCGCGCAAGCTGGTGGACCAGCGCGTGAACCTCGGCTTTAGCGGCGACATCGATGCCGCGGGTCGGTTCGTCGACGATCAGCACCGCCGGATTCAGCAGAAGCCAGCGGGCCAGTACCACCTTCTGCTGATTGCCGCCGCTGAGACTGCCGGCGACAGTTGCGACGCTGGGCGTCACAATGCGCAGTTTCTGAATGAAGCCGGCGGCCACCCGGTCGCGTTTCTGATCGTCCATCTTCCAGCGGCCAAAGTGGCCCAGCCGGGCTGCCGCAATGTTGTCGGCCACGCTCATGTTCAGGAAGAGCCCGGCTTCCTTCCGGTCTTCCGGAACATAGCCCAATCCAGCGCTGATCGCTTCCTCAGGACAGCGAATCTGGACGGTGCGCCCTTCTATCCTGACCTCGCCCTCTTCGTAAGGCCGCGCGCCGAAGAGGGAGAGGGCCAACTCGGTGCGTCCGGCGCCTGCCAGGCCGGCCAGGGCTAGGATCTCGCCGCTTTTCAAAGTGAAGCTGATGTCTTTCAGAAGGCTTCCATTTTCTGCACCGGGCTCAGCCTTGCCGTGATCCGAGAGATGGCGGACTTCGAGGACGATCCGGCTGCCTTCGGGAACCGGTGCTGGGGAGAAGTCATGCTCGAGCAGCACCCTTCCCACCATGCGGGAGACCAAATCCCTGGGATTGGTTTCGCTGATTCCGAAAGTTCCCTGGTATTGGCCGTCGCGCAAGACGGTGACGCGCCCGGCAATCTCGAATATCTCCTCCAGGCGATGGGAGATGTAGACGATTCCAACCCCTTCGTCCTTCATTTGGCGAATGACTCGAAACAGCGAGGCGGTCTCCGGCTCAGTCAGCGCAGCCGTCGGTTCGTCAAAGATCAGTAGCTTCGCATCGATGACCAAAGCCTTGGCAATCTCCACCATCTGCTGCTGGGCGGGCGAGAGGCGCGACAAAGGTGCCTTCGGATCGATATTCTGGCCCAATCGCTGCAAGACCTGGCGCGAGCGATTGAGAAGCGCTGTCCGATCGATGACTCCCCAGCGATTGACAGGCAGGCCGCTGGCGAAAATGTTTTCTGCCACCGTCAGATGGCTGAAGAGGCTCCGCTCCTGATAGACAATGCCAATTCCGAGCTGCTGTGCCTGATGCTCATCGGCGATCGTGAGCGAACGGCCACCGTCAAAATCGATCGTGCCTTTATCAGGCTGATAGACCCCCGCCAGGATGTGCATCAGCGTGCTCTTTCCCGCTCCATTCTCTCCCAGCAAAGCGTGCACTTCGCCCGGCTGAACGGTTAGGCTAACTCCTCGCAGCGCGTGAACACCGGGGAACGATTTGTGAATGTTCTCCATCCGAAGCAGAGCTGCGGAGAGTTGGGATTTGTCTGTCGCTCGGGTGCTCATGGCGGTGTTGATATTGCCGGCAAAGTGCTCGATGCTCAAACGGAGCGCCTCAACAGGCGCCTCCAGCCGAACTACTTCTGCCTTGCGGGATGACTCAAGTATGAAGTCCAGGTTGGTGGTGGTCGTGGTTTGGCAATACGAACAGACTATTTCGTCACAACCAGCAGACCCTTGTGCAGAGATGCCGGGTCTCGGTCCAACTGGGCCAGGACCTGCGGCGCTTCTGAAAGAGAAAACTCGGTGGCCACCTTTGGATATTGAATCGCGCCGCTGGCCAGCAGTTTGAGCGACTCAGGAAAACAGTTGACCGAGGCCCGGGAACCGGCAATCGTCATCTCTTTTCGCGTAAAGTCCAGGCCGGGGAAGGTGACTCCGACACCTTTCTTGATTAGCCCGACAATCACGATCCGCCCCCCCGAGGCGACGAGTTCTACGGTCTGCTCGATTGCCTTGGTATTTCCTGTGGCTTCGATAACGACAGGGGCGCCCTCTCCGCGCGTGTGCTCAAGAACCGTGGGCAGAAGCTGCGCGTCGGCCAGCAGGGTCTCCGCGCCGAGCTGCCGGGCGATTTCAAGACGTGAAGGCCGGATGTCGGCGGCAACAACCCGAGCGCCGCGCTGCCTGGCCACTTCAATCAAAGCCAGGCCAATCGGGCCGCAGCCCAGGATGAGAACGTACTCGCCCGCCGCAAGCTCGCCTCTGCGGCAGGCCTGCACCCCGATGGCCACCGGCTCGGCAAAGCTGGCAGCCGAAAAGGAAAGTGCCTCAGGAATGGGATGAATGTTGCGCGAGGGCGCCGTCAAGAACTCGGCGAATCCACCCGGCCGGTGCACACCGATAATCTGGAGCTTCGCACAGCAGTTGGACCTGCCAATCCGGCACGGGTAACAGCTCCCGCAGCCCATAAACGGTTCGACGACGACACGCGTTCCGGCGTCCAAGCCGGCGACGCCCGGCCCGATCATTTCGACAACTCCGGCGATCTCATGCCCCCCGATGATTGGATAGCTAGCATAGGGATTCTTGCCCTGGTAGATGTACAGATCGCCGGCACAAACGCCCGTGACCTTGACGCGGACAAGGACCTCTCCTGGACATGGGCGAGGCACCGGACGAGATTCCATCTGCATTTGGAGCGGCGTTTGGATGACGGCAGCTTGCATCAAAGGTCCTCTCTCTTCTTCACTCAGTGCCTGGGCAAAAATAACTTGGAATTTTGGACTCGTCCTCGTCCTCAAGGCTGCGTCAAAGTCCCCCTTAACAAAAGGGACAGCGGTTTCGCAGAAGCCGCGCGGGGGTTGTTTTACTTCCGGAGTGCGAATATGCCAGGACAACCCCCAAGGCCTGCGGCCTTTGCCCCCTTTTTTAAGGGGGACTTGACCGCCTGCCCGCTGCTTGAGGGGGACTCTTGACTTTGACGGAGCCCTGTCCTCCTCCTCGGCTTTGCATGGCCGAGAAGCAACTGCGGGTTGACATTCAATGCTGAAGGCCGACG
>JAKEER010000563.1 GCA_022616615.1 Acidobacteriota bacterium
CAGCGATCAACCCAACTTATACTCTCCTTCTTTCAACTCGCTGAGACTAAGTACGCTGCGGACGCCACTTAGTGCCGGTATTTTCGCAACTATTGATACCATCTAGGAGTCCCGTGGCCTCTGTCCGGACCAACTGGAGCTGGATGATTCTTCTGACTACCTCCATCAACAACCTCTGACCATAGTGCTCCGAGAAGCGCTGGTGATGGCTAACTTGCTGGAATTTCTTCTGTCCGTATTGAGTGGATCCTCCACACATGTGCAGCACCTGATTACGCTTTGATCGTGCGCCGCCCTCGCAACGACTGCGGCACGCCTGAAAATTTCAGGGAATACAGATCCTATCTGCCCTCAATCCGTGATAAATGTATGGCCTGGAGCATGGGCGACCATGAGCTCTGGTTCGGCCTCGAGAGCGATCCGCTGAGATGTCACGCCACAGGCCCAAAAAACAGGCATCACTCCCTTGGGTATTTCGGCAACCGGCGGTCCGGAAACCGGGTTCTCCAGATCCGCCCCAATTTCGGCCGGATCGCCCATATGAATGGGCGCACCATGATTGAAGGGATAACGGCCCGTGAGCTGGGTGGCGATCACCGCTTGCGCGGGTGTCATCCAGCGCATCGTCACATGAGAGGCCCTTTGAATTTTCCGGCGGGATGGGTGGACTGTTTGGTCTCCAGAACCCATACCTCCTTTGATTTGGGCACTCCGGCTCGCTCTAAAGCATCGTCAAAAGTCAGGCTAGAACCTATCAAGAATCCTACGCTATCCTTGCTCCACAACCCGGTGATCTCTCCCACATCTTCGCAACCCTTACCGCGGTGGCTTGACCATTGATGGTGTGCCGTCCAGCAAAGAACTCGATTGCGGTTCTCTAGCGCATAACCATCCGCAGAAGAGGTGCCCGCACTGCCGTCTTCCCCAGTAAGGATATTTGCGCCGCTATATGTCTGAACGCCGCTGCTCAATAGTGTGAGCCGACACAAGGGCTACTGAAGAAGACCGGGGATTTTCCCGAACAACACTCCCGTCTCAAGAAATCTGACTCAGTGTGAGAAATAGTCTTGACATGAGCCTCAGCCTGGATCGAGAATGATTGCATTACATGTATACCGGTTCATTAGATCTTAACCAGGCAGGCGCGCGATTACCCCCTACATAAAGAGGCCCTGACGATGTTGACAAGAGAATCCATGAAAGGTCTTTATGCACTGACCATTACTCCGTTCGACTCTAAAGGAAACCTGGACGAAGATGCCTACTGTGAAAACGTACAAACCCTGGTCGGACTGGGTGTCGACGGAATTGTAACCAGCGGAACCAACGGGGAGTTCCACACGACGACAGACGATGAACGCAAGCGCATTGCCCGGATCGTTGTCGCAGAAACACGGGGCAAGGCCGTTGCAGTCATTGGAGCCAGTGGAGTGAATACGGATGAGTCCATTCGGCGCAGCCGGGCCGCACGGGAAGCAGGCGCCGATGCCGTGATGAACGTCGTGCCCTTCTATCACATTCTTTCTAAGGCCGAGGTGTACCAGTACTTCGAGGATCTCTCTCTCGCTTGCGCAGATTTGGGGATCATCGTCTACAACAACCCGATTACCACTCAGGTTAGGCTTGACGACAACGATTTCGCGCGGCTGCAAGAGATTCCCAATCTGTGCGGCGCCAAAATGCTTGGAGCCGATCTCTGGCTTTATTTGAACTGTCTCCGCCGCACCTCTATTAGACACTTTCCGCTGGAGCAGTTGTGGGGCATCAGTCAGCAAGTGAACGGCAATGGCGTCATGGCCAGCTTCATTTATGCCTTTCCTGCTTACATGATGCGCTGGTGGTCGTGCATTACTGGCGGCAACTTTGTCAAAGCCTTGGCCATGCAGCATGAAGTCAACAGCCTTCTGCAGGAGGCCATCGTTCCGCTGATCGCCACCGAAGGATACAACGAGATTGCGGCTACCAAAGCGGTGGTTGACGCTGCAGGTTTTCTTAAGGCCGGAGCCCCGCGAAAGCCGTTTAGACCAGTGCCAAGTGACCGGATCGAAAAGCTCAGGGCTACGTTTCAGCAACGTTTCCCTCAATTCATGCAGTCATGATTCGCACTTTCTTGGGGAGGTTCTATGAACATTCTGGCAATCGGAGCCCATCCGGCAGATGTTTTCGATCTGTCAGGGGGTACACTCGCCAACTTCGCGTCACAGGGGCACGGCGTCTATCTCAGCATTGTGACCCACGGGGCTTATTCCCATTCCCAACTATTGACGAAGAAAGATCAGAAGCAAGCTGTTGCTGAAATCATTGCTTTGAAAAGGAAGGAGTGTGAGGAGGCCAGCCGTCATATCGGAGTGAAAGAAACCCGTTATCTCGAGTTTGACGACGAGCCGTTCATTCCGAGCCGGAAGATGGTTTTGGTCCTGGGAGAGTACGTGCGGGAGGTATGCCCCGATATCGTGATCACGCACCATCCCAAAGAATACGGGCATCCGGATCACCCCGTCGTGGGAGAGCTGGCTTTGCGCTCGCTGAAGGCAGCCGAACGCTGGCTGGAAGGCTCTTCCCGCGTTCCCCATCCGATCAAGCGGGTCTATTTCTTTGGCACACAGTTTCGAGGGATCTGCGCCAAGCTCGGATCGGGTGTCGTAGCGGCTGATTTTGTGGTAGATGTTGGACCATCGATCGAGAAAAAGAAGAAAGCCATCGCAGCCTTCCAATCTCAGTCCTTCCAGGGCGCTCAGTATGAAGAGCGCTGGGTTGCAGAGCGATTGGACCGGATTGAAGGTCACTTCGGTTTTATGAACGGCCTGAAATATGCAGAGGAGTTTATCTCGCTGACTCCGCAGATTGTCAGCCTGCTGCCCTGCAATTGAGACAGCGCTTTCATAGTGAAGAATCAGAGCCTGAAGATTGTCGAATCCATCCGGGGCGTGCAGCCAGGAGCTTCTAGAGAAGGTTGCCTAGCTAGTTTTTGTCGCGAAACCTGGAAAGTCTTGCGCAGTGTGGCTTTGAACCGACGCCTCTAACAATTTTCGGCTCCCCTCGCCCCAGCGGGGAGAGGGGCCAGGGGGTGAGGGGGACCGCCGTGCTGTCTCCGATAGTCTCTGTCTTCCCGCTTCTGGTGGGCTTGTTCGGCTCTGAAGGCACTCGACTGCGTGCACCACCCCCCTCACCCCCAGCCCCTCTCCCGCGTTGGGGAGAGGGGAGCCGATCTCGCGAGAATGGCAACCAGTAAGGCTCTTCGAGTTTCGCGACAGTAACTAGCTGGATGCGAAAAGCAGACAGATCGGCAAAAGGAGGCGCTTGAAATGAAAATCATCAGTTTCTGGATTCTGTTTCTGTTCTTTTGGAATGGATTCGGCTCTCACTGTTTTGGGCAAACCACTCAGGGAGAGATACGTGGGACGGTAAGCGATGAGTCCGGCGCCATCATTCCTGGAGCTGACGTGACCGTCACAAGTTTGGAGAAAGGTTTCAAACGCACGGCAGTGACTAATGAACAGGGGTTTTACAGCGTGCCGCATCTCGAACCAGGCGTCTACATGCTTGAAATCGCGCTCACCGGTTTCATGCGATTCGTTCAGGAGCGGGTTGCTGTGGCATCCCGAGGCCAAGTTCGCGTCGATGCCAAACTGACCGTAGGACAAGTAAGTGACCGAATGGTCGTTGAGGCGGAGACTCCAGTCATTGAAACGGATACTGGACGGATCTCTGACGGAGTCGATTACCGAAGTTTGCGGGACGTGGTCATGAACGGTCGGGGCGTCCATAATTGGTTCATTCAGACAGCAGGAGCCCTTACAGGAAATGGTGGGACGCAGATCAACGGTAGTCGCGGGTATAGCAACGGCGTCACTCTGGATGGCGCGTCGATCGAAAGGGGCTATGACGGAAACGCTTTCCAGTCTCTAAGGCCTGACCAGGAGATGCTTCGCGAGGTGCGAATCGATTCCGTCAACAACAGCGCGGAGTTTGGACACCAGGCCACAATCTCGCAAACAAGCCTGAATGGGAGCAATGAATTCCACGGCCAGGCTACCTACAATCATCAAAACGGTGCTCTGAGCGCCCGAGACTTTTTTGCCGTCCGACGTCCTCGGGGCTTGCCGATCCATAACTGGTACGTTTCGGTTGGAGGGCCGGTCTCGGCGCCAGGCCTCTACAAAGGGCATAACCGTACTTTCTTCTTTTTCCATCACGACGGGCAGGAAAGGAGCTCAGATGGACCGTTAGTTTTCAACACCCCGACTCCTGCGATGCGGAGCGGAGACTTTTCAGCATTCCCTGCCATCAGGGATCCTTTCACGGGACAGCCGTTTCCAAACAACGTGATCCCTTCCAATCGTCTAACGCCTGCTGCCTTGAAGCTTATGGAGCGGTTTTACGCTCTTCCTGAAGGTCCCAACAGAGGCACGGCCACGCCGACGAGCAATTTCAGTGCTTCGAACCCTTCTGGTCGTATCGACCGGGCTTGGTCGTTGCGCATCGATCAGAATTTGAACCCTGGCCATACTCTGTTCGTTCGGTACTGGCAGAGCATCTTCGACTTCAGGAGCACTGACGATGGACTTCCGTCGGAAGTTCGTCAAGGACCGGATTTCAGAGTGGCAGCAACCCGCTCTGCCATAGTCTCGGACACCTACAGTTTCACACCGAAACTGCTCAACGAGTTTCGACTGGGATATCTCCGGTTCAGCGAACCACGCCACGGGGCACTGAAAGGCAAGGACGTCGTTGACCTCGCTGGATTGACCGGCTATCCGAATCCCCTGGATCCCGACGCCTTCGGCCTTCCCCAGGTTACCATTACAGGATTAAGAGGCATTACAACCACCCCGCAGAGCCGTGATACACAGAATCAGTGGAACGTAGTGAACCATGTTACGTGGATTCACGGGTCCCACAGTTTGAAGTTTGGGGGCGATCTCAAACATAACAGCGACTCTCAGTTCCCTGCAAGTCCCACCCTTCAGTTCGGGGCCTTCAACTTCGACGGGTTCGCAACAGGCCAGCCTTTTGCCGACTTTCTCCTTGGCATTCCAAGGACCAGCTCACATTCTTCGTTCATCGGCTCCTTTCACGGCTCGAACAACGAGTGGTCTATTTTTCTGCAGGATGATTGGAATCTGACAAAGTCCTTCAATCTGAACCTCGGCATAAGATACGAGCGACACATGCCTTGGAACGCAGCGGACAACCGAATCCACTCGTTCGATCCTGCAACCGGCAGCATCGTCGTTCCCGACGCGGATACCATCAAAAAGATACACCCGTTGTTTCCTGCCTCGATACCGATTATCACTGCCAGCCAGGCCAGGTATCCTGAGCGGTCACTGGTTGAAACCGACAACAACGATGTCGCTCCGCGCATCGGATTTGCCTGGCGAACGGGCCTCCATGGACTGGTTGTGCGCGGCGGCTACGGTGTCTTCTATAATTTCGAGGCAAACAAGGGATTTCGAAGCATGACGGGTGGGCCTTTTGTCGCGGCTGAAACTTTCGACAACAGAATCACGAACGGCCAGCCTCTGTGGAACTGGCCGCAGGCTTTCCCCAGCTTGGCGGCGCGGCCCCTCGGCATCCAAGACATCTTCGTGACAGCCCGCGACCGGATCAGTTCGTATATGCACCAGTGGAACCTCACGGCAGAGAAGCAGATCGGTGAGTATGGCCTGCGACTCTCCTACATCGGGAGCAGTGGGATCCAGTTACCCTTCACGCGCAACCTGAATCAACCCCGTCCCAGCACCACACCGTTCAATCAGGCGCTCAGGCCTTATCCACTGTTCCGAAACATCACTTACTTCGATGGTGGCGCTTCTCAGCAGTACAATTCCTTCCAGACCGAGTTAACAAAGCGGTTCAGTGATGGGTTCTCACTCACCGCCCACTACACTTGGGCCAAGAATTTGACAAATAGTAATGTAACTTCGATATTTGGAGGAAGTTTAGAAAACGCTCATGACAGAGCCGCCGAGAGAGGCAACGAAGAAAACACCCCTCCGCAACGCTTTATGGCCTACTTCATTTGGGATGTCGCGGCATTGAGCAATCGCAACCCCGTCATGAAGGGCTTTCTCGGTGGTTGGAGAATTAGCGGCAACGTCGCTGCAAATAGCGGCGTGTTCTATACACCCTTCTTTACGGGTCGTGACATCTCGAACACCAACGTCACCACAGGCAGACCCGATCGCATTTCAGACGGGAATCTCGGCAGCGAACGCACACTCGCTCGCGAGTTTGATCTTTCTGCTTTTGTAATCCCTGCCACGGGAAGCGGGCGCTTCGGCAACAGTGGTCGTGGGATTATTCAGGGCAGAGGGTACTGGGGAATGAACCTAGGTCTTTTCAAGTATTTTAACCTTACGGAACAACTGAAGTTCCGGCTCCAGGCTGGTATTAAGAATGTGTTCAACCATCCAAAATTCGGTGGCAGATTCGGTCCGCAGCTAAATATTACGGCCCCCACGGCGGGACAAACGACTCGCACCGATATCATTACACTTAACGATGTTAACGCGAGCCGCGACATTGAGGTTGGTGTCAGGATTGAATGGTAGCGATGCTCCCCTGTCACCTCCCCAATTGGCAATTTGGCAATGCCGCTCCCGCGATCAAAAACTGCTGGTCCCAGACCTCAAGAGCTGACAAAGCGATACTCACTTCCAATCGCTGACTGCTGCCATTAAAGTTTTCCGATGACCGGGTTCACCTGGATTGACTACGCTATCCTGATCCTCTACATCGCAATGGTCACGGCCATCGGGAGTTGCTTTGCGAAGGGCCAGACGAGCTCGAAGGACTTCTTCCTCGCAGGGCGGAACGTGGGTTGGCTTCCCATGACTCTGAGCGTGATAGCGACCGACTTCTCCGCCATTAGTTTCCTGGGTGTGCCCGGATACGTTGTTGCCCATGATCTTCAGCTGGAGCTCATGCAGCTTGTCTTTCTGTGGACTCTCCCATTGGCGTTGTTTCTCTTCGTCCGGTTGTTTTATCGCCTGGAATTGATCTCTGCTTATGAATACCTGGAGCGGCGATTCAACCTCCAGTTAAGAACTGTTTGCAGCCTGCTATTCATCTGTCTGCGCCTTTGCTGGATGGCTACGGCGTTGTATGCCACCTCCCTCGCACTGACCGAAGTGATGAATATTCCCTTCTGGGTCTGCGTCCTATTGATGGGCGGCTTTACAACGCTCTATTCGGCCCTAGGTGGAATGAAGGCTGTCATCTGGACCGACGTCGCTCAGTTCTTCGTTTTCAGCCTGGCTATTTTTTCGGTTCTGGCAAAAACGATGAACTCCGTCCCGGGAGGGGTCATTGCAATCTGGCAGATTGCCCAGGAGCATGGTCACACGCGCCTTGTGAGCTTTGAGGGCGGATGGGAATCGCTTACGACGCCAGCAATTCTCATTGGAGGTTCGTTTCTCGTTCTCATCTCTTATGGGGTTGACCAGGTGGTGATTCAGCGGTACTTTTCCGCCCAATCCGTCACCGCAATCAAACGTGGCATGGTGTTCCAAGCTTGTTTTACTCCCATCATGATCTGGAGCCTTGCGCTCATCGGGCTCGCGGTTTTCAGTTTCTACGCCCATTTTCCAGGATCAATCCCACTGCGACTTTCGCCTGATAGATGGTTTCCCTATTTCATTGTTCATGAACTCCCTACTGGTCTATCAGGGCTTGTAGTAGCAGGCTTATTTGCCGCAACGATGTCTTCCATAAGTGGTGGGGTGAACAGTTTGACCGCGGCCTATCTGGTGGACTTTTATCGACGGTTCCGACATAAGGGACCCATCGTCTCTGCTGTGAGCGTTGGAGCGGCGTCGGCCGGTTTCGAGGAAGATCGCCGGGAATTGCGCATTTCGAGAGTCATTAGCCTGTTCTGGGGCGCAGCAGCTAGCGGGCTCGCCCTCGTTGTCGGAAGAATAGGTGTTATCGCCATCATCGCCAAGACGATGAGCGGCTTCTTTGGCGGCGTGTTGCTCGGGGTGTTCTTGCTTGGAATGCTAGTTCCGAGAGCCAATGGTCAGGGCGCTTTCCTGGGAGGAACTATTGGCTTCCTAACAATCTGCTCGGTTGGACTAGGTTCTTCGATCAACTTGTTCTGGTACGCGCCTATTGGATGCTTGGTCACTTTCTTGTGCGGTGTGGTGCTGAGCCAGTTCTTTTCTCCTCCGCGAGCAGACAAACTAAACGGTTTGACCCTCAAGACCTATTGAGTTCTCGTAGACCGCCAAGCCAGCACCTCTCTGGCTCTGTATAGACAGAAGAGACCGTGCCAGACAACTAGGCTAGTTTCTGTCGCGAAACCTGGAAAGTCTTGCGCAGTGTGGCTTTGAACCGACACGTCTAAACAATTTTCGGCTCCCCTCGCCCCAGCGGGGAGAGGGG
>JAKEER010000564.1 GCA_022616615.1 Acidobacteriota bacterium
ACCCGGGAAACACCGTTGCGGCTGAGATTCGTCAAAAGGCCAATGAGGGGCTGGAGCGGCGGCGGCGCCTTCAGACCTTGCTGGCTCGAGCACGGGAGCTCCATGCCGCCGGAGATTTCGCACCGTGCCACGTGGTTTGCGGAGAAGCGCTCCAGATCGATCCCTCTAACACCGAGCTGCTGGAGCTTCGTGACAGATCCTTCCAGGTTTTGGAGTCGCGCCGGCGCGAGGAAGAGCGCCGTCGGCGGGTGTTACAACTTCTTGCTTCTGCCAAAGGCTCTTTCCAGAGAGGCCGCTTCCGCGTGGCGCAGCGGGATCTCATGGCCCTGCTGGAGTTGGATGCTGCCCACGCCGAAGCGCGGCGGTTGCTGGCAGAGACAGAGTCGCGGCTAGCCATCGTCAGGGAAAAGAATCTCCGACTGGCGAAACTGGCCGCTGCCGCCGTGCTGGCGGTTTCTTTGCTCGGCAGCGGCATCTGGTATGGGGTCGAATGGTGGGGGCAAAAACCCAGCACTCCGCCTCCCCAGACAGACTTAGCCCCTGCGCCCGCGAAGCCGCAGCCACCGGCTCCGCAGCCTCCCGCAGCACCGCTAACAGAAGATCCGGAACTTGCCCGCCTGTTGGAGACCTCCCGCGGTTTTCTGCGTGAAAAGAAGTACTCAGAAGCAGAGAAAGCAGCCGGCGAGCTTTTGGCGCGCTCTCCCAACCACGCGGATGGAGCAAGAATTGAACAAGAGGCGCGCAAGAGCTTGGAGAAGATTGAGGACGGGCTAAAGCGCGCCCGCGAACTGCTGGCTCGTAGGAAGTATGCCGAGGTTGCCTCCAGCTTAGGTGGAGTGCTCGCCGTGGACGCTGAACATCCTGAAGCGGTTCGCCTGATGTCCCAGGTGGACAAGTACGCCAAAAGAAATGCTGAAGACGCCCGGAAACAGATGCAGCAGATCAAGGTCCTGGCTGGACAGACCGGGGCGCCGTCTCTGGTGCAGAACCAGTTTCAAACCGCCGGCCTGATCGAAAATGAGGCGACGAGGCTTTTTCAGGACAAGAAGTTTGGAGAAGCCACCGGAAGATTCTACGAAGCCAGCGAGGCCTACCAGCGCGCCTACGGAGACGCGCGTGCCAAGGCGGTGGAGCTGGCGCGCGAACCCCCTGTGCGTGAGAAGCCTGCCGGTGGAGGTGAGGGGAGCCCGGTCCCCACTCCCGGACCTGCCGAACGGCAACAGGAAGAGCGAGAGCGCCAGATTGCCTTGCAGCGAAACCAGGCCCAGTCTGCCGGGAACGAGTATCAAAGGGCGCTTTCACGCGCGTCGCAGGCCGGCGCAGACCGGCTGGCCCCGGAGATGTTCCAACGAGCCACCAGCCTGGCCACGCACGCCCAGGAAAAGCTTAACCTCGGGAACTATGCAGGCGCCCAGGCCGATTTCGGAGAGGCCTTGCGCCAGTTAGAGAGCGCCATTGGGCGAGCCGACGACGCTGCCCGCCAGCGCCGCCAGGAAGAGGACAGACGCCAGAAGGAAGTTGCTCAAAGAGCGACCGATGTCCAGTCCATTTCCGAAGTCTTGCGGCTTTATCAAGGCGCCATGGAAAACAAGGATATCGACGGCCTCAAGAAAATTTGGCCCGGCATGGGAAAGGAAAGGGAAAAGAACCTCCGAGAGGCGTTCAAATTCTCGAAGTCGCTCCGCGTGGAGCTCGAGACACTCGGAGAGCCACGATTTTCGGAGGGCTCTGCGATTGTGAGCTGCCGGAAAACTCAAAAGCTAACGACCGCTGGGGACGGACGAAGGCTCGAAGCCAGGACTGATTCAACGTTCAGGTTCAGGAAGAGCAACGGTGGCTGGCTCATTGAGTCGATCGAAGAGGTGATACGGTCGCAATGACAGCCGGTTGATGTTTGTCTCTCAGGACGGCTCAGATCCGGAATGCAACAACGGGAAAATCGGAGGCACTCGTAGTGTTTCAGCAAGGCAGAGACAGTCTGCGCCCTCGAATACGCATCCTCGCTCCAGGAAGCACGGGGCAAGCAGCTTTGAAGTCGATGAAAGACAACTAAGGAGGTGAATCGGTCGAAGTCTGTGCTGTGCAGCGTCCTGGTCCAGCGCTTTGGATGGGCGCTTTTATGAGAGCGCCACTCAAAGAAAAGGGGGCCTCGCCGCCGCCGAAGCGAAAATTGGGTTCCGGATCGAGATGCAAGCCGGGAACACTCCCGGCTGCCTGGATCTTCATGTACTACTTGTTTGTATGCAGCGAAAGAGGAAACTATGCTCAAGAAAACGTACCTCATCGCATCTTTGTGCGTTGTTTGGAATGCCAGTCTGTCTTTGGCCCAGAATCAAAGCGGGAAGCTCGCGCTGCTCATCCCGCAGCTCTTTGGCCCTGAGGGGCTGATCGTGGACACCACGACGAACCCTCAACAGCGGCACAGGGCGCACTTTCTCAACGCGTTTCAATCGGAGTTCACTCAGTTCAATACAGCGCTCGCCAATCAGTTGACCGCCTTGCCACTCCCTTCGCCTGCATCCGGTTTTACCTACTCGTTCGACTCCGCCTCCGGCGTCTTCACCCGCTCAGCTCAAAGCTTCGGCCCAATTCTGGCCGAGCGTGCCGAGACGATCGGCCAGAAGAAGTTCACCTTTGGATTCTCTTATCAACGATTTACTTATGACTCGGTTGAGGGCGGCGATCTCAACCAGGTGCGGGCCGTGTTCAAACATGACGATCTACCGGCAAACATTCCTCCCCCAATGGACACGAGCTTCTTGACTGACATCGTGATCACAGTCAACACGATCAAGAATACCTTTGATCAGTCAACCTTTTACTTCACCTATGGCTTGACAGACCGTCTGGATGTTTCTCTGGCCGTTCCCACGGTTCGGGCCTCGTTGCAGGTTTCATCGCTCGCCAACATTCAGCGACTGTCCGGCAGCGCCCCCAACATTCACTTCTTTGCCGACCCCACTGCGCCCGGCGGACTTGGAAGCACCAAGCTGTTTGCCAGTTCGGCGAGCGCCACTGGTATTGGCGACCTGACGATCCGGGTGAAGGGCAGGGTCGCCAAATGGGAACATGCGGGACTCGCCGTCGGTATGGACTTTCGGTTGCCGACTGGAGACGAAATGGACTTACTGGGTTCCGGCGCCGCAGGATTCCGGCCCTTCGCTGCGATTTCCTTTGGCTACCACCGGCTGTCGCCTCATATCAACCTCGGGTACCAATTCAACGGAAAGAGTGTACTGGCTGGTGATCCTGTGACCGGGACAAAAGCCAGCCTTCCCGATCAGTTTACTTACATCGGCGGCGTCGACGTTGGAGTGACCCAGCGACTCACCGTAGCCCTGGACATTCTGGGGCAGCGAGCAACAAACACCCAGCGTCTATTCCGTGAGCCTTACAGGCCAACATCGTTTGAGAACATTGTCGTTAGGAGGGCAACACTGAATACGCTCGACGGAGCGGTGGGCCTCAAATTCAACCCATTTGGGGGATTGCTGCTGAACTGCAACGTGATCTTCAAGATGAATGATAGTGGGCTGCGAGACAAGCTGACGCCGCTGTTTGGCGTAGCTTATACATTCTGAACTGTCGAGGGCGTTGCCGACCGGAGACACCGCAAGGATTTTTTTCAATGTTGGGTGGCGCACACATGGCGCGGTTTGCCATGTGTGCGGTGCGATTCGCAGACATCGCGAAAGACGCGATGTCTGCGCCACCCTGCGTTAACCTAACAGAGTAATACGAGGTCCAAAAGAGGTGCTGGCCTTACATGGGATTGGCACGCAATCTCTATTTCATGGCATTGGTGGGGGCGTTGGCCGGCCTGATGTGCTGGAGCTTGGCGGTTTGGGCGCCCGAGGCCTTGTCTTTTCCCCAGGAGCTTTTCTGGCTCATTGACCTCATCCATCTGACGCTCTTGGGAGCGCTGATCGGAGGGTTGACGGTCGGTTTCTCCGATCATTGGGCTGGAGAAAAGGTCCTGTTGCGATGGCTCGCCGCCGGAACAGCGATGGGACTTCTGTTCGGAGCGCTCGCTGCACTGCTGGCTGCACTCTTGCCGCGCTTCTGGACCACGACCTCAGGCTGGGGAGAACGGGTGCTGGGATGGGCGCTGGCAGGCAGTCTGATTGGCTTGGGCATCGGTCTGCGTTGGAGCAATGTCAACAAGCGGAGAGCGTTGCACGCCTGGCTGGGCGGCGGCGCGGGAGGCTTTCTCGGCGGCGTGCTTTTCGCCTCGATGGGAAGCCGCGCAGCGGACTTCTTTCAAGCGGCTGGCTTCATTTTCACGGGCATGGGAATCAGTTGCGGGGTGGCGGCCGCTCCGGTCCTGATGCGCCAGGGAACACTGCATTTTATTGAAAGTGATGATCCCCGAACGCAGAAGAAGTACGCCGCGCAGCGAAAGACGTGGGAACTGCAGAAGGGGGACCGTTACGTGTTGGGCAGCCTGGGCGCTGATAAGACAGCGACTTTGTATTCTCAGGAGGTCCAGGTGTTCCTTCCCGATGAAGCGGTGGCACCCCGCCATGCCATCCTCACAGGGCGAGGCGGGCGCTTTTATCTCGAGCGCCATCCCGAGAGTCTCGACCCGCAGGGCTTCTTCCAGTTCACGCTCCAAGTGCGCGGACGAGATCTTGACCGCGCTGAAGCTTTGCAGGCGGGCGACGAGATCCTGATTGGCAGCACTCGGCTTCGTTTCCAGTCTCACTAGGCACGTTATGCGCGTTACAACGAGAATTCTGGTTTCGTTTCCGCGAGGTGTGAAAGCCCGAAGCGCGAGCGAGGGCCGGTAGCGGTTACCCTCGCTGGCGCTTCGGGCTTTCAAGGGTCCTGACTAGGGGGGATATCAAGGGCGAGGCCCTTGGCTAGTTAGTTTCTGTCGCGAAACTCGAAGAACCTTACTGGTTGCCACTCTCGCGAGATTTCGGCTCCCCTCTCCCCAACGCGGGAGAG
>JAKEER010000565.1 GCA_022616615.1 Acidobacteriota bacterium
AAAGTTGGTCACCTATGGCACGCTGGCACCCGGAAGGCCAAATCATCATATCCTCTCTGACCTGCAAGGCGACTGGAAGAACTGTACTTTGGAAGGTCACCTTGAGGAAGTTGATGGACTTCCGATATTTCGATGGCAAGCTTCTGTGCGAACGATTGAGGCATCCCTTCTTCTGTCGCCGGACCTGCCAAGACGCTGGAGGCAGATCGACCGATTCGAAGGCTCATCCTACAAGCGTCGGCTGATCACGGTGGCTACCGATGTGGGCATCTCAGTCGCAAATATTTACGCGAGTGCTTTGCACTGATCGGTCCAACCCGGCGCTCCAGACGGCGCCCGCCAAAAACGCGGGCGCGCCTGAGCTTGAAGTCGCTATGTGGATAACGCACCGAGGTAGAAGTGCCTGAAACCGTTTTTTACTCGTGGCAATCCGATTTACCTAACAAGACGAATCGCAGTTTGATTGAGTCAGCACTGACGCGAGCACTTCAATCCATTGTGGATGACGTTCATCTACAAGCAGCCCCGAGATTAGATCAAGACACAAGGGGCGTTCCCGGCTCTCCGGACATTGCTTCCACGATTCTATCCAAGATTGATGCCGCAAGCGCCTTCGTGGGAGACGTTTCGTTGGTAACAGAGAGTGAAGCAGACAGGCCTAGCCCAAATCCCAATGTGTTGATCGAGCTTGGATATGCGCTGAAGGCCCTCGGTCCTTCCCGCGTGGTGATAGTCTTCAATGAACGCTTCGGAAAGGTCGAAGACCTGCCGTTCGATCTTCGTCTGAAGCCGACGTTGTCTTATTCACTCGGTGAGGACAGCGAGCCGAAAGAGGCGAGAGATAAGCTACAGAGTCTACTTGAGAACGCTCTGCGCCTTATTTTCGAATCGTCGCGCGAATCCGCGCGCGCAAGGCAGCTGAGTGGCTATGTGTCGAACGTGATCCCCGAACTGATTTCTTTCCTAATGCTTGGAAATCAGATGGCGGAACGAGACCTGAACCCATGGTTCGATACGGCACAGAGTCAATTCGAGAGCAACGCACGTACAATCCGAGATCTGGCCATTCGAGAAGAGGCTCCCTCGGTGTCGCTGATGAACTTAGACAGCTTGCTGCACTCATCGATGAGATCGTCGATCACCGAAGTGCAATGGGCCAACAGAACTGGACCGAGTATCTTGCTAAGACAAAGGCAGCAACGGACTCTGCACAGAACCTGCTGCATAAGATTCTAAGTCTCGCATCCGTCGATAGCGGATCAGCTCGGGAAGCGGTCGCGTTGATACCGGAAGCCTCCCGCCGGATTTCCAGTCTCGCACGTGAGGCCCAAAAGGAGCTGGACATTCAAGGTTACAGGATGTGGGAGGAACTGAGAGATAAGGCAGTCGAAGAGGGAGCGAAGCTCCTCCGACTTTCCTACTACGATTTGTCAGCACTTGGGATTGACCAAGTGCGCCTCCGAAAGCTGGCGATTCAGATTCATCAACTCGAACTTATGGAACAGCAAACTATGTCGAGGGACGTCATAGACGGATGCCTGAATGCGATAGTCCGTCTGAGCGGTGAACTGAGGGAGGTCGCAAAGGCGGCCACATAACACGCGGTTGGAGCGGCCTGCCGAATAGTGCGGCCGCTCAACCGCAATCCGTTGGTAGGTTGGACACACCTGAGGAGATCTCATGCGTGAGCCACTTGTTCGATTGCTGACCGAACTGAACGCGGAGGCTCTGGACATACGGACTGGCTTTGGCGATCTATTCCATGCAGATCTTGATACCTTTCCAATTCCATTCTTCGGGGATCTACGTTGTGCCAAAGTAATCACGGTGGGACTAAATCCTTCAGACGGAGAGATTCGTGGCCGAGGCTGGCCGCGACCACTCGATGTGCAGACCATTGTGAGACGTCTTTCCAACTACTTCATCAGCCCCCAGTTTCCCCCTCATAGTTGGTTTAACAGATGGGAGGAGGCGCTCGGAAAGATCGGCGTTTCGTACTTAGACGGCACGGCAGCGCATATTGATCTGTGCCCTTGGCCAACAAGGCCCATGGAGAATCTATCAGACCAAACCCGTTTCCAAAGACTGGTGCTTCGAGGCTTGCCATCGTTCTGGCGGTGCGTGCAGTTGGCTGCCGGGCTGCGACTCATGATGATGGCTGGGGCGGTGAATAAATGATATTACCTTAACGAGTTTCTCGCAAAGGTGAGTGGTTATGGCGACACGTTCCTAACTGGAAAAGTCCCACGCAACGGTCGCGCCTTCGTGGGGTATCACCAGCTTCATGTCCGTCGCAAAGTGTATCCTGTGTTTTTCTGCAGCGTGTCGCCAAGTGCTCGGACTGGCAGCATGCTCCCCGTTCGTGTTGCAGAGCATCGTGATGACCTAAGAACGCTCCTCGAACCGAACGCCGTCCAACCCGCCGCCCTTAGACAACTATCGCGGAAGTGACCATGGATATTGTTGTTCGTCCAGCCGACGATCTCTACACGAAGGTGTTTTTCCGGATGACCGCTCTTTGGTCATCGGTTCTGGCCTTCCGTCGAATAGCCGAGGTTGGACTCCCGAAGGCCTCGACTCGACTGTACTACGACAATTTCATATTCGCTCAAGCGCTCTTCGAAGACCCCCAGAACGACAAGCTCTTTCTCGACAAGCAGAAAGCGGTTGAGAGCATCGGGGGTGCGGAAGGTCTTGGCGCCAAGATGACACAGAACATGACCAAGTCGTTCCGAGCCACCGCCGATGCTGCTTCTATCGCCTTCGTGCATTCTCTACTAGATGGTGCCGCAATAGACTTTTGTCGGGTCACCGCGCTGGTGGCCCCGGATGACTGGGAACCGTTTGTCAGGGATCAGAAGGTGACGCTGTTGGAAGCCAAGGACCACGACTATGTAACCTTGCTCAAGCGGCGGATTGACGCAAATATTGAATATCTGGAGCGGCAGGCACTCCTCAAGAAGACTGATAGACTCTTTGCTGTCTGCAAGCCAGAAAAGAATTTTACCTTCAAGCCAACGTACAGGTTCGATCCCGAGAGACTAGCATCGCTGGACAAGCTGCGGCATGACTTGATCCATGGCGAGGGTCCGCTCAAGTCACATCCGGCGGTAGACGAATCGCTGGAGTATCTGTTCGAGACAAGCCTGTTCTTATTCGTAATGGTCAACCATCGTTATGGCGTCAGGATCGACCCAACGTATCCCGCTCGGGCAGGGTGGTAGTGAAAGACAATGGTACTAGCCAACAGGTTGTCTAACCCGCCGGTTCCGGCCGACCGAGCTGATAAACGCGGCGGCCGAAGGAAGAGGGAGAAGTAGATTAAGTTCGGGGGAAGGCCCCTTGTTGAAGGAGAAAGTAAACGATTCGCCGCACTTGTGGGTGCCACGTTTGTTCCTCCTTGCCACCTATAACCTCACCGTAGAACTCCTTGATACCTCGCCTCAGATCAGGGGAAGGAAGAAATCTTAACACTAATTTGTGGCATCCTTTTCTGACGGGGTGCCCCATCAATTTGCTTCAAGCCTGTTCATCCTCGAAGCTTGTTCGCGACTTTGGAATCTGGTTTTACTCTTGCATTGGCAATTGACGTGGATTGAAGATCGCCGTCCAAGAATTCGGACGGCGATCTTCAGGGTTTCTAAGCTGGTGGCACGTCCTAATGAGGAGTTTGGAGAAGGAGGGATCCCATGATTACCAAGACCTGCGATAAAACTATTTCGAAGGATATGGCCGTCGCGAGCTATTTTGGCTTGAGAGTGGATGTACTGTGGAAAATGGAAAACTGCTCCCTCATCCATTTTGAGGACCGGGAATTTGTTGTAGAGACTTCAGACCTGGTCTTCCAATGGATGGCCGCAAACGCCGCCTGAGGAACCATGAAAGGCCAACGCTCCCGGCGTGGTCATGGCAGAACAGGCGACAATTTATGAGCTGCAGCACTGGAAACAACTGGAGTATTGACGCGCGTCAAGGAGGACGGTATGTTTTCATTAAGCAAAATTCTGTTACCCGTAGATTTTTCTGAGCTCTGCCTTGAAGCAGCACGTCGTGCGGTACCCACACTGGCAAAGCAGTTCAACTCTGAAGTCACCGTCCTGCATGTGTTACCTTCCTATTCAGAGTTTAGTGGCTCTCAGATGGGCATTTCATTTTCCGGGGATTTGGTTGCCGGAATGAAGGACCGAGCAAGGCAAGGATTGGATTCGTTTCTCAGTGAAGAACTGCGCGATGTTTCTGTGAAGAGAGTCTTGGTGGAAGGCGATCCCGCGCGCAAAATCGTTGAATATGCTCATGCAGAAAATTTCGGCTTGATCATGATGCCAACCCATGGCTATGGGCCTTTTCGCAGATTGTTGCTAGGGTCAGTCACCTCGAAAGTTCTGCATGATGCCGACTGCCCCGTTTGGACGGGAGTGCACTTGGAGAAAGAAACTTCGGTTGAGTCAATGGCTTTGGCGCACATCGTGTGCGCGATCGACCTAGGGCCGCATAGCGCACAAACACTCCGTTGGGCTAGCCGGCTGGCCACGGAATTCGGGGCGAGATTGAGCGTGGTGCATGTGGTGGCGTCACTCGACCCACGCACCCAGGATTACTACTTTTCTCCCGAATGGCGGGAATTCCTGATGACCAAGGCGAAGGAAGATATTGAAGCAGTCCAACAAAGCGCCGGATCTCGTGCCGAAGCGGTTTTGGAAATGGGGGACGTCGCCGAATCGGTATCCATAGCTGCCAAGCGCCTGAAAGCCGACTTGCTGGTCATTGGCCGGGGGGCGGCGGCAGGCGCGTTCGGCCGATTTCGCACCAACGCTTACGCCATTATCCGCCGATCCCTCTGCCCGGTGGTTAGCGTGTGACCGGCTATCCGGTGTCCTGGCAGCCGTGAACAAATGCAATGTGATCGGCCCGAGACTGAAACTGCTTAGGGAAGCAGGCATCTGCTGCTGTCCTCATGGTGCTGGACCATCGGACTCAAACCCCTCAGTTACGGGGCGATCCTGAGTAGCCACGACAAACGCGCTGGTTGCGTTTGCCGTGGGCAGGTGTGGGGACGCGAGGGAGGGCCTCGTTTTCAGACACCGCTATTTCGTTAACACCTCCGCCAGATGCAGAAGCCTCGCATCGAGAGGCTTCTTGCCAACCACCACCTCTACCAGCGGAGTTGCGCCAATCTCGCCCTTCAGCAGCCCGACAAGAAGGCCGTGCTCGCCACGAGCCAAATGTTCTGTCGCCGCCGCACCCAAACGCGTAGCCAGCAGACGATCAAACGCCCCGGGAGAACCACCGCGCTGGACATGTCCGAGGGTTGTCGCACGCAGATCGAAGCCCAGCCGCTCATGGTGCTCTCGAAAGTATCGCACCAACCCCTCGGCATTGTAACGGGCGCCTTCTGCGACAACCACTATGGCGTGAGCCTGGCCTCGGTCGTAGGCGGCGCGTAATCCACGGGCCACAACCTCTGGATCAGTTTCCATTTCGGGGATCACTACGGCCTCAGCTCCTCCGGCGATGCCGGCCATTAGAGCCAAATAACCACAATCCCGCCCCATGACTTCAACCAAAAAGGCCCGCTGGAGGGAAGCAGCCGTCACTTTGAGGCGATCGATAGCTTCGAGTGCAATGTTGAGCGCCGTATCGACTCCGATGGTGATTTCCGAACCGTAGAGATCGTTGTCAATCGTAGAAGAGACGCCCACCACCGCCAACCCCATCTGAGACAACGCGTGGGCGCCGGCCTGAGACCCGTCGCCCCCAATGACAACCAGACCCCCAATGTCACGCTGGCGAAGCTCTCGCAGCGCCTTCATGCGGCCTTCTTCGGTTTGGAATTCCGGACTGCGCGCACTGCCCAGGATGGTTCCACCCTGCTGAACAATTCCACCCACGTCACGCGCATCCAAAGAAATGAAGTTGCCGGCAATCAACCCGGCATAGCCACGACGAACGCCGAAGACCTCCCAACCTTGATGCAGTCCGGTTCGGACGACCGCACGAATGGCGGCGTTCATCCCGGGAGCATCACCTCCGCTGGTCAACACAGCAATGCGTTTCATCCGGCTTCACCTCACATTGTCTTCTCTTCGCTGCTGTCGTGCTTCGGGTCGATGGGGCTTTGATTTCTTCCGATTGCTTTCATTTTTCAGCGGAGGACGGATGCATTGCAGATTTCTGTCCCACTTTCGGAAGTGAAACCAGTTTTTAGTACCTGAATTTTGCGCGCTACTGATGGGACGCGTCTCCGAAGGCTGTAAAAGGAGCGGTTTTTCAAGACACCAAGACATGAGAATCAATCCCCTCCAGGGAGGGGCAGAAGCCGAAGGCTTCGGGGTGGGTGTTGGCGACGAAGAACCCACCCCGGCGCTGCGCGCCACCCCTCCCAATGCGTGGAAGGGCGCTTCCGGTTCCTCCTATGCGCCGATCCTGCAGAGGGGATTCCCAGGCAGCCATCAAACTCTTATGCAAAATTCGGGTAGTACCTATAACCCCCGCGCTGATCAAAACCATGCAGGGCAGACGCGGCCAATCCAGCGGTTCCGCGAAAAGGATCATCCCGAGCCCTACCGTAGTTGAGCCCGATCAGCCCGGCCTCGCACTCGGCACAGTGTCTTCCTCGTTCTGTTTCTTGCCTGACATCCCGATTTCTAATCCCGTGATGAAGAGTAACGGGCGGTTCGATTGGCTCTGCCGCCCCAACGTCCAGGC
>JAKEER010000566.1 GCA_022616615.1 Acidobacteriota bacterium
CCCTCACCCCCAGCCCCTCTCCCGCGTTGGGGAGAGGGGAGCCGAAATCTCGCGAGGGCGGCAACCAGTAAGGCTCTTCGAGTTTCGCGACAGAAACTAGCTAGGCCGCAGCCCTTCTTACGCAGGCCGGATCATAGCAACTGGCAAGCACGGGGTTTGTAATAGTTGTGTAAGAGTGAGAGGAAGCAGGACTTGGGAATGCAGACGTCTTCCGAAATTGGGCTGCAAGAACAAAGGTGGGAAACACGATCAATGCGCATGCTGCGGTGTTCTCGACCAGCTCATGACCTACACAAGCTTGGCGCCAGCACGCTGCGGTCGTGAATGCGACGCCCGCGCTCCCAGGAAGGCTACTTCGCCGTCACAACCACGAAACTTCGGCCGCGATAAAGTCGCACGCCGCCGTTCTCCTTCAGCAGCGCCAGCGGTCTGGGCGTGCGTGTGGCCGCATCCTTCGCGCCTGCGACGGAGAGCAATAGGTTCCCTCCGACGTCGAACACGTTGAACTTGCTTTCCTTGGTAACTCCAAATCCGTAAGCACCCGCCGCCAGCTCCTTGTCGCCGAACGCAATCCGGGAATCGGTGATCAAGAAACCTTCATACTTGGCGCGGATATCGGAGGAATAGCCGGCTGTGTCGACTAGAGCTGCAATCACATGACGCTTTTCTCCGAACCGAATCGCCGCGGCGTTCCGCATTTGGGTGGGCCCGCTTCTTCCCTCAAAGAAAAAACTGCCAGGCACCACGCGCGCCAGCGCCTCGCCGTCCAGCATGAAGGCATCTTCTGCGGAAACAGCCGGTGGCAAGAGCACGAGAACCAGGAGACCGGACAAGAGCACGCAGTATCGGGTGGTCATATCTCCTCCATCAACGAATAATCCGCTGCGGTAACCCTTTGCAAGGGCTCAAAGGGGACCTATTGCAGCCGTTCACACTGAAATGATTTTTAACGAGCGTTGAAAGCATACTCATTTTCCCACGACGACATCAAGAGGATTAGAATGGAAACATGCGTTCAAGGGTGTCTCCAAAGAAAGAACGCCTAGCGGAGGGTCTTGCGGCTTGCAGCCTCGGCACATAAAGACTCGTCATTGGAACGCCGCTTTCTGCTGTGTATCAGCGGCTCGGCGAAGGCGCCTCGCTATCTTCTGGATTGGACTCATGCTTGCGAGCGTTCCGGCATGCGCGCCGCAAGGCGGGCAGCCTCAAGCCGCTTCCTGGGAACTGGCATGGAGCGATGAGTTCAATGGGCCCGACGCTTCACGCATTGATCCCACCCGATGGACCGGCGAGCTTGGCGGCCAGGGCTGGGGAAACCGGGAGCGCCAGTATTACACGCAGCGGCCGGAGAATGCGACGATCGAGAAGGGCTGCCTGGTGATCACAGCTATAAAGGAAAATTTGGCGGGTTCGCGATGCTGGTACGGGCCGTGCGAGTATACGTCAGCGCGATTGAAGACGCAGGTTAAGTTTGAGCAGACCTACGGCCGCTTTGAAGCCAGAATTCAGATTCCTTCCGGGCAAGGAATGTGGCCCGCGTTCTGGTTGCTGGGTAGCAACATCCTGGATGAGGGCTGGCCGGCCTGCGGCGAAATCGATGTCATGGAGAATATCGGCAAGGAGCCTTCCACCGTCCGCGGCACCTTGCACGGACCGGGCTATTCGGGCACAGGCAGCATCGGCGCCAAACATTCGTTGCCTCAAGGCCAGCGGTTTTCTGCTGATTTTCATGTGTTCGCTGCCGAGTGGGAGCCACAAACCATCCGCTGGTATGTCGACGATCAGCTCTACCAAACGAGAACCCCGGCAGATCTGCCTGCCGGCAGACGTTGGGTGTTCGATCATCCCTTCTTCATCCTTCTAAACCTGGCCGTTGGCGGCAATTGGCCGGGAAGCCCGGATGCTACGACCGTCTTTCCCCAAACCATGCGGGTAGACTATATTCGGGTGTACCAGCGCTCTGCCAAGCAGGAAAGCAAGCCCTGAAGCGATTTGGGAAGGATCAAGCTGGAAGCTCCGATCGAGAAGCTTCGACTACAGCGAGAACAATCCAAACGCTGGAAAGCCGGTGGAGTGAGGAGGCCCGCAGACACTAATGCTCGAGCTGTTGGATCTCACTCAGACGCTGCCGAAATCGGAGTATGCCGCAGTGATGCCCGCGCTGCGGGCTGAACTTCGCGACTTGCAGCAGGCCATTCTAGCGGCCGGAATTCCGGTCGTCGTGCTGCTGGAAGGCTGGGATGCCGCAGGCAAAGGGGATTCCATCGGCACGCTGGTGTACCCGCTCGATCCGCGTGGATTTAGAGTGTGCACGACGCACGCGCCCACGGAGGAAGATCACTTGCGTCCTTACCTGTGGCGCTTTTGGATCAGGCTGCCGGCGCGCGGCAAGTTCGCTTTCTTCGATCGCGGCTGGCACCGCCGGATGCTGGAGGCTAGGTTCGACGGTGGGCTCGACCGGCAGGGCTTGATGGTCGCGGCCGGGGAGATCCGCGAATTTGAGCGCCAGTTAACCGATGATGGAGCAGTGCTCGTCAAGTTCTGGCTGCAGATTTCGAAGAAGGAGCAGAAGCGCCGTCTCGCAGACATGCAGGCCGATCGTTACGAGCGCTGGAGGATGAAACAGCCCGGTCGCAAGAGGCAGTTCAGCTACCGCCATTCGGTGGAGGTGGCTGAGGAAATGCTGGCGCTGACCAGCACGGCCAACGCACCGTGGACGCTCATTGCAGCAGAGAACCGCTATTTTCGCCGTGCCGACATTCTCCACAAGGTAGTCGCAGCGCTTCGCCACGCTCTGGCGGCCCGCAACGTTCCCCTTTCAGTCCGCTCATCCGATGGAGTGCCTGGAATTAGCGAGCTTCGGCCAGGCACGGACGAGCCTTCGAGTCTGCCAGGGCTTGCCCCGGTCAGCAGCCTTCCGACCCTGCTTGATCGTGTGGACTTGACTCGAAGACTCGACCGCGGAGAATATGAAGACCAACTCCACCGATTGCAAGACCGTCTGCGTGAGCTGGAACTGGAGTGCTACCAGCAGCGGGTTCCGGTCGTCGTGGTCTATGAGGGCTGGGATGCCGCCGGCAAGGGAGGCAACATCAAGCGCCTCACGCAAGAGCTCGATCCGCGCGGTTACGAAGTCATTCCCATTGCGGCGCCGGATGCCACCGAGAAGGCGCATCATTATCTCTGGCGGTTTTGGCGGCAGCTTCCCAAGGCCGGGCATATCGCCATTTTCGACCGTAGTTGGTACGGACGAGTCCTGGTGGAGCGTGTTGAAGGCTTTGCCCGCGAAACGGAGTGGCGCAGAGCTTATCAGGAGATTAATGAGTTTGAGCGGCATCTGGCCGAGGGAGGTTCAGTGCTGCTGAAGTTCTGGCTGCACCTCAGCTCCGAAGAACAGTTGCGCCGCTTTGAAGAGCGTGAGAGAGTACCGCACAAACGCCATAAAATCACGCCCGAGGACTGGCGCAACCGTAGTCAATGGGGCGCGTACCGCGATGCCGTCGTCGAGATGATTGAACGAACCAGCACCAGCTACGCGCCCTGGACCATCGTCGAAGCGGAAGACAAGCTTTGGGCCCGCATCAAGACGCTGGCGACGTTGGTCAAGGCTCTGGAAGAACGGCTCGGTGAGGCCGGAAAAAAGCAGTGAGTATGAGAGTTCTGGGTACTGAGTGCCGAGTAGTGATTGATATCTCTTTCCTGATCAAAAAAGGAGAACTCCCGTGAGAGCACAACAACACATAGGGTTTGCACTCGCCGCTCTGCTGGCCCTGTTTCCTGCAAGCAGCTTCGGTAATAATCTGAAGTCCGGCCCGCCACTTCCTCACCGCCTGGTGAAAGATTGGGCCAAGCTGCCCAAGGGCTGGAACTTCGGTGAAAGCTCGGGCGTGGCCGTTGACAAGCAGGACAATGTTTGGGTTTTCAATCGCGGCGCCCATCCGGTGATTCAGTTCGACAAGAACGGCAACATGCTGCAGTCCTGGGGGGAAGGGCTGTTCAAATCAGCGCACGGCATTCGCATCGACGCCGACGGCAACGTTTGGGCAATCGATGTAAAGGGACACCTCGTGTTGAAGTTTAACCCGGCGGGAAAGGTGCAGATGGTGATCGGACGCAGCCCTGGAAACAACGACAGCAAAGATGCCTTCAATGAACCCACCGGAATTGCCTTTGCTACCAACGGTGACCTTTACGTCTCGGATGGCTACGTTAATGCACGTGTGATTAAGTTCAATCGGGATGGAGATTACCTCACGCACTGGGGCAGCAAAGGCGAAGGGGATGGCCAGTTCAATCTCGTCCACGATGTGACGCTGGATTCGTCAGGCAGGGTTTATATCGCCGACCGCACCAATCAGCGGGTTCAGATCTTTGATGCCACTGGGAAGTTCCTGGGCAAATGGACGGGCATCGGCGCTCCCTGGGGACTGATCTATTCTTCCAAGGAGAACGTGATTTACATGTGTGACGGCCTGAACAACCGGGTAATTAAGCTGGGACTGGACGGCCAAGTTCAAGGAGTGCTTGGAAGCCAGGGACGCATTCCGGGCAAGTTTGATTTCGTCCACAACATCGCGGTAGACAGCGAAGGCTCGATCTACGTGGTGGAGATCAAGAACTGGCGGGTGCAGAAGTTTGCGAAGTAACGCTTGTAATCGAATCTCAGACTAGCTTCTGTGCGTCTTTCCCGCGAACCGGGAATGCAGTGCCCTTCGACCAGGGGCTGGATTCCCGCTTTCGTGGAAATCTCCGTTCGAACGATTTCTGCAAGGTTCGCGGCACTTCTCAGAGTTCTCAACTTTTTTCATCTGCGTTCATCTGCGAGATCTGCGTCCTATTGCTCTTCGAGTTCTCCGTGTCTCTGCGCCTGAGCGGCCGGTTCCTCGTTTCGCTTCCGACTCTGCCGAGTTAGTTGAGGTCCGCTTCACTGCAACGCCAACTCCACCTTGTCATAAATCTCTGAAAGAGGGAGCACACAATCAATCGAGGAAAGCCGTATCTCAGACTGTAGTCCTTCGGCTTCAGACAGGAGCCATCGATGGTCGGGGTGGCGGCTGTAGTGCTCCACGTGCGGCTTGACCTGGGAAACCAGCAGGTATTCCTGCAAAGAGTCCAGTTTTCGATAGTGGCCTGACTTGCTGCCGCGGTCGGCGCTTTCGGTGGAAGGCGACAGGACCTCGACAATCAGCGTGGGATTCAGCACGGTGTCCTGTTGCTCATCGTCCAACCAGACCTTGCCGCAGACGACCATGACGTCAGGGTAAGTATAGAGGCCGGTGGGAGCCACCTTGAGCCGCATGTCACTAGGATAGGTCTTGCAGGGTCGTTTCTTCAGTTGCAGACCTAACTCACGCACGAGATTGGCGACAATCAAATTGTGCTGTTCACTGGCGCCTGCCATGGCGAAGATTTCGCCGGCATAAAACTCACTCTTGTATTCCGCAGCTCGTTCCAGAGCCAGGTACTCTTCGGCGGTATAGCGACCCTTCGGCTGTGTAGACATACACCAACTCCTGCCGGAATTCTAGCACAGGAAAAGGGGAGACTGACCGAATCAGCTTCGGCGGAGATCGAAGGCTGCTTAAGGGTGGGACGAGCTCTCAGAGCGGGGCTGGGAATGCCTGGGAGCACGGACGTCTTGTCCGCATCTGGCGCGCCCGTCGGCGCGCCCGGAGCGAACTGGACGTCTTTCTGGCTCCCCTCCTGAGATCAGGAGGGGATGTGCCGCGCAGCGGCACGGGGGTGGTCTGAAGGATGCACCGAGAACCGTCATTCACGCGTTTTCGTATCGAGCAAGAGCTTTTCGGCACGAAACGTTCGATTGGATGTTTCCGGAAGGGTCGGCCGCACCACCCCGGCGCTGGCTGTGCCATCGCCCGCCCCTCCTCAGCCGAGGAGGGGATCAAAATGTCCAATCTCCAGAGCGTGCCTGCGGTGCGCCAGGGGACTGGACCTCCGCGCTCCCAGGAGTGGCCGCCTCTGTATTCGGAGTCTCCTCTCCGCGCGGTAAGAGGTCTGGCGGAGAGCTGGCGATTACCGTACTTATGAAACTCAGTACTGAGTTACACCGTTTCAGAAACACACTAACGTATTTGTTATGGCAGCGGGATCCCCTCCGTGGATGCCGTAAACCTGTGAGCCAAATACGTGATCGAATTTATGAAAGGTACTACTTAGTAAGCCAGGTTGAAAATCTCATCGCGGTTGCTTCATATAGGCTTTGACCATTCCGATGAGACAGTCCGTGTCAACTTGCCCCTCCGGAACCGTGGTCCGGCAAGGTTGAAGACAGCCCGCAGACCGCACAAAACACGGTCTGCGCTACATCTGCCTGCTCCTTTCGCCTTTCGTCTCTCCTACCCTGGCACCATCCAAGGAAAGACGTAAGCTTGCAGCATCACCAGTACTCCCACCAGCGCAGCCAACACGACGCTGTGGAAGAAGACATACCTCAAGATATCTCCTTCGCCGCCTTGCTGACCCGTGGCGACTCCAGCGACCACAATGCTTTGCGCATCGATCATCTTGCCCATCACGCCACCCGAGCTGTTGGAGGCGGCCGCCAGCACCGGCGAGATGCCCAGCTGCTGCGCTGAGATTTGCTGCAGGTTTCCGAAAAGAACGTTCGACGAAGTGTCGCTACCGGTCAGCGCTACGCCGAGCCAACCGAGCATGGGCGAGAAAAACGGGAAAAGGAAACCGGTGCTGGCAAAGGCCAGCCCCATGCTGGCGTCCAGACCGCCATAGCGCGTGGTAAAGCCCAGCGCCATCATCGCCGCAATGGTCAGTAAAGAGGTGCGAACCCTCATCAGTGTCTTGATGTAGGTCCTAAAAAGTTGCGCCGGCTTGATACCCAGCAGCAACCCGGAGAGAATGCCTGACAGCAAGAGTCCTGTTCCGGTGGCTGACAGCCAGTTTAGAGTGAAGACCGCATCCTCTGCCTTAGGAGCCGCCACGACTGGCGGCGTGCGCAACACGGCCTTGTCGAGAAAGGGCACTGAAACCCTCACAATCGAAACACTGTTCAGATAGTTTTTGAACTGCGGCACACCCCACAGGAAGACCAGCACGGAGAGAATGATCCACGGCATCCAGGCAGTCCACGCTTCCTTGCGGGAGGGATGCTGCGAGCCACCCACCGCGGCAGAGGAGCTTGGCCTTCGCGCCACGCCTGCCACTGTTCCCGGCGTGCCCACGGGGCCATTGTCCAGATCTGCCGACTCATGGCTGAAGCGCCAAATTGCCCGGGGCTGCCAGAAACGCAAGAGAAGGATGAGAAAGAAAATGGAGAAAATCGCCGAAGCGATGTCGACGAGCGAAGGCCCGTAGAAGTTGCTCACCACATACTGCGGAATGGCAAACGCTAGCCCTGAAACCAAACAGGCGGGCCACACCTCCATCATTCCCTTTCTTCCCGCCATTGCCCCAACCAGCCAGAAAGGGACAATGACCGAAAAGACCGGAAGCTGCCGCCCGACCATGGCGCTCAGGTCCATGAGGGAAAGGCCCGTGACGCCCGCCAGCGCAATGATGGGCGTGCCCAGCGCCCCGAAAGCGACCGGCGCCGTGTTGCCAATCAGCGACAGGCCGGCGGCTGGCAGAGGCTTGAAGCCCAGCCCGATCAACATGGCGGCACAGATAGCGACCGGCGTGCCGAATCCGGCTGCGCCCTCAATAAAGGCGCCAAAGCTGAACCCGATCAGCAGGGCCTGGACGCGGCGATCACTGGCCAGCCCGGCAATCGTTTGCTTGACCACCTCAAATTTTCCCGTCATGACGGTGAGGTCATAAACGAAGATGGCACTCAAAACGATCCAGCCAATCGGAAACAGACCGTACGCAGCTCCGTTACCGGCCGCCGCCAAAGCCAGTGGAATAGGCATGCCGTAAACGACAATCGCCACCAGCAATGCCGTGGCCAGGCCAGCCAGAGCCGCGAGGTGAGCGCGCACGTGCCAGAACGCCAGCATTCCCAAGAGAACCACAACCGGAAGCGCAGCAACGAGAGCTGAAAGCAACAGGTTTCCCAGCGGGGTGTAGAGTTGCGACCAAGGCATGGCCGGATGTCTCCTCAGTTAAATTGGATTATGGAAAGCGCAGTGGGCGTGGCTTGGCGGGTGCTCAATCACGCAACTCAAGAGCCGGCACGGTGCGGCGCCTGATCCCACTGGCTTTTTGAATGTGCGGCATTGTAGCAGCTTGGCGGGAATTGTCGTGAAAAATGATGAACGGAATGAAGCGAAGCCCACCCATATTACGACGCGGGCAGGCACTGCCAGAGTATTTCCAAAGGGATTTCGAGTTGAGGACTTACAGTCTTGAGAACATCAGCCAGCTTTCCAACCGGGTCTTGTTTCGAGTAAGACAGAGCTTTTCTATCATAGGGATCGATCAGCCAAACGTGGTCCACGCCAATGCCCAGGTACTCTTGAATCTTGGGCTGCATGCGAACTATCCGGTCTTCGGGCGAGAGAATTTCCACTACCAGAAACGGGCCCACTGTGGGAATTCGAGTGCCGATGGATCCTGATCGCCAGACTGCTATATCAGCGACTCGAAAACGCGTCCGACTGATCTGAACTCGGATTTCCGCGATAACTTGAAGGCCTAAGGGAATACCCAACTGGCTGAGCAAAATTGCAAGCTGGGTCTGAATGATGCCATGCGCTAACTCCCCCATGTTCCGCTCCACAATTTCGCCGTCCAGGTATTCGCAGTCCGCTTCCTCAAAACTCGTTCTCAAATACTCTTCGACGCTAATTGCAACTTTGGTGTTCATGGCTTCAGTTTAACTTAGGCAGCGTTAAGAAATAACCTGCCCGAAAAAAACCCCTCCTCGGCTGCCCTCGGCTGAGGAGGGGCAGCGCCGGTGTCAGCCAGCGCGGGGTGGTGGGCTTCGCAGCGGGCATCATGTGCGGCCGCAACGACGAACCACCCCCGCCGTGGCCGTCGGCCACGGCATCCCCTCCTTAACCAAGGAGGGGAACTTCTGCGCACTTTATTTC
>JAKEER010000009.1 GCA_022616615.1 Acidobacteriota bacterium
GGCCGTCTGAGGTAGCTTCTGGCCATCCAACCAAGCGTGGACCGAACGAAGTGCCCCAGGAGCTCGCTTTGGATCGTAGGGGCTCCCCGTGGCTGTCCAGCCAAAAATGTCCACCACCTGAGCCCCACTCCCGAACAATTGCCCAAGGTATGCCGCAAAGGCGGCTTCGTCTTCCACGCCGCGGACATAAGCCTCCACTGCGCCCCAGCCGTCTGTAGCGCCTGCGGCCCGGAGCAGCCGACCCAACGCCTCCGGCTCGAACTGTCCAGCTCCAACGGTATATCCAGGACGACTGTAGCGATTGACGTTCACCCAGATTGGCGGGACACGACTACTCTTTCGCATCCACGCCCCGGGCAACCGCTCGGCTGATATAGATTCCCAAGCCACACCATGCGTGAATATGCGCTCCTTTGGGATCCCTGCATCATGAACCGTCTTGGCCCAGAAGGCCGTGTAGTCGTGAATCACTTGGAACAGCAGTTCCGTAGTCACGTCTTCAACGCTCTTGCCTACCGCTCGCGCCCTGTCCTGAACTTTCTGTAGTGTCCACCCCCTTGTGTAGAGGCTAGCGTAGCCGAGTTGTGCACCTCGTTCTTCCTCCGTCATGCTGATTTTTCGTTGTTCGTCACGAGGCAGAACCGCAGTGTGCAGGAGGGGGCGGTACTCGGGAATCCCAGTCTCCCAGCCTACACATATCCCAGCAAAGAGGTAGCTTCGGTTCAGCTTCTTCCATCGGACGAGTCGGTCCAAGAGCGGAGGCAGGACACCCTCCTTAATGCGCTTTTCGACTTCACGGCGGAACTCCGCTGATTCGAAGTTCGGGGTTGGCGGGAGAGCCATCCAGTTCCCCCAATTCAGCCAGTAGTGCTTCGCCGCGGGGCCGTGCGTTTCTCCTGGCTTCGGGAATTGCGTCCACTCACCCATGGAGGGATCCGCGTATTCCAAGGTGAAGTTCATATCGTCAAGCTTTAGCAGTACGGGCAGACCGGTCTCTTCCGCCAAGTCCAATGCACGCACGACCTGGCGTCGAAGTTCTTCGATGGGGGTCTTTAATGTCATCAGGGCAGCGCCGAACCCAACATAGCGGGAGCTTCCCGCCGGCTTGGCGCCAAACTCAGCCTTGATCTCAGGCAGCAGGATCTCAAAGTCCCTGTTGTCTTCGCCCAACTGAAAAATGACGTATTCCGGCTCCTGCTCGACAGTTGCCGCTCTGGCTCGCCGCTCTAATCCTCCCGTGGTGAAGAGCGTTAGAAAGCTCCATATAACGATGAAAGCTGTTTTAATGTTCACGTTCATGTCTGCCTCCCGCGGATTTGTCTGCAGCGAACGGACGCCAGACTCGCATTGGCCTTATCCTTTGGCGCGGACGCGGAATGTTCCCGGAGCCTGAACCCAGTAGCGCGTTCGGCCGCTGCTGAACCTCTGTCTGTCCGGCGTCCTGCTACCGGTGAAATGAGTCGACTGCAGGCTGTCGGCGGGTACGCTTAGTTCGACAACTGCTTGCATCGGCGCGGTAACATTGAGTTCGAATGCTGAATTTTCGCGTTTCCAACTGACCGACACATCCCCGCGCGGCGTAGGCACAACCCCCCTGGCCCAATTGAGGTCGGCAGGATACGGCTCCACGCGAAATGATGCAAAGCCCGGCTCAGTGAGCTGAACGCCTAATACATAAGCAGAGAGATCAGAATTTGGCGCGCAGGACCAGGCATGACAGAGCGATGCAAATCCACCAAAGTGTTCCCACCAGGTAGTTGCGCCCGCTTCCAGCATCTTCCCGTACGCGCGACGGGTCGCCTCAAGCACTTCCTGGTGCAAACCCGCCAGCCGCAGCGCCTGCAGGTAAAAATAGTAGAAATACGGCGTGCCAATCTGAACTACGTCTTGCCGTGGTTGACCAAACAGATTTCGAAAACTAGTCGAGACACGGTCCGGCGGAGCCACACCTGCATAGGCTGCCAGAATGCTATCGTGCACTGCGAGTTTGGGGTCTAATCGGCCGCCTTTCCGTGCATGCGCGTAGACACCGTGTTCCTCGGACCACAGCCGCGCATTGATCGCATGTCTCAGTCTCTCCGCCTTGTTCAGCCATTCGCTTTGTTGGTCGGTCTCGCCGACGACACCTGCCAGCGCCGCGCCATCCAACAGCGCGCGATGGTAATGGCAGTTAATTCCTGTAAGTTCTCCGTCGCTGCCCTGAGGCGACCCCATCAGTTCGGGCGTCCAATCCAGAAATCCGAACCCCGGAACGTTGTTCAACAACCCGTCTTCGTCGATAAACCGAGCGAGATAGGACATCACGCGGACCAGATTCGGATATAACTCGGAAGCCAGCTTTGAGTCGCTTGTGTAACGATAGTGCTCCAACAGCATAGTCACCCACTGGGCCATGAAGGGAGGAATCCCGAACGGCACGGATTGCCGTGTGGGATAGACAGCCACATCCGCCGGGTACTCGGCGGGCAGGGCTCCTGACTCATTCTGGCCTTGGGCGATCTGACGCAGACATTTGGTACCGAGGGCAACATCCCCAAAAGTGGCGTAGTTGGCGCTGAGCTCGACCTGAGCGTCTCCGCACCACTGACCCTGTTCGCGCCAGGGACAATCTTCATAGGCGTCGTGCATGCAGAGTTGCAGGGTCCAGCGACCGACTTCCCAAATCTTGGTCAGTAGAGGATCCGAGCACTCAAACGAACCCCGGTATTCCACAGGATACGAGGTGAACAGGAGTCTGACGGCTTCCACTTCGACTGGCTTCGAGCAGTTGCGAAAGGTCAACTGGAGATAGCGAAACCCTTTCCAGAAAAAAAGCTCCCACTCTTGCGGACCGTCGCGCATGATGTATCGATCAGCGAAGCTCCAGTTATCGCGTAACGTGTCGACGTGACCGTCAACCAGCGTCTCACAATAACCAAGATCCACGATTCCACCGGCCACGCCGTTGAGGCGCAGACGAACATAACCTGCTACTTCCTTTCCAAAGTCGAGTGTTGCGTAGACTGGGCCATCGGTGGCGGCCGTCGAGACCAGGACAGGTCCCTCTCCCGAATGAAGCAGCTTATGAATGTTTTGTATGCCGTGGGTTGGCTGAGGGCGCCGATTCTCCGTGGCTATCAGCAAAGCCACGTTCTTAGGTGGCCCCATATCGAGTTCCACAATTTTCCCTGGTAAGTGCACGGGGGTCCCCGCAGAGCGGCCAAGGATTACCTTCTCTGGTTCGTAGGCTTGCTCGAAGGCACCAGGCCCGCCTGGCGTTCCCGGTCTCAACTCCCCATATGGACCTGCGATCCAAGCACGACCGGTGCGAGTACCAGGATCCGGGTCCGCATACCATTCTATCGGTGTGAATTGCTGTTTCGGGGCAGGTCCGAGCGCGAGTTCCCAGTACCAGGCAGGGCTGAAGCGTCCCAGTTTGAGCAAGAGCTCGTTCCACCCTTTTCGCAAATTGAGAATGTTCGTCGACGGCGTCGGTCCAAGTGGAGGACCTTGTGGCTGGGCAGGGCCTTCGCCGTTAAGCCAGAGCCGGGCCAACATGGGTGGCATGCCTTCTCGGCCGCGGACCGCGAAGGCTACTTCTTGCCTAACTGGCGAATTCAAGTACGCAAACAAATACGCGACTTGCCCATCCGACCGTCCAAGCAGCCTTGGGACTTCGAGGCGCAGCGCCGGTGGCGCTGGATCCGCGATGCCGGAGTTTAGGATGCCCGACGGGAACATTTCCTGCTCGAGCAGGAAAGGAATATCCCGGGGAATCAAATTCTGCCACGGGAGAACCGGATGAGTTCCCAAAACCACGGGCCGCCGCCAATGGGAATCGTGGTATCCTGGCCGTTGCCACCCCACGGGCTCCTTCCGCGCGTCGTAAATCTCCTGCCACATCACCGCCACACAAGTGCGCGGGCTCTCCCGATCCCACGGCGGAGCAGGCAGCACTCGCCAGTTCCCGTCGGTGTCGAACCGCACGACACGACCGCTTCGTTCTCGCATTTCCCCGTCCAGGAAGAGCCCCCCTCGCCCGAGCGTATAACTGTGCGACGGCGCCCCGTACTGGTGGACGATCGCCGAAACTACATTCTCTCCTTGCTGCAAGAAGGGCCGGACATCGTAGGTGTCGTAGTATTGCCACCGCTGGTCGCATCGTGCGGGTCCTCGGCCCACAAACATGCCATTGACGAACAGCTTGTAGCGACTATCGGCTGCAACATGAGTGGTGGCTTGGGCTGCTGCACCTTGGAGTGTGAAGGCCCTTCGACAGTACAGATAGAAGTTCAGGGGGGCAGGCTCTCCGTCGCACCAAATCCACTTCGCAAGCCAATCATGTTTCTCTGTTGGTTCAGGGGCTTGCGTGCCGCTCGGGGCCATGGGCAGCTTATCCGCTACCAGGGGAAGTGCCCAACCGGCGATCCCTTGTGGCAACAGCTTCAGTAGGTCCCGTCGGGTAAGGGGCAAGAAAGGCAACCGATCGAAACTCATTCCACAGCCTCCTTCGTCCGCAATGCGATGCCTATCATCGCCTTCAATCCCGAAGACCGAACCCTCTGACGGCCGGGCTTACACGTATCGGCATCATTCCACGGCGGGAGATACAGATGCTTTTTCGCAGAATCTGGTGAACTGTCGTCAACCGGGAAACGTTGATATCCTCTGTCGGGTCTCTGCATCTTTCGGTTTTCCTTAAATGGTGATCGAACCTTGAGCCTTTTTACCCTCCGCGACCTTTGACCGTAGCTTAGTTGACAAGGCGGAGACATGTGAGTGAGTGCGCCTCAATTTCGACTGTGAAGCCCTCTTTGTCTCGCCCAACATTGATGCGGGCCGTCCCCGGTAATCTCACCACCGGTTCAAGACGGGAGCCGTTTTTGCAAGCAAGCCACATAGTTACCGGATAGGGATTAAAATTGTGCAGCGCGACAAACTCCTTCCCCAAAGGGTGCAGGCTGACCCGCATGGGTCCCCGAAGAGCTAATTCAAACGGCTCTAAGAATTGATCTCGGAGAGATTCGATGAAGGGAATACTGGGCTTGGTAAATTGTCCATCTCGCGGCACGGGAGCGCGGAGCAGCTGGGGCCGGTGTTGCCTAAAGGGTTCGGGAATACCCGACGCCAGACTGAATACCTTCGCTGCCATTTGCGGATCGGCTGCATATCGCATTGAGACATCCCATCCAGTATCGTCAGCCAGAGCGCCCCAGACCTTGTCCCTCGGGATTGGACGGAGGCGCATTTGCATATCATAGGGATCGGTATGCCTGCGATGGTCATTTAAGTGGGGCTCAGGAACGCTTGCTTCGATGACTTGAACATTGGGTCTTTCGAGGAACTCTGCATCGAGCAATGAAGCGAAGCCGTCGGTCACCAGTATGGGGGAGAGATTGTGGGCAAGACCTTGGATCTTCTCCTTGTAATCCGGCAGCGAGCGCGTGTGCAGGGACAGAAAATAACCCTCTGCGCGATCCGGGAGGTCACGCATAGGAAGCAGGGGGATTCCCAGCTGACCTATATAGTCAAAAACATTCGAGTCATAAGCTTTGCCGAAGTCCCAGGGCTCAGCGCGCGCGGGCCGGGCGACGGCGAGGCCCCGCGGACGATTGTTCTTTACGATTGTGGCCAGCTTGACCAGCTCGGGACGGTCCCTCAACAGCTCGGGAAACTGGCCTTTGCCGGTGGGCAAGGCCCAGTGGTAATCCCGGCTGATCCCGCCATAAGGATGAAGGACCAGCTCGGGTGGCCCCGCGAGAATGGACTGATAGGCCGTATCCCTCAAATGGCCCGAATCTGCCAGAGGCATGATCCAAGCCCCGCCTGTCTTCGCGCCTCCCATTTCCAACATCCAGCGCATATAAAAGAAAGCGCGGTAGGGCCCTTGAGTTCGGAGCAGGTTTTGCGGCGATTCGGCAAAAGGCCCAATCTCCGTACCAACCCAGATGCCATCGAAGTCTTGCAGCACGAAATCGATGTCCTGCCCCTGATGAGCAAGTTCCTCATACATGGCTGGGAACTTATAAATTAGCCGGATATTGGGATTCACCTCGCGCGCTGGGGCGATCACGAAATCCCGGCACACCTGGCGGAGCTGAGCGCAACGGAACTCGGTCCACCTGTGCTCTCCTTTCGCGGCCGTGCACACTTCACATGTACAGTGTGACCAAATGTATTCGTCGATCAAGATTTCATCGAACAGGCTGGCCGCGAAGCGGAACATCTGCTCCAACTCTTTTCGTGATTGCTCACGGCTCAGGCAGGCGAAGTCAGTCAACGCATTTCCGGGAACTCCATATTGGGTCGTGCAGATTGCCGCGGCCACCTCGAAACCGGCCGCGCGCAAGCGGTCCCGTACGTGAGCAACTACCGCCTTGGCCGGCTGAAATCCATCGCGAAAGGTCTCCAGGTAGATTCGAGGAATGCCGTATCCCTTACAAACGCGGATCACTTCGTCGATGGCATCGTCCGTGCTGAGGTACCGTTCGTACTCGGTCGCCATGAAGTAGGTCGAAAGGCGGAGCGCCTGCGCATCTACTGCGGCTTGAGCCCGTTCTTCCGGCATCGGCGACGTGAGTGCCCAGCCCGCCGCGCTCGCCGGCAGCAGCTTCAGTAGCTCCCGTCGGGTAAGGGGCAAGAAAGGCAACCGAGCGAAACTCATTCCACAGCCTCCTTCGTCCCCTATGCGATGCCTATCCATCGCCCGCAATCCCAAAGACCGAGCCCTCTGACGGCCAGGCACGCTCCAACGACCATCCTTAAGGCTACGGGGAGGGTAAGAAATTAAGTTTCCCTTGTCAAGGCAACAAAGAATGTCGTTTACAAGTCCGAAGATTGTAGTAAACTGGCAGTCCAGATCTCGCGACACCTGGAGGGAACTATGCCCAAAATTCTGATGGTCACCGGAGATGGAGCCGAGGCGCTGGAAGTAATGTATCCCTACCAGCGGTTGACTGAAGAAGGCTACCAAGTCGACATCGCAGCCCCAACGAAGAAGATCCTGCATTCCGTGGTTCATGACTTCGAACCCGAGTGGGAAACCAACACGGAGAAGCTTGGCTATCGAATTCAGCCCCATATCGCTTTCGCGGAGGTCAAGCCTGGCGACTACGCTGGTTTAGTGATCCCCGGCGGCCGAGCACCGGAATACATCCGTTACAACGAAACCTTGCAGCAGATTGTGAAAGCCTTCTTCGCAGCCAGAAAGCCAGTGGCGGCAATCTGTCATGCTGGTCAGATCCTCGCCACCGCAGGGGTGGTGAAAAATCGCACCATTACCGTTTATCACCTTGTTCGGTCTGAGGTGATTGCGGCAGGGGCAAATTACGTGGACAAAGAAGTCGTCGTGGATGACCACCTCATAACTTCTCGTGCCTGGCCTGATCACCCGGCATTCATGCGAGAATTCGTGAAGCTCCTAAAAAGCGTTGAAAAAGGAAGCACCGCGAGTGCGAGTCGATAGCATAGGCGGTAAAAAGCGACCACGATGAGAACGGCAACATAATTCATGAGACGCAAAGGGGAAAATGCGAAAGATACTTGCCGATCAGATTACTTCCGATGATCTAGTGGCGGCGGAGAGCGAAGTCATCAGCTTCGGCAGCTACCTGTCTGCCCGGCACTACCACGCGGCCTTGGCGGGCAACATAAGCGTCCGGATCTCCGAGGATCGCTTGTTGTGCACTCGTCATGGAGCAGACAAAGGAGCTTTAGGCCCGGATGACATCGTCCTCTGTGACATGGACGGCCACAAGCTCAGGGGGAACGGTATCCCCACCTCAGAGTTCAGCATGCATCGTATGGCTTACCATGAGCGCGGGGATATTCGTGCTGTGGTTCACGCTCATCCTCCTAGTGCGACTGCCTTTGCTGCCGCATCCGTGCCGCTTGACGCGTTGATGCTGCCAGAAATGGTGGTTCTGCTGGGTCCCGTTGCCCTTGTTCCGTACGCGACGCCGGGGACAGAGAAACTCGCGGAGCATTTGAAGCTCTACCTTCAAAGCCATGACAGCTTTTTGCTTGAGAATCACGGTGCGCTAACTATAGGTACTGACCTGCGTGAAGCTGCCTTACGAATGGAGCTTCTTGAACACAACGCCCAAATTACGATGTATGTCCGGCAGATTGGAAAACCCTTCGTCTTGCCGCCAGGGGAGTTGGAAGCGCTGATGGAGATTCGGACGAGAGTCAACCAGAGGAAGAACATATTCGGCTGATCTGGCATGCAGGCGAGCAGACCGGGGCTACCTGCGATTGAGTTCTCTCAGCGCATATTCTTGAGCCCATGAAGTCCAAGATCCTCAAGCTAGCACAGCGCCAGTTAGCCGACTACGACAATCATCGCCCTGGCGGCATGTTTCGCAATAATGCGGTCATGCTGAAGACGAGGGAAGCGTACGATCTGCAAATTCAGATCGCACAGCTTCGCATTCGAAGAGGCGAGGCCCTCGCAGGATATAAAGTGGGCTGCACCACTGCAGCGATCCGAACCCAGCTAGGCCTTGATGAGCCGGTTTGGGGCCACGTGTTTGCCAGTGAGATGCGCACGTCAGGTAGCATACTCGACCCCAGCCAATTCGAATGTCTCGCTGTAGAGGGAGAGTTTGCGTTCAGACTTCGCGAAGAGATCCCAACCAGCGCATGGTTGCGTGAAAACCGACAACGCGCCATAGCTTCGGGTTTCCCTGTGATTGAGCTGCACAATTACGTGTTTCGCAGGCGGACTCCGACGGCAGAAGAATTGATCGCCAACAACGCGCTTCATGCCGGAGTTGTCTTGCCACTTGAGGAAACGAGCGCTTGCGACCCCTGCGAACTAGTCAACGAGGAGATTTCCATCTGTAAAAATGGAAAGATCCTTGGAACTGCGGCCGGAAGCGAAGTCAGTGGGGGTCCGTTAGAATCCCTGGTGTGGCTTGCCGACCGATTGGGCGATTTCGGTTTCCAGTTGAAGCAGGACCAAGTCATTCTGACCGGTTCACCGCTGCCGCTGTTAACGGTTCATGTGGGAGACCGAATTGCTGTTCAGTGCAAACGCCTTGGATTTGTGGAATGTGTCATAAACAAATGCGGATCGATCCCCACCGAGGTACCTAAGTAGCTGAGCCATTCGAGTTGGTGGGCGACACGACCACAGATCGATGGTCAACATTCAGCACGGGTTCTCAGAGTGCCTTGAAACTTTTGCACAGAGAAGGAAAGAAAAGATTCTTATGCTTCGACACATAGTGTGTATCAAGCTCAAGGCACCGGAACTCTTGACCAGCTGCATAGACAGCTCGCAAGTACTCGCCACCATTCCGACTGTCAAAAACTTTCTCGCGTGTCCGCTACTCAAACAGGACCTCTTTCACTGTGCGCTGTACATGGAATTCGCTAGCGAATCTGATCTGCTGGCGTATCAAGAGCATCCGGTACATCGAAAGTTTCTTAATGAGGTGCTACCCCTGTACGAATGCGGCAAAATCGTTGTGGACCTTCAGCAATCGTAGGTAGAGAGCACCACGGTTTTTTCCGAACCGGGCGATGTTGGCATTTAAAAACGCGCTCACTCGCACTGGACGCCAGTGAGTCCACTCTGTTAAGACTGTCTGTCTTGGGAGCGGCTTTTGATTCTTCCCACACCGAAGCAGAAATAGAATGCGTGGGCTTGGCTGACCCTAATCGATGCGCTACGCCCCTCCCGGCCCGGCAAACTCACGCAGCTTTTCGCGAAGCTCCCTTTCGATTAACTCAACCACTGTTGTGAACTTTTTCTCGTTTCGGGCAACGAGTGTGATGTAGAGACAGTCGATCAAGGTCAATTGTGCCACCCTTGATGTCAAAGTGGCGACGTGCACCTTTTGCTCGCGCAAGGAGGTTAGCAGGCTCAGAGATGCAACGCGGGCAAGCGGGGAATTAGCGTGGTTGGTGATCGCTACCGTGAAGGCCCCCCTTTTTCTTGCCAGGCGTATTGTATCTACCGTGATACGAGAGGTGCCCGAGTGCGAGATGCCGATTGCTACATCGTCGCCCGTCAGAAGGGATGCTGCGATGACTTGCTCGTAAGGGTCAGTGTGCGCTTGACAAGGAACGCCCAGAAGGGCAAACCGGTGACTCGCCGCCGCGGCAATCAAGCCGGAGCTGCCAATCCCAAACACGCTGACTTGACGAGCACGGTTGATGCGATCCGCCACCTCCATGAGATTGGAAATCGAGACTATGGCTCGCGTATCGATAAGGCTCTGGATGTAGGCTGCAAATACCTTGCTGATCCGGCTCTCGTCATTATCATCTGGATCGAAATCCTCAAAGACAAGCGGCACGGAAGCCAGTTCCTGCGCCGCCGCAATTTTGAACTCGTGAAAGCCGGCAAAGCCAATCGTCCGGCAGAATCGAGTGACCGTCGCCGAACTCACCCTGGCCCCGCGCGCTAGTTGCTTCAAATCCAGTACCGGAAGAGCCTCTCGGTTCGCATTAATGTAGTCCGCTAGCCTTTTTTGTATTGGCCTAAGCGCATTGTAGTGTGAACGTATCCTAAGGGTACAAGTCGCGCTGGGAGATTTCCCCAAATGTTTCGATAGTTTATCTTTTGATGTGATCGGCATGATCTATCCCATCGGCTCTGAGCCGGGCTAAGCGGTCTTTTACTTGAATTGTCGTATTACTTTTTTCTCCTCTGCTTCGACCATGCGCACAAATCTCTCATAAGCGTCGTCCCATGGCGCTGTGGAAGCAGGTTCATAGGTAGCTATATCGAACGAGCTGTGTACCAATGCACGTGCCTCAGTCAAGCTGCCTATTTCTCCGCATCCGGCTGCCTGCATCAGGATGTTGCCTAGAGCCGTAGCCTCTACCGGGCCCGCCAACACAAGTTTCTTTGTAGCGTCAGCAGTGAATTGATTCAAGAGCCGATTTTCCGATCCGCCGCCAACAATGTGAATGGTCCTAATTTCTCGGCCAGAGATTGATTCGATCTGTTTCAAGACATAACGATACTTGAGGGCCAGGGATTCGAGAATTACTCGAATTATCGTTCCGGGATCGCGAGCAAGACCGTGCCCTTTCTGTGCGGCATAGGACTCAATTCGCTCCGGCATCTCTCCGGGTTGGAGGAACACCTGGTCGTCTGGGTCGATTAAGGCAACAAACGGCTGGGCATGTGATGCAAGTTCCGTAAGTTCCGAATAGCTGAAATCTCTCCCTGAAGCGGCCCAGGCGCGACGACACTCCTGTACCAACCACAAGCCGCTAATATTCTTCAAGAAACGGAAGGTACTCCCGGCTCCGCCTTCATTCGTGAAGTTGTTGCGAAAAGCTCCCTCGCTTAGGATGGGCGCTTTTACCTCGACACCCAGCAACGACCAAGTTCCCGAACTGAGATAAGCCCAGTCCGCTCCGCAACTCGGAACTGCAACCACGGCGGAGGCCGTATCATGGCATGCGGGGGCAACGACCCGCGCGCCGGAAAGCCCTGTGCGCGAACGGATTCCCGCCAGCACGGGACCAAGCAGAGTTCCAGGCGGAACCACTTTTGGCATGATTCTTAACGGCAGCCCGAGCTTTTCAAAAATCCAATCTGACCAGCCCCTACGTGGATCGTGGAGTTGCGTTGTCGTGGCGTTCGTGAATTCGCAGACCTTTTGCCCCGTAAGCCAGTAGTTGAGAATATCGGGAATCATCAAGAAAGTCTCGGCACGTTCTAGTTTGGCTGAATTGGAAACCGCCATGGCGTAAAGTTGGTACAACGTATTGACAGGCATGAACTGGATGCCCGTCATCTCAAAAATCTCCCGCCGCGAAATCAAATTGCAGACTTTCTCCATCACCCCGGCGGTGCGGCGGTCACGATAATGATAAGGGTAAGTAATTAACTCTTCATCACGATCCAGCAAGCCAAAATCGACACCCCAGGTGTCAACCCCGATTGCTGCAGGTGAACTTGTGTACAGTCCGCACACCGCTGCTAATCCGGTCTCGATTTCCGCATAAAAGTCCAGAATATCCCACCGCATACTGTCCATAACATAAACCGGGCCGGTTGGGAATCGGTGGACTTCATGTAGGGCAATCTTCTTGCCGTCAAACGCACCTACGAAGACTCGCCCGCTCTCCGCGCCCAGATCCACTGCCACGTAGTGTTGGGGACTTACGCCCATCGGCAAGCATTATCGCAATCTGCACGCCGAGCGCAAGTGCTTGTCAGCAAGATGGGGATCTCAACAATCATGTGCTAATACCTAGTCGTGACGCACTCTTGTCTGCAACGTGAGATAGCACAACCCTCGTGAGCCGTGCAGAGGCTAGAATTCTAAAGCATGAAACCAGGTTCCTCAATGAATCAGTACATTGAAATTATCTTTCCAACATGATACAAGGCGGGGCCAGCCGTTCTGAAAGGGAAATTCCTTTGGGAGGAGAAGAGAAATGGGCCAGCAAGCTCCAGCCGTCTTGATTAGGTTAATTGCTCTGACCGCCTCATTAGTGGGTCCCCTCCTTTGGCCCGCGCAGTGCGAGATCCCTCCAGCAAAATGGAAAGCGGAATGGATTTGGGAACCGGGCCAATCGCCGGGCCCGCCGAACCCTTTCCAATATCGATCCGCCGCGTTCATGAATATCTTTGTTCACTTTCGCAAGACATTCGACCTTACGGAGAAACCCGTTCGCGCCGTGGCGCACATCAGCGCTGACAGCCGCTACAAGCTTTACGTCAACGGTCATTATGTCGGACGAGGTCCCGTTCGCAGCGATCTCGTGTGGCAGTACTACGATGAGTACGATATTGCGCCCTACTTACGTCCCGGAAGAAATGTCATTGCCGCTTTGGTCCACTACTATGGCCAGGATACCGGGTGGTACCTCACGCGACGGCCCGGCTTCTTGTTCCAATGCGTTGTGCAACCCTCTCATGCCGCACCCATAATGTTGGCCAGTGACAGCAGTTGGAAGACCCTGCGAGCTCGAAGTTGGATGCAACACACTCCGCGGGTGAACGGCGCGCTCGGCTTTGTGGAAGTCTATGACGCTACCAAAGAGGTGAATGGATGGAATCTGCCGAACCACGACGATTCGAGCTGGCAGTCGGCACAAGTCATGAGTTCGGTGTCCGGTGAGAATCCACTGGAGAATCTTTTCTTCTGGGAGAATCTTGTTCCGCGCTCCATCCCCATGCTCCTTGAGGAGGAAATACGACCCGCCAAGGTCCTTCAGGTAGCGGAAGTGCAAGATCTAAGTCCCGGTGGTGCGCCCACACTGGCGCACCAGATGAGCCAAGAGTCACCTCAAACCCTGAAGAACTGCAAGGTCGAAAACGCGGAGTCGCTCTTGCGCCCTGAGGGTGCAGCTATCATTCAAACCTCACTATACCAAGGGAGCGGTGCCGTCAATTGCAGTGCCGTGGTGGTGTTTGATTTCGGTCGGGAAGTGACTGGATACCCGCGTATTGAGCTTGACGGGATCGCGGGGGGTATCGTTGACATAGGAGTCAGCGAAGGGCTGGCCGATGGGCGGGTACGCCCAGCACATAATGGCCTGCATGTTAACCGGTACCTGATGAAGGACGGCGCCCAGCAGTTTGAGACATTTGAGTGGGACGGGTTCCGCTATCTGCAGCTGACCATCCGCAACAGTCCGCGGCCCATCCGCTTGCGGAAAGTAGCGGCGAACTTTACGAGCTACCCGGTCGGCAATCGAGGAGCCTTTCAGTCGAGCGATCCCGTGCTCAATAGAATCTGGGAGGCTTCGCGTTACACGACGCAACTAACGATGCACGATGCCTACGAGGACTGCCCCAATCGTGAACAGCGGCAATGGGTGGGCGATGCGTACGTCCAAACGAAGGTGAACTATGCAGTTTTTGGCGACACGAAGCTCGCGGCCAAGTTCCTGAGGCAGATAGCCCAGGCGCAACGTTCCGACGGAATGATTCCGGCTTTCTATCCCGGCAATGATGGGGGGGCCGACATCGTGCACGGGCTATTGATCAAAGACTTCGCCCTGCACTGGGTCAGCAGTATTTGGGAGTACTACCGATTCACGGGGGACCGCAAAGCCGTTCAGGAGTTCTATCCGAACGCTGTGAAAGTGATGGACTACTTCTCACGGTACATTAATTCGAACGGGTTGTTATCGGACATTCCCCCATGGATTTTTGGAGACTGGGTAGTCCTCGATAAACGAGGTGAAAACACAATCCTTAACGCGCTGTTCTACAACAGCCTTCTTGAAGTCAGTCAAATGGCAGGACTCTTAGGTGACCGAGCGCACGAACAACAGTATTCGAGCATGGCCAAACGCATCAAGCTGGCGATCAACGAACGCCTCTGGGACGAGCGGCGAGGAGTTTACGTCGATGCGAACGTTGAGGGCTCTCGTTCGCGCCGCGTCTCTCAACATTCGAACAGCCTTTGCCTTCTTTTCGACATTGCGTCGCCAGAAAAGAGGCCTCGGATACTCTCCTATATCTTCGATAAGGATCGCGTCAAGCTCGATGCCCGTGGGTTCGAGGGTGGATCCGAGCAAGCCAGCGCACCGTTTGATGTAGAGCACGATGTGGTAAGCGCCCAGCCGTTCTTCATGCATTGGGTCAATGCCGGCTTGGCGCATGTTGGAGAGTACGATCGGATGGTAGGCTTGGTCCGCGAACTCTGGGGAAACATGATCGATGCGGGCGCCACCTGCCTCTGGGAGGTGTGGAATCCTCATGCCAGTCAGTGTCACGGGTGGTCGGCTACCCCCGGGTATGATCTAATTCACTACGTATTGGGCATCCGTGGCGTGTCCCCGGGCTACGGCCAGGTCTCCGTCGAACCCCACCCCGCCGGCGTGAGTTCGGCTAAAGGCATATTCCCTTCCGTGCAGGGGGACATCTCCGTGTCGTGGGAGGCTACTGAGTCGCGATTCGATCTCGCAGTAATCCTACCGAAGGGCACAAAAGCCTCGGTGCTTATTCCTCTGATTGCTGGTAAGAAACCCCGCGAACTAAGATTGAACGGTTCTGTGCTTTGGATGCGGGGAAAGCAAACACCAGGCGCTGGTATAAAAGAGGAAGCCAACGGTACGCGGTTGCTGTTACCGGGAATGGGTCCGTTTGAGATTCTGGCCCGCTACTAGTCTTTGATATGCGAATACGATTTCCTGACACTCGGATATTCTCTTACTCCCAGCTCAGGGTCCGCGACTACTACCGAATCCCTTGTCGGCAAACTAGAAAATTCGCCTCGCGCTCGCTCCAGTTCCTGTTGAATCTCATCACCTTCGTAAAACCACAGTCGTCCACGTACGCGCACGGTCTGCCCTGGACGACAGTCCGCCAATATCGGATCGGCGTGCATGCAAGGGACAAGAGGATTACCCCACGCGCGGCCACAGCGATCCCACGCCATTAGAATCCAGCGGCTCCCTTTCGTTGAACTTACGGCACACACAGGGTTACGGAAGATCTTGTTGTCGTTCGTCGATGCGTTAGAGTCTGGCACACCTTTAAGCATCGCGCAGATTTGCGTGCGCAGGCCGTTGAGTCTTTCAGAAGAATCGTTTCGCAGCCATAGGTCCATCTCGACCTTCCCAGTGGCCGGCTGAACCGAAGCCCCAAAGGTGATTTTGTTGGGAAGAACTCGGCTTCCGGTTAAACTGCCATCGGGATTACGTTTCCAGTCGACATTTTCCAACCAAATGTTCCGCTCATCCCAAATCGTAGGGATGTGCGTGTGCCCCAGAAAAGTTAGACCTAGATTGCTGAAGATCGCCTCTGGAAGGTCGATAACGACATAACTGGTCGGATCCCATGGCAAAAAAACGCTGGCCTTTGTACCGCGCTGCGGAAGGATGGCCCCTTCCAGGAAACCGATTCGTGGGTGCCTTCCCCCCGGATAGGGTTGCACCCGAATCGTCTTTTGAGTCCCATGTGGTTCAGCCTGCGAATTCTCGTCAAGCCCCAGTTCCTCAGCACGACTTCTTAGAACATCGATGCTGAGACCGGCAACCTTTGCAACTTCCTCCTGGGTGTAATGATGGTAGTAGATCATGTTGTTGAGCCAGTAGCTCAACTCGGCTCGAGTGGCCTCCATTTCAGTGGGCAAGACGAGCCTTAGATTCGGAGGGCCCGAGAACGGAGCTCTAAGAAGCGGATCTCGTGGGAGAGTGTTGGGCAAATATCGCTCCAAGTCTCTCAAAGCGACCACCCGAAACCCCTGCTGTTTTAGATAGTCCATATACTCCCGAAAGCGCTCAGGTGGGGTATTCACCCAGGGATGGGGATCGGGTACGCCGTGGAACTGAAATACAACGATCTGACCGTTTTGAGCGTGTTCAACAACTCGTCGAAAATGCTCCAGCCTCCAGCCAGGATAAGCGTCACCGGTGGTTGGGATCAGAAGGGGGTGGTGTTTTTGGGGATTGAAGGTAGGTCCAACTTCAATCTTGCCATAAGGTACCTCGGGCTGCATCCCGCGACGCGCGAGTCTGTAACCCAGGTCGGTCAATTGTTGGACACCCTCAGGGCCAAAAACATTCCCACACCAGGCAAAGCTGGTTGGTCGAGGAACCCCAACCTGGCGCAGCTCAAGTTCGACCAATGCCAACTCAGCGGGGAGCCTGGCGGCATCTCTGGGTACGGAGAAAGGGGGATGGGTCCAACTGTGATTTCCGATCTCAAAACCCATTTGATGAATCTCTGCGATTTCCCGCCAAGTGAGGTTGTGCTCGGGATCCTGCGACATCCATCGATGGCAGACAAAAAATGTTGCGCCGAAACCCAGATCCTTGAGGAGTGGGGCGACGAATGCCCGTTGTGATTTGACGGCATCGTCAAAGGTCAACACGACGATCCTGTCCTTGTTCGATGGGAGACCGGATATTCGACGTGTTACCTGAGAGAGGGTTGCGGATCCTGTCAGGACGAGGAACTCTCGGCGGCCCAAGTTCCCGCTGTTTGATATCCGAAGACGCCGAGGATCGCCGCCTGTTAGCCCTACATTCCTAA
>JAKEER010000567.1 GCA_022616615.1 Acidobacteriota bacterium
CCCTCACCCCATGAAGGCTTCTCAAGCCTTCATCCTCTTCCCGCGTTGGGGCGAGGGGAACCGAGGTCGATTAAGGTTCTCGATAGACAACGAGTTTCGTCTATATTCTGCGATCCTCAGTAAATGCAACTATTGTGGCTATCCGGACGCCCATCAGGCGCTCCAGGCGTTCCGGACCGATCCCCACAGCTTCGATGCCGTACTTAGCGGACTCACAGGCAGCGACCCGAGTTCTCCAGATAATGAAGATGGCTAGACATCCATGAATCACACCCGAAATCCTCCTTACTTTCGAAACCAGCCGACAAAGTTGTGCACTAACACATCCTTGACATCTTCGTTGGAAAGCATGCTCCCGTAGCTGTTGGACTTCCAGGCCGGAAACCAGAGGGTGTACAGGAGGCGCTTATGCAGCTCTTTCCGCACCAAGCTGCCAGCGCGTTTCATCAGATACTCATCCTGCTTCAGCGCTGGGTCGAGACCCGCCAGGATGCCGGCAATCGTCACTTGCGACTTGATGAACAATGTAATGTTTAAACGAAGAACGTAGCCTTCCTTCCCAAGTCGAACGATCAGGTCACCGAGCGTATCGAAGTTGCTGCGCTTTGACCGCTGCCGGAGTGTTTCCTCAATGACGCGATCCAGGCGCCCGAGCTTCTCAGGATTCTTGGAAAGTTCTCCCTCCGCCAAAGCACCCAGATGCTTCTTCAGCCGCCGCGGATCGTTCAACTCAATTCCCAGAATCAGTTGAATCAGTTGTACTCGCTGGGAGCGGGTAAAAAGCCCAAATAACCCCCAATCCAGCAGTGCGATCCGGTAGGGGTCCTTCACATCGTTAAGCACATGAAAGACGTTGCCGGCGTGAGGATCGCCATGAAACAGCGCCTCCTCCTGCTTTGAGAAGACGACATCCGAAGTCAGTGCATCACTCAAGCGCCTGGCCATGATGCCCCTTTGCCGCCTATCGCCGCCAAAGGCACTCGAGATCTTTCCACCCCGCACAAACTCCATGACGGTCACTTGGTTCGTTGAGAATGGATAGAGTTGCGGAACCAGAATCTTTGGGTTGTCTTTGTAATACCTGGCGGCCCGCAACAGGTTCTGCTGCTCGGCTTCGACCCTGATTTCGTCAGACATGGATTTGCGAATGCCTTGAAACATCTCAGACAGCGGCATCTCGCCGAGTTCATAGAAGTCTCGGTTCTGCTCGAAGTAACGCGTAAGCTCGTCAATGATGGCGCCTTCCTCCGTGATGGCCTGGCGCACATAGGGCTTAATGACCTTGCAAACCACCTCTCGACGTTCGCTTTCCCCCGGCATTCGCAGGCTGGCCCGAATAACAGCTCCAACACTGGCCTCCGCCAGAATGCGGTCGGCAAATTGAATGTCGTGCGCTTCAAGGGTCTCTCGGCCAAGATCGGTCGATATGGCCCGAACCAGTTCTTCACGCGTACTCGTCTGCACCGTATTTTCCAGCGTCTGCAGGGCTGTCTGGATATCGGCCTCCAAACCGGTGTTTCTCGCCAGGATTTGTCCAATCTTCTGAAACGTGGGTGTTCGGGAAGCAAATTGCAGAATTCGGTCGCCACGGGCGCCGCCCGCAGGCAGGTAGGCAAAGTTGAGGAACCGGTTCAGCAGGCGATCCTGGTCCAGATGGTCGAGGAAATACAACAGCCCATCATGCACGATGGGAATCCATTCCCTGGAACTCGGTGGAATCACATCGAGCACGTTCGAGTGATGCAGGAAGACCTCGAGGACGGGAGCCTTCCACTTTTTCCAATCAACCGAGCGAAGCCCCGACAGCACCTGGGAACGAGGAATCTTCTCGAGACTCGATCCATCTGGAGCGTTGGCTATTTCCATCAGCAATTTCTGCGTTGCCGGGTCGAGTTCGCCCATAAATTCGGTAAATAGTTGCAGACCGGACTGGCTCGCATCAAAACTCTGATAATGCTCCTTCGGAGTCGGCAGAGGGACTTCAGCCTGGCAGGGTTTCGAAAGCTGGAAGGTTGCAAGGGCAAAAAGAAGGAAGAGTCGAAGAGTCACAGCAATCTTGTCATTCCGTTGTTGGTGTCTGCCCCTCAAAACGCAGGCAAGCTATCAAATCCACCACAGACAAGCAATTCGGCATGGTTTGAAGCCAGGGCCGTCACAGAGTTTTCAGCCAACTGCTGGCGTAAGCCAGTGGTTGGAAGTGCTGGCCCGCTCTTCTCTCTCGCCACCGCAGCCAGCGCGCCTGTGGCGCGCTGGCTGCGGGGGCGAGAGAGATCTTGGTGGAAGCTTCCCACCGTCAGACGCCGGTGGTTGGCTGGGGTCACTTCGACGCGCTGGACTCAAAGCGACGACTTCCGCGGGGCCCTGGGTCTGAAACGGGTGTGGTGAAATGAGAAGCGATGTGCCGTTGAGCTTTGCCAATGAGCAATGTTGGACACGCTCGGGATCGGGAGTTCGGAACATGCCCCGATCAAATTATCCCGTGCGTGCTTCCACTGGAGCTTCGAGCAAGGAAATCACTTCACAACGTCAATCCAAGAACTTCGTGTAGATACTTTTTCGACTGGGCAGCACTTTCTCTGGGGGTCGTGTCCGTGGAATCCAATTCCACCGTGAGCCAGCCTTTCCAGCGCTTCCTTTTCAGAATGCTCAGAATGCTGGGAAAGTCCACGCCGCCCTTGCCCAGTTCGTAAAAGATACGCTTGCCTTTGTCAGCATAACCCTCGCGCTTCGGCAGCGGGCCTTTGTGGCCGCCGCGATCTTCCGGCTTGCAATCTTTCAGGTGAAACTCCACGATCCGGCCAGTATACACCTTGGTAAGCTCCACCGGATCGATCCCGGCCATATTGATGTGGCCCGTGTCCAGCACCATATAGACGTGGCGCGGATCGGTCAGGTCCATGAGCTGGTCGATTTCTTTACGATCCTGCAGTTGCGTCCAGAGATGGGCGTGCACGCCAAACTTCAGACCCTCGTCGCTGATCCGCTTGCCCAGCTCGTTCATGGTCTTCGTCATCTGCCTAAGATCGGCGTCGGTCGTGCCCTCAGGACGGCGCTGGCCCGTGTTGATCTTCAGGTGAGTGCAACCGAAGCCTTTGATCCAGCGCACCAGCTTGACGTGCTCGTCAATGATCCGGTCCGCCACGGACGGATCTTCAAACTGCATCGCCATCGGCGCGCCGTTGGAAACGGTGACGAAGCGAAGCTTGAATTCCGCAAGAATCATCTGCATCTCCTCAGGCTTGTCCCAATAAGGCAAGACGTAGGAGTAGAAGGTTTCGACCGCGCGGTAACCGACCTCGGCAGATTCACGGAAAGATTTAATGAGGTCCTTTTCCCAGCCGCCGCGAGTGTTGGTCGTGATGCCAATGTTAAATTCAGGACCGCTGGAGGCAGGCGCGTAGGAGCGCCAAGCCACAGCCAGGCAGGCCGTTTGAAGAAACCTGCGGCGGGTCAGAGGATAGTTCATGAGGATACTACTCAGACTGCTGATGCGGGTCTTCGGCCAGCAGTTGCTCCAAAAACCGGCGGTCGGCAGCGTCCTTCGGACGAAAGCTCAACTTGGTTTGGAGCAACAGTTCGGGCCGCAAACACGGAACCTGAACCCCCTGGATCGGTCGATACTGAACACCAGGCTCCGCTATCTGATAGGTCACATCACAGGCCTTCTCCATGAGGTCGATGACAATCTCATCGGCGATCCTTACCACGGTATATTTCGCAACTTCGTCGTTCGCGAGCTCCTTCACAGCATGATCGGGCAAATAAGCGAGAGCCTTCTTGATGCGCTCGATGTTGCTCGGGGAACTGTCGACCAGCAGATCAATATCGCCGGTGGTGCGGAGATAACCAGCGAGCAGCATCGCAAAGCCACCGATGACGACATATTTTGCGCCTTCTTCATTCAGGTGGTCGCACAGGCGGACCAGGTCATCTACCGAGGGCTCCCGCGAATACTCTGCGCCACCATTTTGATCATCCACGTATCAGCTTCCTCAAACGACCGAAACCTGTAAACCCCCCTGGGACAGATGCCACGCCCGCCCCGCAATTGCCGCATCGTCGCCAGCAGTGCGCTGGCGTTCTCCAGCGTCGGAGCGATTTCGCCAGAACGACGGCCGATGATTCTTATTGTTCCTGTTTCTTCGATGTCCCATTCGTTCTGCATGCGATCTCTGAAACGAACAAAAGTACGCAGACTCAGTACCCTCTGGCTTTATCCACCACATTCAACAAAGGCAGCCCATTGGAATATCGCCGCACATTCTCAGCCACCAAGGCGATCAACCGCACCTGGCGCATGGGCGCCATCCCCGAGTTGTGCGGAGTGATGATGAGATTCGGGCAATCCCACAACGGATGCTCTGCCGGCAAAGGTTCCGGGGTCGTGACGTCGAGCCC
>JAKEER010000568.1 GCA_022616615.1 Acidobacteriota bacterium
AAGGGCTCCCGTCCCGTGCGGGTGGGAGACCTGATCGAATGGCGCCAGCGCCACAAAGTGACGGCAGTCAAAGTGGCCCAAATTCCGAAGGTCCGTCCAGGGAAAGGGGACGCGGCAGCCCTTTATGAAGCCGTAAGGACCGAAAATGCCCAGCGACTCCCAGAATAAGATGGAGAGGCCCGACGGCAACGTAGTTGCGTTGCACCGCGCTGAGTTCGTGGCCGGCATTGAAAAAAAACTGTCTGAGGCACGCCGCTTCTTCAGCCTTCATGACTACCGCGCCTGTGAAGAGCTGGTCCTTGAAGTCCTTGCCGCCGACCCCCAGAATTCGAAGGCCAAAGCGCTGCTTGAACTCTCGTCGATTAAGCTCTCGAAAAGAAAACTCTACAAGAAGATTGTTGAGCCGAAACCCGCGGCTGAATTGCCTTGCCTTACAGAGCCGGTGGAAAAAGGACCAGCACACGCCCTCCCGCTGGATTCAGCGCTGGGGTTGCAACCTGAGGACCTCCCGCCCGCGCCTCTACCGGCGGGAGTTCCAACCGCACCTTTGCCAGCCGCACCCGATGCGCCACGGCGGCGCCGCCGAGGCGTTCCCGACACCGCAGCCGGCGGGCCACCAGACTCGATGCGGGAAAGAACTATTTCCGCACTGGTTGACCTGCTGAAACAGAAAGAGACAACTCTTCAGGACTGGCAGGGCAGCCATCAAGCCAAGGCCGACGCGTCGGCGCCGCCCGTAGAGTCGTTGCTGGCTCCTGAGAAGGTTTCCAAGCCGATTCCAGCGGACAAGCCTGTTTTGCCCGCAAAGTCGAAGGCGCCGCAACCTCCAGCGCCTGGTCCTCTTGAGCCCCGTCCGTCAGTTCTTCCCGCGAACAGCGATTTTCTTCCCGGCTCATTGGACGAGCTTTTCACACAAGAGTCCTTGAAGCATGTTCTGTCGCCGGTGGTCGAACCTTCGTCCACAGCCACCCCGGCCAGCGTCCCGTCCCTGAAGAGTCCTTCTGCTCCGACAGCTCCCGTGCCCCCGCCGCCTGCGCCTGCAGAAGCGGCTCCGGTCATCAAACCATTCACCGAGATGGCGCCGAGCATCCTCAAGGAGGCCGAAAACACCCCAGCGTTCGCGAAGCCTGCGCCTGGACTGCCAGCACCAAAGAAAGATACAGCGAAAAAGCCCCTGGAAGCGCCCGCCTTTTCGCCGAACGTGGTTCAGCTTCCGGACGTTCGCATTTTTGACCAGATCACTGCGCCGCGGCCCCTGGGACATGAACAGGAAGTGGAACGAAAGATTGGGCAACGATCCGAAGAGTTGAAGAACTCGGAGATCAAGGCTGGTTCCATCGCTCAGATTAAGAAGTATCTTTACCAGGAAGAGTACGACCTGTGCGCCCGTGACCTGGAACGGATTCGCAGCTTATTTCCACAGAACGCCGAGATCCAGGCCTTCGTGGAGAACACGTCGAAGCGCCTGGTTGAGTTGCAACGCATCAAGGCATTCGAGATCCAGGCCAAAGACCTCATGGCCTCGGCAGTCGTCTTTTACCAGGAAGGAAAACTGGAAGAGGCCTTGATCGCGGTGCGCGAGATCCTGCGAGTCAATCCCCATCATGTGCAGGCCAGAGAGTTTGTCAGCTTCGTCGAGCGGCACCAAAGCAAGGAAAAAAAGAGGCAGCCGACCATTCAGAAGGTGCGGGCGTGCCGCGCGTGTGGCACCGAAGTGGATGCCGTCAGCCAGTTCTGCTATCACTGCGGCAAACGGCTTGGTTGAGGCGGCAAGGAGGGTGAAGGGCATCGATGTTCCAGACTTTGGAGTGGACCAATGAAGGCGTCGTGATGATTGACCAGCGTAAGCTGCCTGCCGAAGAACTCTACCCCATCTTCACGACGTATCAGGAAGTGGCTCAGGCCATCAAGGACATGGTTGTGCGCGGCGCGCCGGCCATCGGGGTTGCGGCCGCAATGGGTGTTGCGCTGGGAGCAAAGCACATTGAAACGGGCAATGCTCAGGAATTCGAGCGGCAGTTTGGGGAGATTTGCGCAACACTCGCGTCCACGCGCCCTACGGCTGTCAACCTCTTCTGGGCGATCGAAAGGATGAAGCGGGTTTTTCAGCAACATTTCCAGCAAGGCGATCTGCAAAAGGTGAAACGTGCATTGGAGGCGGAAGCCGTCCAAATGCATGAAGAAGACGTCGATCTCAACCGCAGGATGGGAAGTTTTGGCGCGGGCCTCATCGGTGACAACCAGCGCGTCTTGACCCACTGCAATGCCGGAGCGCTGGCCACCGCAGGTTATGGAACGGCGTTGGGAGTGATCCGCGCGGCCGTTGAACAGGGAAAGAAGATTCAAGTATTCGCGGATGAGACCCGCCCCTTCCTGCAAGGCGCTCGTCTTACCGCCTGGGAGTTGCAGAAAGACCAAATCCCCGTGACAGTCATCACCGACAACATGGCAGGCTATTTCATGCAGCAGGGCAAGATCGACTGCGTTGTAGTCGGAGCGGACCGCATTGCAGCGAACGGAGACGTGGCCAACAAGATCGGCACCTATTCAGTGGCCGTGCTGGCGAAGGAGAACAACATCCCTTTTTATGTGGCCGCGCCCATCTCGACGCTGGATCTCAGCCTGCCTTCGGGAGACCACATCCCTATTGAGCAGCGCCCAAGCCGCGAAGTGACCCACATCCAGCAATCGGCCATCGCGCCTGAAGGCGTTGAGGTTGCGAACCCAGCCTTTGACGTGACGCCCAACCGGTACGTGACAGCGATCATCACCGAGCGCGGCGTTGCGCGACTACCGTATCTCGAAAGTCTGCGGCAACTGGCTGGAGCCGAGCGAGAGGATGCACCGGGATTGGGGTAGATGCTTTGACATGGCTAGTCCAGGTACTCAATTTTGCCCTGCATGGTAAGACGCAAATGGGGTTAGCATTGCCTCAGGGAGACAACGTTCATGAGTGAGAAAGATCGTTTCAGGAAAAGTGAGAGGGCAATTGGACCACGCATCGTTCGCGCCTGGTTTGATACCGTCATCAATCCGATGTTGAAGTCTCTCAGAGCAGAGCACGACATGCTAGAGAGGAGAGATTGGACCTGGCAATTTCATCGGGATCAATTGGAAATGATCGAGAACGCGGCTGAGTATGTTGACGCCAATGCCGTCGATAACCTCGAGCAGTTGCTGGCGTTCTTCCCAGAACTGAAGGGAAAGATCGACGATCATGATGTGGATAGGAATCAGCTCTTGGATGCTTGTCGGGCTCTTCAAGCGGCTATTGTTACCAATTCTAATCTCGAAAACATATACAAGAGGGTGACAGCACCAGAGTCTCTTTCGGATTTGGGAAGAGAGATTCGGACTCTCTTCATTTCAGAGGAACCATTGGAACACATCAATCTTCTGACCGAGTACATCGTTAACAATACGCGTGAGTTGCCTTACTATTACACAGTCTCTGCTCTCTGGAATCGTTATCGTGAGGAATTCTTGAAGATCTTGGATCACCCTTCGGTTGTCAGCCAATCCAGAAAAGCGATCGAGGTTGGAGAGCAGCTAGTGAAGTCGAACGAAGCCTTGGTTAAGCGCCTAAAGGAGGTGCGTGAGGGGCTCTCGTTGGAGCACGACGTCCCCTATGTCGGTGCTCTCGAATTATCCTTGCGGGACACCATTTAATGGCAGGAATCGCCGCTGTACCACTCAAGAAGGTTGTGGTGGATTCTGGGCCTCTTTACAGTCTCTTAACCCTGGAAGTTGTTAAGCGCCATCCTGGCAGCCGCAATTCAATTCTCAGTAGGAACAAAGTCCAAAGCTACCTCCAGTCTCCAAGGGCACAGAAGAATTTTCTTCTGATGTTTAGTGCTCGCGCAGCTGGATGGCATCGCAGCACGGCTCAATGTGAGCCCGCCAAGCTGTCATGAAGGCCTTTCTGCGTCAGGCCCTCGACCAGCGATTGCTGCCAGGAAGGAAACTGCCGCCGAACGGAAGGCTTCCTGAACAGATGACTCTTGTTATAATTTTCTGATGACGACGGTCGGCGGTCCTCGCGTTGTGATTGTCGGGGGTGGATTCGGTGGGCTCTATGCGGCGCGAGCCTTCCGCGGCAAAAGCGTTCAGGTCACGCTTGTCGACCGGCGTAACCATCATCTGTTTCAACCCCTGCTCTACCAAGTTGCCACTGCTGCTCTTTCTCCCGGAGATATTGCTCACCCCATCCGTGCGATCTTGCGCAGACAAAAGAACGTACGTGTGTTTTTGGCTGAAGCCGTCTCGGTGGAACTCAAGGGACGTCGCCTGATCCTAAGGGATGGGAGCATACCCTACGACTACCTGATTCTTGCGACCGGCGCCAGACACGCGTACTTCGGACATGATGAATGGGAAGACCACGCTCCCGGGCTTAAGAGTTTGGAAGATGCGCTGGAGATCCGTCGACGCATTCTCCTTGCCTTCGAGAGGGCGGAACGTGAGCCGGACGCACAACAGCGCCGTGCTTTGCTGACCTTCGTGATCGTTGGTGCAGGTCCAACTGGCGTCGAGCTTGCTGGGGCGATTGCTGAAATCGCTCGTCAGGTAATTGTCAGTGATTTCCGAGCCATCGACCCGCGAGACGCAAGGGTCATCCTGGTGGAAGCTGGACCCCGTGTGCTTCCGACATTTCCGGAAGAACTCTCCTTGGCAGCGGAGGGGTCGCTGAACAAGCTGGGTGTCGAAGTACAAAAGAACAGGTTGGTGACCTCGATCGAGCCGGCGAGAGTCAGGCTGGGACAAGAAGTCATTGAAGCAGCGACTGTTTTGTGGGCTGCAGGGGTCACGGCGTCACCGCTGGCTCAGTCATTGGGAGCCCCCTTGGACCGCGCGGGGCGAGTTCGCGTTGAACCTGATTTGACGATCTCGGGTCATCCTGAGGTTTTGGTGATTGGCGACCTGGCGGCCTTCACACATCAGACAGGAAATCCTTTGCCAGGGGTGTGCCCGGTGGCCATACAACAAGGAAGACAGGCAGCCCGCAACATCTTGAGGGCCATCGATGGGTTGCCGAGTGAAAGCTTCCACTACTGGGACAAGGGCAACTTAGCGACCATTGGCCGGGCTCATGCCGTGGCGGATCTAGGGCGCTTTAGAATTTCGGGGGTCGTGGCTTGGCTAGCTTGGCTCTTTGTGCACGTTTTCTTTCTGATCGGGTTCCGCAACCGCGTTCTCGTGATCTTCGAATGGGCCTGGGCCTACATTACCTACCAGCGTGGTGCCCGGCTGATTACGGGCGATATGGAGAAAATCCTTCCGAAGGTTAGCCATACAGTCCGGTAGGGTCGGTAACGACCGACTCTACGGAAGTCTCCGCGTCTCAGGTCCTTACCCCAGATGTAGCCCCTTGTCAGTGATCACCGCGTCAACTTGGACTTACTGAGGATCGCAGAATATAGTGACGAAACTCGTTGTCTATCGAGAACCTTAATCGACCTCGGTTCCCCTCGCCCCAACGCGGGAAGAGGATGAAGGCTTGAGAAGCCTTCATGGGGTGAGGG
>JAKEER010000569.1 GCA_022616615.1 Acidobacteriota bacterium
GAGATCGAAAGTGGTCATCGCTACATCATCCAAGCTCGGCTCAAGATTGCCGGAGCTTGGTGGAAAGAAAACAACGCTGCCAAAATGCTCGCCCTCCGAGTTTTGCGCGCTAATGGCGATTGGCAGGCTTACTGGCACAATTCCTATTCCAAGGCCGCCTGATATTGACTCGCACTTTTAATTGCACCCGTCCCAAGCGGGTGCTTAACCGTTTTGGGGGCTGCTGCCTGGTATCTGGCTGTAAGCTTCCTGAGCATTCAGAGTTTTCCTAATGGAGGCCTCAAGGATTTCCAGCTTGGGATGGGCGCGAGGGGCGAGTTGTTTCCTGAAGCGTGCGCCGGTTCGAGGGAGTTGGTGCAAGGAGGCCAGCGCGTCACGCAGCATCGCTTGATGATCAAAGCTATCGGGAGGTTGGTCGAGCGCCCAAAGCGCTTCGGCGTAGTCGGCGTCCAGCTCAAAGAGCTGGTAAAGCAGAGATTGGGGGATCTCGCTGGGAGACAGATCCAGTTGATCGAGGGCACGGAAGAGAGCCAGCACATCCAACCGAGCCGCCTCCAGGCGTGATCGAAGCCCCGCAGGAATTGGGAAGCGTGAAAAACACCTCATGCCTTAAGGGTGATGCATAAGCGGGACTGAAGGGGCTGGAGGCGGCGAGACTAGACAGAGGCCGCCAGGGAAACCATGCGCAAACGGTCCAGCTGCGACCAGTTGGCATTGAGCAAAAGCAGCCTCAGCGCCAGGAGTCTTCGGGCTCCCGCTTCCGACCAACGCATGCCCGCCTGGCGCAGCCGGGCGTGCACCACCTGTTTGTGAGCACTCTCGACCGCCCCACTACCGATTCCATAGCCCAAGCGAAGATATTCGTCGTAGCGCATGCGGGGCGCGTTATGGCGATAGTAACGGATCAGCTCCGCGAGCTTTTCACCTGACTCCGGCGTAGTCGGGCGCAGACGTTTCAGGCCGACGATCACCTGCTCGACTTGGCCCTCCCGCAGCTGCTGAGCAATCCGATGAACCCAACTATCAGCCCGTTTGGAGCCGGCTCCGTATTGAAGCCGAGCCAATTCCCAGGCCTTTTCCAGAGCGTGCCAAAAGTCAAGGATTTCACAGCGGCGCTCGAACAGCGTGGCCCGCTTCCAGATCCATTCGGCCCCATCGCCGATAATCACCACCACGGTCTGGGTTCCCAGCCAGCCCAGTTCCCGCACGTGAGCCCACAGGTGGCTGAACAGGGTGTCGGCATCCCCCAGAGGAAGCGTGAACTTTGCATCAGGGTCGTTTTCAGAAAGGAAGAGGGTCTCTTCAAGCTGGACCTTGTTACTATAGCTGAGACTGATGGGACCAGCCACTAACCCCTGGCCACTGCTTTATGATGGAGCTTCAAACGCTGGTCATCTATGACGTGGAAGACGATTGGGCGCGCATCCGTGTTGCCGAAGCCTGCAAGGGTTTCGGTTTGGATCGCATCCGCCTCCGCAACACAAGAATATGGCAATTGGTTACGGGGGGAATCTTTGGTAGCCACGACAAACGCGCTGTCTGCGTTTGTCGTGGATAGGCTGTACCGGTACGGGAAAACCCTCTACCAATGCGGTGCGATTCCCCCAATTACTGCAAGATGCGTTGCGCTTTTATAAGCATCAGCATCAGCGTCAGAGTTTTCATGTTGCCTCCCTTTCCATGCACACCCGTTTCCGCTCGCCACGCTTTCAGCTTGGCGTGCAGCGCCTTGACGCGCGCGGTCTGTTTGGCGGATACGTCGTTGTTTTCGTAAGGGTCGTTCGCCAGATTGAAGAGTTCCAGTCTGCCGTCCTCGAACCATCGATCAGCTTCCAATCGCCCTCGCGCGCGGGGCGCTCAAGACGGTAGTTCAGCGGGAATTCGCGGAGTTGGCGGAACATTAACGATCCGGACTTCCAGACGCTCGGCCAGCAACACAGTCTTACTGAACAGCTCACGGTGGCTCTTTAGCTATTTCTTTGTTCGGGATGGAGTGGATTGCCTTGGCAAGCTAGAGCACTGATGCTTAGCCCCGCCATTTCAATGCTCCGGGCACATTGATGCTGTTGCCGCGCCGGATCCGCCAACAACCCGTCCAGATCGCAGTGTGCATTGCCGGGATCTCGGGGTCCTGTTGACATTACCCAGACGATCTCGAATGCGAGCCTTGCTGATACCACGAGTCTGTCCTTATGCCACAAAACCCGGGTCGTACGGCGCCTCAGTTTACTTCCAATTGGTCCTTTGCAGGCAACTTCGGGAATGGTGCGTGCGGCTCGACCTGGTACCAGTAGGCCACTGAAGCGATGTCGTCCATGAGCGGCAAATATCTGCCGCCGCTCCTCCACCCGAGGGCCTGGATCGTCACGCGCAACTCGTTCTCGAAGCGCACAGGATCTGAAATGTGCCACCGGTAAAGGCCGAACCGTTGCTGTGACTGGTACAGCCCGTCGGGCTTAATGACCTGCGCCAGCCCCGAATAGGGGGTGGTAAACTCTTCGTACTGCTTCTTCTCCTTGTTCTCGAAGTTGTAAGACCCGCCGAAGTAGTCTTCAGCGCCAGTCCCGCTGATGGTGGGAAACTCCCGGTCGCCGTCCATGTAGAATTTGATCTCGCCCTCGCCCCACCAGCCGTTGTTGTTCACACCCCACGCCATATAGGTTCCGACGAAGTGGCCCTTCCCCTTGAGGTTATCGACGATCGTGTACACCTGCTTGTACGGCAGCGGATTCACCCTCCTGAACTGAGCATGGAAGTAAGCCGCGTCTTTGGGCACCTGCGTCAGCGTGTAATCGATCTGGTAGTAGAGCCTCATCTCCTGATTATCGAGGTTTTCCAGGGTGATCCTGGCCTTCTTCCTGAACGGCATGGGCCAGTAGGAGTTGAAGGCGCTGCCGGGATTGACGCAGACAGCGAGCGAGGAGATGGGGGCGTACTTGCCCCAGCCCATCGCGAAGAAATCGCCTACAGGCGCTTCCACAGAAGGCTCCGTCTCGTCGTCCCAGTACATTCTGATGATCGAGAACCGCCAGTTGCCCGTCGGGGTCATCCAGATGTGCTGGATGGCGCCCTGGCCGTTGATCTCGGCGAGCGTAAAAGTCTTCCCCGGCCCGATGATGACGAAAGGATTGACTTTCCAACCCTGGCCCAAGTCGCGGGCGGCGTCCGAGGCAGTGCCTTCTTTCGCCATCCCGCCTTTTCCCTTCTCGCCGGTGAAGTTTTCCGGGCTGATAGAGAATGTCTTCGCGTCAGAGACCCGGTATAGGTTGCTCAGATTACTGTAGAGCCCGTGGTCCAAACTACCTTCTTGAGCTAGCCCTGATAATGGCACATAGAGCAGCAGTCCCTGCAAGATTGGGCTAATTAGCCTCATCGTCGATGAATCCTCCTCGTGATTTGTTCCTTGAAATCTGTACTTCTACTCAGCACCTCAAGGTTTTCGAAAGCGATGCCTCCCGGGATCACAACCTCAGAGTTCCAATAGACACGCCGCCCATTCACACTTCCCACTTACCCGACACTCGTAAAGCGGTGCTCAGGCTTCGGCGGGGCGGGGCGGAACGACTCCTGATGATTCACGATGAGTCGGCCGGGCAGGTGCCGGGTCACTTCGTTCACCAAGCTTTGCAGCAGCTCCGGACACGCCCTTGCCCTTAGGTTCAAGATGAGTTCATAGCGGCGTGCCGGTGAAGCCGCTAGGTCGCCCTCTACCAGAGGCTTCTCCGAATTCCGGCATAGGCTGGCTTTGATGAAGCCAGTATCCGATCGCGCGAAAATCTTCAGGTGAGCAATCGCGGCAGACATCTCAGTGAGTCTGCCGTCCAGCTCCTCGAGTAGCGGCCCGGCCACCGCGGCAGGCGTCAGCGGTTGTCGCAGGCGCAGGTCTGCCTGCCAGTTCAACCACCCCAAGGCCGCTTCCGCCTGGGCGTATTCCTCGTAGTTGATGTCGAGCAACCGGGTCCCCGCCGCCTCGTTGCCGGAAAGAACTTGATTCAGCCATTCCGCAATACCTCGTCCGGTGCGTGCGCTCATCGACCTGGTTGTCACGCCAGGCAGCCCCGGAGGACTCCCGCACAGGTCGGCTTTGGTAAACCAAACCTGATCAGCTTCCGCCAATTGCTTGTGAAACAGGTAGGCCATGTTCGGATCCGCCCCGGCCCCCAGGAATTCCTGGGCGCGCAGCGGATCTACCAATACAGTCAGCGGCGCCGGCTGGAGCTGATCTTTGTAAAAACTCTTGACAGGCTGCAAGATGGTTGCAGATAGATCCGCGCAACTGCCCACAGGTTCCGCAAAGATCACCTCGGGACGGCGAACCAGGAGGCGTTCGGCAGAGTGGTAGAAGTCGGAAAAGCGGCAGCAGAAGCATCCCCCGGTGACCTCTTCCACGTCCAGCCCAAGCTCTGCCAACCAGCGGGAATCCACCAATTCTCCGCCCTGGTCGTTAGCGATGACGCCGACACAGACGCCGCGCGACTGAAGCAGGCGGGCGGCGGCGATGATGAGAGTGGTCTTGCCGGCGCCCAAGAATCCTCCCACGAGTACGAGCAACGGCCTATTCATACTTTGCTCCGTTCCTGTGTTCGCTCGGTAAGCAGATTTTCGCTCGATTTTCCTAATAACCAAAAAACCCCGGCCCTCAGAGGGTGTTTCAAAAGGCATCCTTTGGTTCTTAGTTCTTAGTCCCGTCTTTAGGCGGAAGACAACTCAGATTCTCCGGCTGAAGTCGGGACTACAAACGAAGCTAGTCCTCTGGGCCACGCGTTTCTAAACACCCTCTCAAAGGATTAGGACCAGTTCCTGACCGGCTTTGAGAGGCACCTCCTCCGAAAAGGTGAATGAGGCTCGGCTTCCTTCCTGGTGGAGGTCGTAGCCAAGGGACCTGCCATCCAGTTGCGCAACCGGCTTTCCCGCCGTGGCCCGGTGCAGCACAACCATCCGGCAGGGAAGCGCACCTTCCACGACTTGGAGCGAGAAACGCAGACGCCCGGCGCGCGCTGCGTGTGAAAACTTTCCCCAACTCGTGGCTGTGGACCAGAACGAAACGAAATTCGCCCGGCGCAGACGCGGCGCCGCTTCGACTTTCTTTTCCACGCCGTGATATTGAAACCCGCTCAAAGCGGGGATGGCCGACCAGGCCGCCATAGCTCGCGCGTAATGGTGGCCGCACTCAGCTTCATCCCAGGGGTTGCGCCTCTCTCCATCATAGCGGCGACGAGCGCTCTCAATGCACTCGACCCCTTCGCGAACCATCCCCACGTATAACATCAGGACCGCCGCCAGATACTCCAGTCCGGTCCACACTTCGGCAAAGTAGGGGAACGGAACCTGGGGCCGCTCGCCTTTGGCGTAATCGCAGACGACCAGCCCGGCTTCGTCATTGAGCGCGTAGACCCGTTGCACCGACTCATGCTGGTACAGATTCCGCTTGTAGTTGTACCGGTAGATCGATTCCATCGTCTTGCGAATCCTGGCAGGCTGGAGCAGGTCTCCCAGTCCGGCCAGCGACGCTAGATACTGGCCGATTAGTTGGTCTGCCAGGCAACCGTCGCCAAGCTGAAAATCCGGGTTTTCCGTCCGATCCGAGCCCATCTCGCTGATGGTGGCCTTGGCGATTTTCTCCGCAGGAATACTGCGGACTTTCTGGATGTAGTATTCTCCGTTGAACAAATTTTCGTCGATCCATTGGCTGCCGCGGGTGAAAAGGTCCCGAAAGTCCTTAGCCGCCGGCGAATCTCCGACGGCTCGGGCCATCTCCTCGGCGGCCCGCAAGGCGCCCAGGTAATAGATACCGCACTGTGGGTTCGGACCGTAGAATTCAACGTCGTAGGTATTGTGTTGAACCCCTTCCATGACGCCGTCACGGTCTGCATCCCATCCGCCCGGCACCCAGGCAAAGGCCACTCCCTTCTTGATCCTCGGCCAGAGCTCGCGAAGCCAGTCCGTGTCTCCCGAGAGCCGCCAATCCAGGTAAGCCTTAATGATTTGCCCCATTTGGCCGTCGGCAGCCGCGTAGCCGTATCGCTCCTTGCCGTCCGGCAGAAGTTGACGGTGACGCATTGAACCGTCCTCGTCCTGGGCGAAGCCGAACGCAATTTTGCGCAGGGAGCGAGCCAGCGACGGGAACAAGTACTGGGTCGCGGTCTCGTAATTCCAGACGTGGGTGCAATTGCCGAAACAGCAGCCCCGCTGGGCATCGCACCCCTCGAACCCGTAAAATTCTCCGCTGGCCGCGCGGAAACAGGTTTGTGTGGCAAGGGTTGAAAGATTTGACATCGCTGCGTCTTTGACAGCCGCGGGAAGTGTTGCCTCGCGCATCACCTCCATGAACTTGCGCGTCCGTGCTTCGAGCGTCTCCAGCCGCGCCGCGGCGTATTCGGCCGCTTGCCAGGCATCAGCGAAGCGAGTGCAGTAGTAGTTGCCGATAAGGGCGCCCTCATCGCCTTTGGGCGCTCTCCAACCGCAGTGCTCCGGCGTGCGGTTGGGGAAATGCCAGCTCAGCAGAAATGTGTAGTCTGCCTCAGTGCCCGGTTCAATCTCACGCTTCAGGCACAACGAACCCACCGGCCTCTGTTCAGGCGCTTCCGGACCCAATTCTCCGTCGCGGCTGAAATCGTCCCAATAGAGCAGGGGAGAGGTCCACCACTTGGCCAGCTTCCAGCCACGCAGATGGCTCACTTTTCCTTTGCCCACGTTCAACAGACTCAAGGCGAAAGTTCCCGCCATGGGGTCAGTAGCGGCCAGAGCCGGATTCCGCATCAGCAGGCCTTCGAGATTCGCTCCCTGGCGGTACTCGTTGACACGCTTTTCCCCTGTGGCTAAGCGGGTGGGGATGTAGCGCTCCGTCCCGACCGGATTGTCAATGGCAAAGGCAATCGAAACGGCGGCCTTTTCGCTCCCCGGATTCGACACCCGATAGCGCAGGACGGCCAACGGCAGACCCGACTCGTCTGCGTCGAGGGGTACAAACGGACTGAATCCTTCCAGCGTCACCTCTACGGGAAGCTGCGAATCGCGGAACGCAACCTTCGCCATCGGGTATTCCCCAATGAAAGTGGCGCTATCGAGCCGCAACAAGCCTGGTGCGTTGGCTGGCGCCAGCCCGTGCGTTCCCTGATAAGGGGGCATCAGGCTGGCTTCCAGCACCCGGACCAGGGGTCTTGCTTTTCCGCTCTGTACCCAGATGGCCGCGAACGCATATTCGGGAGACCTGTGCTTGTCCGGCCGATTGAATATTTCCCAGTCTCGTAATTGGCCGCGTCCTCCCAGGCTGATGCTTCCGGCGGCGACGCCGCCGAGCGGAAAGGCGATCGCAGCCAGTTGCCGGCCTGTGAAGGCGCGTGGATATTGCATGGACGCTCGCACAGCACTCCTCGCTGCGCCAGTGGGCGACGTGCCGGCCGACTGAGGCTGCGCATCGGCTGGCGGCACTTGCGAGGCCATACCTGCCGCCACTGTTATCGCTTTGAGAAATCCGCGGCGCCCAA
>JAKEER010000570.1 GCA_022616615.1 Acidobacteriota bacterium
ATTGCCCTGCGCTGCTTGGATCTGAGTGGGCGATGGGAGGAATTCTGGGAGAATCGCGCTATGGGCCAGTGAGTCTTACCCACAAATTTGTCGCACACCCAGTTTCTCGAGAGACAATGACTTTCGTCACTATATTCTGCGATCTTCAGTAATCACTTTGGGCGCCAGGGGAGTTGGGAAAAAATCGCCTACACGCTGAGGGAACGCCCGCCGTGGCGTTCCCGTTTCGGAGACGCCACCCTCAGCAGGGAACGGCACAGCGGCCGTCCCCTACCCAGGCCGAATTTTTTCACACTCCAGAACCGCGCCTGGCATTCGAGAGTAAGCAGCAACACCCGTAGCCTTTGGCTAGACCTACATTGTTGGGGACGAACCGGGAATGGATGCATGGCTCGCGCGCGCGGAAGCTTCCGCGCTCCGGCCCGCCGCGCCTTCGCGGTTTTGTGTCTCGCTGTTGTTCACTCCCGATCTCACGAAATCGATAACCTCGCGGCCAAAGTGGACGAAAAGAACGCCGAGGATTTAGTGCAAGATGGCGGACATTGATTATCATCCCATCTAGCTGGACAGTCTGGTCATTGATACCGTGCTGGATTTTGATCTCTCCTCGAGAATGGCCAACGAGGCGTTTGTGTTGTTTCGTGGACGGGACCGGGAGTTTGGCTTACGTCATCGCGACAAACTGATCTCGCACGGCATCCAAACCCTTTACATCTCGGGACACGATCAGGGACAGTACGGTCGCAACGCTATTGGTGGTTGAGTTCACACTCTCTTTCAAGAATCGCCTCAACAAGACGATCTTCGAAGAGACAGCCTATCCGGTCTACGTTTCCGCGCTATCCTTGCCTCAAAGTGGCAAAGCGCTCGCCCCGGGCCAACAGGTGAAATTTGCCTTCAAGTCCCCCAGACTGTCCGAAAGACTGGGAACCCCGTCAAGTGAAAGTTCGGGTAACCAAAGGTTGTGGCGAAATAGCTTGTAGGAAAGCTTACCGGACAGCCCTGTCACCCGTCCCAGTTCCTCTAACCTCTCACCAGCTAAATCCATACGTTTACTTTCTTCCGTATAGCCAATAGCACTGCTGCTTTTGAAAGTGCTATGCTCCTCATTCTGAGTGGTAGACCCCGTTCCGCCTTACCCTCGAGAGGATCAGCGCTGTGAAGCACGCCAACCGGATCTGCGTTCTTTTCATTTCTCTTCTTGGATCGCTACCGCCGCTGCTCGCGCAACCTGCGAAACACCGCATTGTCTCGGGTGAAATCGTGACAGTGCGCAATGAAAGAGTTCAAGGCGTCCGCGTCTCGATGCGGTCGGATGCTGGTGAGCAGATGGTGGAAAGCGACGCGGACGGCTGGTTCCGCCTATCAGTCGCGGACGAGCCGCTTTCATTGCAGATTTCAGGGAAATACATCGTTTCGCAGGAACGCGCGTTGGCATCCTCCACTTCCGCAGAGAATCTGCGGATTGAGGTGGAGTTCTTCATTCCGCCGATCCACGAAAGCCTGGTGATCACGGCTGCCGGGCTAGATCCCAACATCGAGCGACGCAACAGTGCTATTTACAGGAACACGCTCTTTTCCCGCGACGACCAGGTGTTCCATACGCTCGACGCCGGCATCAACGCCGGGCAGCACGAAGGCGGCGGCAAGTCGCTTGAGATTCGCCGCTTCGGCTTTAATCTAGACCATGGAGGCGTGAGCGGCGGCCTCAAGGTACTGGTGGATAACGTCCAGCAGAACCAAGCCACACAAGGACATGGGCAGGGTTACCTTGGGCAGTTAAAGTCGCTGACGCCGGAACTTGTGCAAGAGGTCAGCATCTTGAATGGCCCATTCAGCCCCGAATACGGCGACTTCTCAGGGCTCGGCGTTGTTCACATCCGCCAGCGGGAGACGCTTGACGACACGATAATGGCGCGCGTTCAGGCTGGTTCTTTCGATTCCTACCGAGCCTTCGCTGGCTTCAGCCCTAAGATTGGCAAGGCAGACAGCTTTCTGGCTTACGAAGCGTCGCGAACCAACGGTCCATTCCTGAGCCCACTACGCTACAAGCGCGACAACCTCACGGGGAGCATCACTCTGCATATGACCGAAGGCAAGGATCTGGGTTTCAAATTCAACGTCGGACGCAATGACTACTACTCTTCAGGACAGATCCCGCTGGACGAGGTGGCGGAAGGCCATCTGGACCGTTTTGGGTTTCTGGATCCAGACCTGGGAGGGCGCGTGCGCAGCGGCACATTGGGCGCGTATTTTCGCAAGGAGAACCCTGAGGGCAAGGTCTTCAAACTGGATGGATTTCTCTCCCGCTCGTTGTTTGACCTTTACTCGAACTTCACCTATTTCCTGAACGACGAATTCCAAGGCGATGAGATCCAGCAACACGATTCCCGGCTGCAGGAGGGTGCCAACACCCAGTATCTGCATCCTCACAAGTTCTTTGGGCAAAGAGCACTGTTTCTGGCAGGCGCGAATTTTCATGACAACCAGATTCTGGTCGGACTGATCCCCACAGTAGGCCGCAATCCAACTGGCGTTTATACTCGCGCCAATGCTCAGGTCACCAACACCGCAGGTTACGTGCAGCAAGCCCTTGATTTCTGGCAGGGACGGTTGCATCTTGACGGAGGCCTCCGCTACGACCTGTTTCGTTTCCGCGTCGATGATCGTTTGGAAGCGGGCCTGGGGGGATCCCAAGCTGCTGGCCGGCTACAGCCCAAGGCCAACGCGGCCTTCACGCCTCTGGCTCGCCTTCCGGTAACGTTCCACTTCAACTACGGCAGAGGCATTTCGAGCCAGGATGCACGCGGTGTCACGCGCAATCCTTCCGGAGTCAAAGTTTCAACCACGGATTTCTACCAGGCAGGTATCTCGCACAACTGGCGCCGCTTTTCGCTGAGCACCGACTGGTTCCTGATCGACCGCTCCAACGAGCAGGTCTACATTCCCGACGATGGCAGCTTCGAATTCAAGGGCCCTAGCCGTGCGCACGGTTTTGAGGTGAAGAGTTCGATTCAACTGACTCGGCACTTAGCTTTCAATGGAGGCGTGACCAAGGTTTCCAATGCTTTCTACCGCGCCACGCTTCCCCGGCTCTATGTCGACAGCGCCCCGCATCTGGCGGCGAATGCGGCCCTCACACTGGCAGGGTGGCGCGGCTTTATCGGTTCGCTGCGGTTGCGCTCAATCAGCAGCTACCGTTTGGACGGCGAAGATCCGGGCCTGCGCGCTTCAGGCCTCACTGTGCTGGACCTCAACATGGCCAAGCCCCTGCGGCCCTGGGTGGATTTGAATTTCTCCGTCGATAACCTCACGAATAAGACCTATTACGAAACCCAGAACTATTTCGAGTCACGCCTGCGCGCGGGAGACCCGGTAGTGAGCCGCATTCACGCAACGCCAGGCTATCCGGTGGGAATGACGGTGGGATTGACGTTTCACTTGGGAAAGAAGTAGTTGAGGATGGAGGATTGAAGATAGAGGATGGAAGGGGGAGGATTGGAATCTCAAATCTGAAATCTCAAATTTGCAGAATCAACTCCACAATTCCCAATCACTCCCCAACCATTTCTCATTGGTCACTGGTCATTGGCTATTGAATGAACAATGAAAGATGACAAATGACCAATGACAAATCCCCGCCCGATTCTCCAGCTCTAGTCCTCCAGCTTCAATCTCCATCCTCAATCCTCGATCCTCAATCCTCAATCCTCTTCCATCCCTTCCCTTCCATCTCCTGCGGAAACAAGGCCGGATGCAGAATTTCAGCCAGGATCTGGAGGGTTTCCACTACTCGTGGACCGGGCCGGTTGAAGTAGTGGTTCCCGTCGGTTAAATATACCTGGCCGGTCTTCACCGCGCGGAGAGACTTCCACTCCGATCGCTCTGTCAGCCAATACATCTCTCCTTCGGTTCGACCGAGATCGAAGCCGCAAGGCATCACGACAAGGAAGTCTGGGTCCCGCTCGCGCAGCTCTTCCCAGTTCATCCACGGAGAATGCTTTCCGGCAGCACCAAAGAGATTGATCCCTCCCGCCATCTCGACTAGTTCTGGAACCCAGTTCCCTCCCGCCATCAGCGGCTCGAGCCATTCGAGGCAGGCCACCGTAGGCCGCTTGGGGGAACTGAGCGCGAGATCTGAAATCAAGCACATTCGTCGTTTCAAGTGTTCGACGAGTTGTTCTCCTCTCGCTGCGACGTCGAGGGCCTCACCCACGCGCTGGATATCGTTCCAAATATCCGCCAGCGCATTGGGCTGCAGTGACACAATCTTGGGCCGGCAGGTAAGGCGCCGGCTCAAAGCCGCTTCGACATCACGCAGGCTTACGGCACAGACTTCGCACTGCGACTGGGTGACAATCAGCGTCGGCTGCAGCCGTTCCAGCATTTCCTCGTCAACGTTATAAACCGACACCGCTTTTTGAAGGGTCTCTTTCACCAGCCGATCTATTTCCTGGCTGTTACCAGAAGCAGGAAATTTGGGAGCAGTGCAAACGGGTAAGGACTGCACGGAGCCGGGAAAGTCACACTCATGCGAACGAGCGACCAGAAAGTCGCCCATGCCCAGGGCATGGACAATCTCTGTGGCGCTGGCAATCAGGGAAACGATGCGGGGCACTTAGGTTTGACTCGCCGGTTATCTTTAGCAGGGGCAGCAAACTGTGTCAGCTTTGCGAGCGTAGTTTGAGAACTGGAAAACAGCCACAATGAATTGCAAACTTGTGGCATTCGTCGTGGTTGTCAGAAAACCGAAACGCAAACCTAACGCGAGGAGCCTGCGCTGAGCGGGCGGGCCTTAAGCAGATCTCGGATCTCCGCCAGAAGGACTTCCTGACTGGACGGCGGGAGAGAAGCGGCTTCCTGCTTCTTGCGCATGGAGTTAATGCCACGGATCATTAGAAAGATCGCGAAGGCCACAATGACGAAGTCCACGACCGTTTGCAGGAAAGCGCCATAGTTCAGAGTGACGGCGGCAGTGTTACCGACGGCTTCCCTCAACGTTAGTTTCAGGCCAGTGAAGTTCACGCCTCCTAGCAACAGACCGAGCGGGGGCATGAGCACATCCGCAACCACAGAGGACACGATCTTGCCGAAGGCCGCACCGATGATGATGCCGATGGCCATGTCCATCATGTTTCCCTTCATTGCGAATTCCTTGAACTCTTTCACCATACCCATAAGAGTCACCCTCCTTTTGTGAATTGTCGTTCGGAATTGCGTGGGGAAAATCTTACTCCCTCTGTGTATCTCTGGCAAGGCACATCAGACTTGGCGGAGGGTCCCGTCAAAGTCCAACAGCCCTGACTTACGGTCAGGCTACTGAACAACCCGAGGTTCAAGGCAGTAGCCCGCGCGTCAGCAAGGGCTGCGCCTCAATTTGCCTTCCCGCAGTTCTTATTCTGAGTTTTCTCGGTGTTTCATCGAAGCTGCCTGAAAACGATTTCAGTCCGTGCGGACGCCAGGGGGGCTCATGCTGACACTCGGAAGAACATCCGCAAAAACAAACCCATCTCTTTCGACAATGTCGCCAACTCGGATCCGAAGCTCTCGGTCAAAAATCGGTCCAGAGTATACGAAGGAATGAAACTCTCCGTTCTCTCCGCAAGGATCAACGTTCGCCGGCAAGTCGTCCAGAAGCTGTTGATCGAAATCGCGGCCAGCAAAGCCTGACGACAGCCGTTTCGGATCCACGCACGTTAATTTCGCGCGGAGTCCACTGGCGATCATTTCGCGAGCCAGCGCCGGTGTGGGAAGGTCCCATAGAGGAAACAACGGTTCCAGACCCGTGCCGCGAAGTTGCTTCTCTCGGTACTGACGAATGTCCCTGAGGAACAAGTCCCCAAAGGCTACAGCTTCGATGCCCGCTTCGCGCGCCTGCGAGCAAACGCCGGCCATGATGTTTTCGTATTGCTCGTTGGAGCATGGCCACGGAATTGGAATGACCTGCAGAGGGAGGCCGGCAGCTTCGGCCTGGGCTTCGAGCAAGACTCGCCGCACGGCGTGCATAGCCACTCGGTCGAAGGTCTCATTCAACGTTGTGAGCAACCCCACAACTTCCAGGTTGGAGGCTCGCCTGAGCACGTGCAACGACCAGGCACTGTCTTTGCCGCAGCTCCAGGAGAGCAGAACCCTTTTCACCGTTCACCTCTTCATGACGTGCAAAGCACTGCAAAGCGAGGCCTTTGTCATTGATCATTTGTCATTGGTCATTTTTCACCGTTCTCATATATGCCCTGCCGACAAGATGAGAAATGAGAAATGACAGCTGAACAATGATCAAGGACAAATCTCTTCGCGATCTCTGCAGTAAGACTGCACCTCGATCACTCTTCACCCCTTCACATTCGGATCCCACAACGTTTCCGGCATATTCATCACCTGGCTTGCCCAGCGGCTCCAGACAAAGAACGCATCGCTCAGGCGGTTGAGATAGCGGATAACTTCGGGAGGCACGGCCTCCTGTCTGGCCAGCCCTACGCAGAGACGCTCGGCCCGCCGGCAAACGGTCCGGCAAACGTGCAGATCCACGTTCAGGCGTCCGCCGCCGGGAAGCAAAAACGACTGAAGCGCGGGCAGATCCTCATTGACCGAGTCAATCTCTTTCTCCAACTGAGTAATATCGGCGTCGGTGACGCGCGGCTGGTTAGGGCGGACGTCTTCAGGCCGGGTGGCGAGAATGGAACCCAGGTTGAACAACTCATGCTGCACACGCGTTAGGATACCAATCATCGGCTGCAGACCAGGATGCACGCCTACCGCTTCACGCGCCGTATCGCAGGCGGCCCCGACAAATGCATTGAGCTCATCAGTGGTGCCGTAAGCTTCAATCCGAAGCGAATCCTTAGGAACCTTCTGTCCTCCTACCAGTCGGGTTTGGCCACTGTCGCCCCGTCGCGTGTAGACGCGATTGATGGCTAGCTTGGGTTTGTTGAATTCTCCAGAGACCATGACAACCTCCGCAATAGACGGCCTAACGCGCACCGGATGCAAGGCCGCGCGAATTCTGACTCTCCGGCTTTGGCCTGTCAACTCCAAAGACCTTGCGGCAAGAGGCCCCATTGGAGTTCACTTCCGAATTTGCGCCGTGTCACGACGTTTCCCCTCTGTTACCTTTAGAGCAGCCGTTTTAGAGTGCGGCAACCCTGCGCTGGTTTTGGGTCGGGCGTGAGCCCTCATCGCAGCCCGAAAATGTTTGACATCCCAGTGACTCGTAAGCTACTTTCTTGCCGCAAAGCCTGTCTTGCAACTTCTGTCATGCTTTCCAACACGGCCCGCCAGCCCGCGAAGCTTCGCTTCACATGACCATGAATTCATCGTCTTCGGTCAAACGAGACTGCTACATTGGCATCGACATCGGAGGTGCGTCGATCAAAGCTGGAGTTGTCGATGCGGAGGGAAAGATCCGGGCGCAGAGGAACAAGGTCATCGCGCACGAAAGCCTCTCGTCACTGTCGGGGCAAATTGCGGCCATCGTCAGTGAGTTGAGAGGCTCAGACAGCAGCTTCGAAGTGCGTGGCGTCGGCATCGGCGTCCCTGCACTAGTTTCCAAGAAGAAGTCTCGCATCACGATTTCCCCCAGCCTGCCTTATTTGAATGGCGTTGAGTTCAAGTCCCAGATGGAGAGTCTCCTGGGGCTTCCGGTTTCTCTGGAGAATGACGCTAACGTGGGCGCCTACGGCGAAATGTTGATGGGAGCCGCTCGCGATGTGCAGGATTTCGTTTACGTTTCCATTGGAACGCGGGTTGGAGCGGGCTTGGTCATCAGCCGTCGGGTTTACCAGGGGGCCGGTGGATTCGCGGGCGAATTGGGACACATCGCTGTCGACCCCGAAGGCAAGAAGTGCTTTTGCGGCGGCACCGGCTGTCTTGAACGCTATGTGTCCGCGCCGTCGATCGCGCAACGCGTGGAAGAAAGGATTGTGCTGAACCCGTCGTCGGCCCTGCAGATCATCACGGACCGCCCAATCAACGCGCAGGATGTTTCAGCGGCGGCGCTGGTCGGCGACAAAATGGCTTGTGTCATCATCGGCGAAGTCGGACGCTATCTTGGCATGGCCATCGCCAACCTGATTAACCTGTTGAACGTTGAGATGGTGATTCTTGGCGGCGGAGTGATTGAGGCCGGTGATGTATTACTCAAGCCAACCATTGAAGAAGTGAAGCGGCACGCGCTTTCGCCCCCCTACGATGACTGTCGGATTGTCGCCAGCGCTTTGGGATCGGCAGCGGGAGTGATCGGCTCTTCGCTCCTCGCGCGAGATATGCTGTCGGTGGAAGCGATTCTCTGAGGTTTTTCCTGCGAAACTCTGCGCTCTCTGCTCCTCTGCGGTGAAGACCCCTCTTCTCCAGGAACCCTGCCTTTCATGGATCAAACACGGATTCGCAATTTCTCAATCATTGCTCATATCGACCATGGCAAGTCGACGCTGGCAGACCGGCTGCTCGAGTTTACCGGAGCGCTTTCCCAACGCGAGATGTCCGAGCAGGTTTTGGACGACATGGACCTGGAACGTGAGCGGGGTATTACGATCAAGGCGCACGCTGTCCGGCTCAACTACCGCAACGAGGCCGGAGAAGATTACATCCTCAACCTGATCGACACGCCCGGGCACGTAGACTTCTCCTACGAGGTCTCCCGCAGCCTGGCCGCCTGCGAAGGAGCGCTGCTCGTCGTGGACGCGTCGCAAGGCGTGGAAGCGCAAACTCTGGCTAACACCTACCTGGCTCTCGATCACAACCTGACGATCGTCCCGTTGATCAACAAGATCGACCTGCCCAGCGCCGAACCCGAACGCATCAAAGAGCAGATTGAAAGCATCATCGGCCTCGACGCGCACAACGCCCTGCTGGTCAGCGCCAAGCAGGGCATTGGCACGCGCGAGGTGCTGGACGCCGTCGTGCGGGAGATTCCGCCTCCCAAGGGCAGCTGCAACGCGCCGTTGAAAGCGCTGATCTTTGATTCGTGGTTCGACGTTTATCGTGGCGTCATCATGCTGGTACGCGTCATCGATGGAACGCTCAAGGCCGGCATGAAGATCCGCTTGGTTTCCAACGGCCAAGCTTACGAAGTGGAAAAAGTCGGCGTTTCAACCCCAAAGATGCAGGAGATCGGCCAGCTCTCCGTGGGCGAAGTCGGCTTCGTCGCGGCCAACATCAAGAAGGTTTCGGACACGAAGATCGGTGACACGATTACCGAAGATGCCCGGCCCACCACAGTTCCGTTCCCAGGCTTTCAAGAAATCAAGCCCATGGTTTTTTCGGGCCTCTATCCCATCGAGCCCAACCAGTATGAGGCTTTGCGCGACGCTCTGGAGAAGCTGCGCCTGAACGACTCATCTTTCTTCTATGAGCCGGAAACGTCAATGGCCCTAGGGTTCGGCTTCCGTTGCGGATTCCTCGGGTTGCTGCACATGGAAATCGTGCAAGAGCGGCTGGAGCGGGAGTTTGACCTTTCCCTGATCACAACGGCGCCGGGCGTGCGGTACAAGATCACCAAGACCAACGGTGAGGTCGTCGAGATCGACAGCCCCACGAAAATGCCCTCGCCTTCGGAGATTGCAAAGATCGAAGAGCCTGTGATTACGGCGCTGATCATGACCAATGATGAATACGTCGGCGCCATTCTGAAGCTGGCCGAGGAGAAGCGCGGCGTGCAGAAAGGCCTGGATTACGTGACCACGACGCGCGTGTTGATCACCTACGAACTTCCGCTGAACGAAATTGTGCTGGATTTCTACGACCGGCTGAAATCAGTCTCACGTGGTTACGCCTCGCTGGACTACCACATTTCAGGTTACTGGGTGTCTCCTTTAGTGCGGCTCGATATCCTGGTTTCCGGAGAACCGGTCGATGCCCTGTCCGTCATCATCCACCGCGACTTTGCTTACAACCGCGGCCGCTCGCTGGCAGAGAAAATGAAGGAGCTTATCCCGCGACAGATGTTCGAGGTCACGATTCAGGCGGCTATTGGAAGCAAGATTGTCGCTCGCGAGACGGTGCGTGCCATGAAGAAGAACGTACTCGCCAAATGCTACGGCGGCGACATTACGCGCAAGCGCAAGCTGCTGGAAAAGCAGAAGGAAGGCAAGAAACGAATGAAACGCGTGGGCCGGGTCGATATCCCCCAGGAAGCATTCCTGGCAGTGCTGAAGGTAGATTAGCGCGTACTCTGGCACCCTGCAGAGTGCGCCGCGTTCCCGGCGCCCTGAGGCGAAACACCCCAAGTTTCTGCAACGCAGCCTTCCCGCGAAGCTGACGGCTAGGGTTCAAGCCTCTTGCAGCTATGCCGGTTCCACCCGCTCGTTCCAGAATTCCTTGGCCTCTCGGGCACTGTCTCCCGGCGGGCCGAGGGCGCCACAGGCCAAACACTTTGCCTGATAAACTGCCTCCTTCTCGCCGCCCTTTTTCCGGATCACAATCATCGTCCCCTGGCAGAAAGGGCAATGCAGGAACGAAGGAGGAAGGAATGCTGGACCTTCGTCAGAAGTCATAGCGGATTTGCGCTCTTTCCAAGAGCTGAACAAACGATTTCCAAGGCGCATGAAATTCCTTCGACCAAGGTCAGTCAGTGCAGACGGGCTCATCGCCAGTCATGCAACAGCTTTGCGCAATTTTGAGTTGTCTTGGACCGTGAGGCCGGTTTAGGAAAAGAAACGAGCAAATCGTAAATTAGAACCAGGGGGCTTGTCAATCTGGGGACGACAGGAAGGATTTTGGAGTAACGATTCGGCGGATTTTATCGTATAACTATTGTCGTAATAGAACATTGAGAGGATATGCGCATCAAGGTCCACGGCTTCATAGCAGTTTTGTTTGCAGGCGGCGTCCTTCTCGCAACGGAGTCTTCCCTCCACCCCAAGCCCGCTGCGACTGCCCAAAAGCCGTCAACGGTCCAACAGGCTGCGTTGACGTTCGAAAAGGCCGTGCAGCCGCTGCTGGCAGAGACCTGCGCTCCGTGCCACAACGATCAAATGGCCTCGGGAGGCCTCAACCTGGGTGGGTTCTCAACGCCAAGCTCGATCAGCCAGCACCGCGACGGCTGGGAGCGCATCCTTCAGAAGATCCGAACCGGGGAGATGCCACCGGAAGGTCTTCCCCGACCTCCCGCCGCCCGGATCGAGGCCTTGATGAAGTTTGTTCAGGGCGAGTTTGAAAAAGCCGACCGCAACGTCAAGCCTGATCCGGGCCGCGTCACAGCGCGCCGCCTGAACCGCAACGAATATTCGAACACCATCCGCGATCTGTTAGGCGTGGACTTCCGCGCGGAAAGGGACTTCCCCACCGAAGACTCAGGGCACGGCTTTGATAATATGAGCGACGTCCTGACCATTTCCCCTGTTTTGATGGAGAAGTACCTTGCCGCCGCTGAGAGGATTGCGGCTAGAGCCATTGGAGCAGACCCGCTGCCGAAAAAGCCCGTCGAGGCTGAGTACCACTTCAAGCACAAGACCATCCGGCGTCTGCACGCAAGCACGATCGAAGCGGCGCACCGCGTCGACTGGGACGGCGAGTACATCCTGCGCATCGGACTTCCTGGTGAGCGCGCTCCGGACGGCAAGCCTGTGAAGCTCGGTTTCTGGATGGATGGAAAATTACTGCACACGACGCTGGTGGAAACGAAACCGTCCAAGCTGGAGTACTTTGACCCCTACTCAGACGCAGAGCTGCGGCTGGTGCTGCCTGCCGGGGACCATGTCTTTCGGGCCGGTTTCATCGATGACGAGTTCGTGAAAGGCCTTGCGGAGAAAGATGTCTATAACAACAAGAAGAACAAGTTTCTGAATTCCATCACCTTCGTCGGGCCGTTCCCGGCCAAGGTTGAGAAACCGAGCCGAAAGAAAATTCTGATCTGCGACCCAAACTCGGGGGCGGCGTGCGTCGACAAGATCCTCTCCACGCTTGCCCGTCGCGCCTACAGGCGCCCGGTGACGAAGGCTGAAGTGGCATCGCTGGCAAAATTTGTTGGCATGGCGAAAGCCGAAGGTCAGACATTAGAGCAAGGCATCCAGTTGGCCATTCAGGCCATGCTGGTGTCTCCCCGTTTTCTGTTCCGTGTCGAGCGCGATCCGGACCCAACCCATGCGGGCAGGGTGCACAAGATTTCGCAGATCGAGTTGGCTTCGCGGCTGAGCTACTTCCTATGGAGTTCCATGCCTGACGACGAGCTGCTCAGACTGGCTGAAGCGGGCAAGCTCCGCGCACCAGGCATGCTCGAAGCGCAAGTGAAGAGGATGTTGGCTGACGAGCGCTCGTCTGCCCTGGCCGATAATTTTGCTGGCCAGTGGCTGGAAGTACGAAACCTGGACAGCGTCACGCCAGACCCAAAAAAGTTTCCAGAATGGGGGCCCGAGCTCCGGGACGCGATGAAGACCGAAACGCGGATGTTTTTTGAATCACTGCTGCGCGAGAACCGCCCGCTTTCAGACTTTCTCGATGCGAAATATACTTTCCTGAATGAGCAGCTGGCAAAGCACTACGGCATTGAAGGTGTCGCGGGGCCCGATTTCCGCCGGGTGGATCTCACGACAGACCAACGCGGCGGCATCCTCGGTCACGCCAGCATCCTCACCGTGTCCAGCTATCCCACTCGCACTTCCCCGGTGATTCGAGGAAAATATCTGCTTCAGAATTTCCTCGGCGCGCCGCCCCCTGCGCCGCCGCCCGATGTGCCAAACCTGGACGAAGAAGCTGTGGGTACCGCCGGATCGTTGCGGCAACAATTGGAAAAGCATCGTAGCAATCCCGCCTGCGCCTCGTGCCACAACCGGATGGATGTGCTTGGCTTCGGCCTGGAGAACTACGATGCCACCGGCAAGTGGCGCACAATGGACGGCAAATTCCCGGTAGACGTGAGCGGCACGTTTCCCAACGGGAAGTCGTTTTCCACTCCGGCGGAAATGAAGGGTCTTCTCAAGGATGAGCTGCCTGATTTTGCACGCTGTATTATCGAAAAAATGGTGACATACTCGTTGGGACGGGGTTTGGAGCGATACGACCGCAAGACAGTGGATGAGATTGGACGGAAGCTGGCGGCCTCCGGGTATCGATTCCAAACTCTGATTGATGGAATCGTCTTCAGCCTTCCGTTCCAATCGCGGAGAGGAGAGACTGGGAAGACGGAGAAAGCAGTTTCGCTCAGGTAGCTGATCACTCGACTAGATGAATCTGCCACGCTGTGGGCATGAAATTTCAGTGGGATGAAGCTAAGGCAGGAAGGAATTTTGTCAAGCATGGCGTACGCTTTGAAGAAGCACAGACGGTCTTTGATGATCCGTTCTACGTGGATGTTTAGGACCCAGATCATTCCGAGGACGAGAAGCGCTTTCTTCGCCTTGGGCAATCAAGAGATGGACGTTTGTTGGTGGTGTCGTATACTGAGCGCAGCAACAGTGTTCGCCTGATCAGCGCGAGAGAGGCGACTCGACGAGAGCGCAAGGACTATGAACAAGGGCTATGAATAAGCTCAAAAGGCAAATGAATGACGATCTTCGGCCTGAGTATGATCTGAGGGAGTTGCGTGTGCGAAGGTTTGGCCCCGCACGAAGAAGCTTTGGAGGTACGTTGGTGCTTCTGGAGCCCGAGGTTGCCGAAAAGTTTCCAGACGCAAGCGCTGTTAACGAAGCCTTGCGTTTTCTGATCCGGATTGCCCGAGAGAAAGAGAGTTCGCGTCCCCTGCGGCGTTCCGAGGGTGATCCCTCAGGCACCACGCTCTAACGCACTGGACAATATTTGAAGGAGGTTGCACGACAATGATCACGCGCAAAGTGCTTCCAAGGCGAACGTTCTTAAAGGGCATGGGAACAGCCATTGCGCTGCCCTTCCTCGATGCGATGACTCCGGCATTGGCCTCCAGCCGGATTCCCCGCCAAGCTCCCGTACGCATGGGATTCGTGTATGTGCCGAACGGCATGGACATCCGTCATTGGAACCTGGACTACGAGGGTAAGCTGGGAAAACTGTCCCGCATCATGCAGCCGCTTGAGGCTCATAAGGAAGATATCCTCGTGCTCGGCAACCTGACGCATAACAACGGACGCGCCCTGTTGGATGGCCCCGGTGATCACGGCCGGTGCTGCGGCTCCTATCTAACGGGCATTCAACCGCGCAAGTCGGCGGTCGACATCAAAGTGGGCATCTCCATGGATCAAATTGTGGCCAACCAGATTGGCCACGAGACCCGCTTCCCGTCGCTGGAGCTCGGCATGGAGGATGCCCGGCAGGCAGGAGATTGCGACTCCGGCTACTCCTGCGCTTACACGAACAACCTGGCCTGGAGAAGCGAGACGCAACCCTTGCCGCCGGTTCTCGATCCGCGGGCCCTGTTCGAGCGCCTGTTTGGCGCCGATGCCGGTTTGACGCCGGAGGCGCGCGCGCAACGGAACCGGTTTCGCCGCAGTATCCTCGACTTCGTCACCGACGACGCGCGGAAGCTTCAAACCAATCTCGGCCCCACCGACAAACGCAAGCTTGAAGAGTATCTGTCATCTATCCGCGAAATCGAACGCCAGATCGAGCGAGCCGAGAAAGACAATGCTCAGATCGATCCGCAAATGGAGAGACCCTACGGCGTCCCGGCCGACTTCGCCGAACACTTCAAGCTGATGACTGATATGCTGACAGTCGCGCTGCAAGCTGATCTCAGCCGCGTGTTCACCTTCCTTGTGACCCGCGAAGGCACCTCGCGTCCCTACCGCGAGATTGGCATCCCGGATGGCCATCACCCGCTCACCCACCACCGCAACGATCCGGCCCTGATGGAAAAGGTGAGTCAGATCAACACCTATCATGTGAAGCAGTTTGCGGCCTGGCTGGACAGGCTGAAGTCGATCAAGGAAGGCGACTCCACGCTGCTCGACAACTCCATGATCGTTTACGGCGCCGGTCTTGCCGACGGCAACCGTCACAATCACGAAGACCTGCCAACATTGATCGCAGGCCGCGGCGGGAACCTCATCACTCTTGGACGCCGCATCGAGTACCGGAAAGAGACGCCAATGTCGAATCTTTTCCTGACCATGATGGACCGCATGGGCGTCCACGTGGAGCACTTCGGTGACTCGACGGGACGTGTGGACGGATTGAATCTCACTTAGACCTTCGTTCCGACTGATTCATTCTGGAGCCCGCAGCGAATCAAGTTGCGGGCTTTGTTGTTTCGGCATCCTGTCGGGGCGACCAACCCGTGGCTGGCCGTGGTGGCTCCAGTTGTGAGAAAAGCACCATGAGAAGGACGGGGCTGAATTCAGCTGGAGCTAATGTGACTGCTGTACGAGAAAATCAACCGTGGCTTATAAAATTGACGCCGGAGTGGGATTCCGAGTCTCGACCCAGACACCACTTTGGTCATCGTGGTGGGAAAGCAGAAACAGTCGAACGATTAGGGTTCTTCGCTCGTCCAGACCCGAGGTTAATCGCTCGTGCGGCTTCGCCGCCTGATGTGCGGAAAGTCTCTGACTTTCCGCTTTGGGCCTGCGATACTGGGGCTGCGCCCCAGAATCGTCAACTTCAAATGGACGCCCAGAAATTCCGAGTCTCAAGAGACACACCCAGCCTCTACTTTACAGCGGTGGCGAAAGACCGGCTCCCGGTATTTCGGACCGACCCCATTAAGGCCGTCACGTGCCAAGCCCTTGATCAAGCCCGACAGTCTTGCGGGTTTCTGCTACTGGCCTATGTCCTCATGCCAGATCATCTACATTTGTTGACCGACAGCCCGCGGCCACCCTCTGAAGTGCTCCGCTATATTAAAGGCACTATTGCTCATGAAGTGCTCGAACACCTAAAGCGGCGGGGCCACGTAGAGTCTCTGCGAAAGCTGCGGCACGAAGCATGGAAGCGCCGGCATCAGCACTCTGTCTGGGACCACGAATCGAATGTCTTCTCGATCTTCAGTGAGGGCGTGTTGATGCAGAAGGTGAATTACATTCACCTGAATCCAGTGCGTGCTGGTCTTGCGGAGAGAGCTGTAGACTACCGCTGGTCGAGTGCTAGACTCTGGCAGAGATGTACAACGGAAAATGAACCGTTGGCCGTCGATGTCGATCGTATTCAGTGGAGGTCTGCTGCCGGGGCATAGCCCCGGATTGACGTAGAAGGCCTTGCGGAAGGTCAGAGACCTTCCGCACATCGGGCGGCAAAGCCGCTCTTGAGTTTCACCTCTTCCAATTTTACATGCTGCGTGGACCAAACCTAAAAAAGAATCCACAAAATGAGAAATCGTGGCAGCAGCGAAGCCAAAGAGATGGCGGAATGTGGACAACGATCAAATGGAGACCAGGCAATGACCTACTCGCGCAGAGACTTTGGCTTCTTGCTTCCTGTCTTCGCAGCTGCCAGTGCGACAGCAGCGCAGAAACCGGCCCTGGCATCCAAGACCTATGCCTTTGATGATCTTCCCGTTCGCAATAGTGGACAGAATAAAGTCCGCGCTATCCTCGACGGCGCAACACATACGGGCTTCCCAATCAAAATGCACATGACCGAACTGGCTCCCGGCCAGGCGCCACATCCGCCGCATCACCATGTTCACGAAGAAATGATCATGATCCGCGAGGGCACGCTCGAGGTGACCATTGCCGGACGAAGCAGCCGCCTTGGCCCGGGTTCTGTAGCTTATGTGGCTTCGAACGAAGAACACGGCTGGCGCAACGTGGGGACGACTCGCGCGCAATACTTTGTCCTTGCCCTTGGCCGGGACCGCTGATGGTTGAGGAATACCCATGAACTCCCCCGTCTACATTACTTCCATGGGCACGTTTCTCCCTGGAGAGCCCGTGTCGAACGATGAAATGGAGGACTACCTGGGCAAGATCCATGGTAAGGCGTCGCGGGTCCGGCTACGCGTGCTGAAGCAGAACGGAATCCAGCAGCGCCATTATGCGATCGACAAGCAGCAGCGCACCCTGTTTTCCAATGCAGAGATGGCGGCCCTAGCCGTGCGTGCCGCCGTCTCGAAGGCTTCCCTGCCCTTGGAAGAAATTGACTTTCTCGCCGCCGCCACTTCGCAGGGGGACTTTCCGCTTCCCGGATTCGCCAGCATGGTGCATGGCGAGCTCCGAATGCCGCCCTGCGAAATCGCGACTCTGCATGGCGTGTGCGCCAGCGGCGTCATGGCGCTCAAGGCGGCCGCACTCCAGGTTGCGGCAGGAGGAAAGCAGCGAGCCTTGGCTTGCGCCAGTGAATTCCCCAGTCGGCTGCTGAAGGCGAGCCGGTACGAGGCACAAGGGAATCGGCCACTCGAATTCGATACTGAGTTTCTCCGTTGGATGTTGTCCGACGGCGCGGGCGCGGCTCTCCTCGAACGGCAACCCCGTGGTTTGTCTCTTCAAATTGAGTGGATCGAGCTGAAATCCTTTGCAGACCGGTTTGAGCCCTGCATGTATGTCGGTCCCAAGAAAAACGGTTCGAGACTAGCCTCCTGGCTGGACTATCCCAGCTATCAGGAAGCCGCCACTGATGGAGCCATTAATCTGCGGCAGGACATCCGGATGTTGGAAGACGCCGTCCGCTGCGCCGTGGAGGGCGTTG
>JAKEER010000076.1 GCA_022616615.1 Acidobacteriota bacterium
GCCATTCTTGCCGCCTCAGCACTTCGGCTCCCCTCTCCCCAACGCGGGAGAGGGGCTGGGGGTGAGGGGGTGGCGCACGCAGTCAAGTGCTTCGGACAGAGCCGAACAAACCCACCAGAAGCGGGAAGACAGAGACTATCGGAGACAGCACGGCGGTCCCCCTCCCCCCCACGCCCCCCACCCCGCTGGGGCGAGGGGAGCCGAAAATTGTTCGAGGCGTCGGTTCAAAGCCACACTGCGCAAGACTTTCCAGGTTTCGCGACAGAAACTAGTTAGGCAAGTTCGTAACTTCTTGTTTTTTTAACAAGAAACGTTTGGTGCATAGATGAATGATACTGGCACAGTTTCCTGAAGAGCAGCGACTGATCAGGATCTTCAAGCCTTAGAAAAGCGCCGTATCGTCATCTTGAGTGTGCCATCGGTTCTCTCGATTTGCGCGGCCTTGATCCTGGTCTTGGCGTTCTTCGCGGTTTGCTTTTTGGTTGCGGCCTGCAACCCCAGGGTTCCGTCAAAGTCGCATAAGTTGAGTCGAGGCGGAGCCCTTGCTGACGCGCGGGCTACTGACTTGAGCCCCCGGGTCTGTTCAGTAGCCCGACCGTAAGGGAGGGCTCGCGACTTTGACGGGGCCCTGGCCTGTAGCCGCGCTGCGTCTCCGTGGTCCACTCTTTGGTTCGAAAATGAAATCGCTGCCCTACAAATGGGAACTGGTGGTGCTGCTCTGGTTTGCCTATTTCTTCAACCAGGGTGACCGGCAAATTTTTAATGTCGTTCTTCCTCTCATCAAGGCTGACCTTGGACTGAGCGATGTCCAGCTTGGCCTGGTGGCTTCGATCTTCACGTGGTTCTTCGCTCTGCTGGTCCCATTTTCGGGGTACGCGGGCGATGCGTTTCGGCGCAAGTGGATTGTCTTTGGCAGCCTGTTGACCTGGAGCGTGGCGACCTTGGTTACAGGTTTCAGCGCGGGCTTACTGCACTTGATTCTCTTTCGCAGCATCACCACCGGCGGTGGAGAAGCCTTCTACTATCCCTCGGCGAATTCTCTGATTGGCGATTATCACGAAAAGACCAGGGCGATGGCGATGTCTATCCATCAAACGTCGCTCTATGCTGGCATTGTGGTCAGCGGTTTTGCGGCTGGCTTCATTGGCGAGCGGCTTGGTTGGCGGGCCGCTTTCTTTATTTTCGGAGGATTGGGAATACTCCTTGCCTTCATTGTTCTTTTCCGCTTGAGGGACACCGAAGCGGGTGGCGCCGGGCGGAGTGCTCAGGAGAGGATTTCTCCCTCTGCCATCCTAAGGCAAATCTTCCGGAAGCCCACTGTCGCTTTGCTGTCGCTTGCATTTGCAGGCGTGGTCTTCGTAAACATCGGCTATCTAACCTGGATGCCAACCTTTCTGCATGAAAAGTTTCAAATGTCTCTGGCTCAGGCTGGATTCGCTTCCATGTTTTATCATCATCTCTTCGCTTTCGCGGGTGTTTTACTGGGCGGGAAGTGCTCGGATCGTTGGTCCATCAGACGGCCCCAGGCACGAGTGGAGATCGAGTGCCTGGGTTTGCTCCTAGGAGCCCCGTTTATCTATGTCATGGGCAGTTCGAATAGCTTGCTTTGGACTTGCGCCGGGTTGGCCGGGTTTGGATTTTTTCGTGGTGTTTATGATTCCAACATCTATGCTGCGCTCTTCGATGTGATCGAGCCCAGGGTTCGCGCCTCTGTCTCGGGCGTCATGATCTGCTTTGCCTTCATGACAGGCGCCTTTGCCCCAATCCTTTTGGGATGGGCCAAGCAGACGATGGGTCTCGATCAAGGGATTGCCGCTTTATCGGCGGTTTATCTGGCTTCGGCTGGATTCGTTTTTGCCGTCCTGAAGATGACTTTTGACAAGGATTTTGTCTGCCTAGCTGCGAGGGAGGTCTAGAACAGAATGGAGCTCAAAGGACAGGTAGCACTGGTCACGGGCGCTTCTCGTGGCCTGGGTCGGGCAATTGGGCTCGTCCTCGCCGAGAAGGGGGCGGATGTCGTTGTGAATTATCACGACCTTGAGAACGAGGCGGACGGCGCCGTTGCGGAAATTCGGTCACTGGGTCGCCGCACGCTCAAGGTTCGGGCTGATGTCAGTGTGTCGTCCGAAGTCACAGAGATGTTTCGATCGGTAGAAAGGCAGTTTGAAAGACTAGATATTTTGGTTAACAACGCCGGCACAACTCGTCCTCAGAATATCTTTGAAACCACGGAAGACGATTGGCACTTCATCCTACAGAATAACCTGACGAGTTGTTTTCTTTGCTCCAAGGCAGCCATGCAATGCATGGCTCGAAGAAAGAGCGGACGAATCGTCAACATCAGTTCTGTCGTTGCGGAACAAGGAGCGCTGTATGGACACATTCACTATGCTGCCAGCAAGAGCGGAATGCTCGGGCTGACCAAGACGCTGGCACGCACCGCTGCGCCGTTGGGAATCACCGTCAATGCAGTGGCTCCGGGGATTATCGAGACGGAATTGCTGCGGCAAACCCACGGAAAGGAAGGTGTGCAAAGGTTGACCGCGGATGTCCCTCTGGGTCTGGGCAGGCCCCGTGATGTCGGCTTGGCTGTAGCTTTTCTTTGCGGAGAAGGTGGCCGTTACATCACCGGCACGACGTTGGACGTGAATGGTGGGATGTACATGCGATGAAAGTCACCGCGATAAAAATTCTCATTTGCCATGCGTACCGCACCAACTGGGTCTTCGTGAAAGTGCTCACCGACAGCGGACTCTACGGCATAGGCGAAGCCACTCTGGAAATGCGCGAGCTGACCGTTGCACAGGCCGTCAAGGAACTGGAGCGGGGACTGAAAGGCAAAGACCCGCACAACATCGAAGCCTTCTGGCACGACGCCTACCGGGACGCCTATTGGCGAGGTGGCCCTGTCCTGATGAGCGCCCTGGCCGGAGTGGAGATGGCTTTGTGGGACATCAAAGGGAAAGATCTTGGGGTTCCAGTTTATCAGCTCCTGGGCGGCAGAGTCCGAGAGCAGGTTCCCTGCTATGCGAACGGCTGGTTTTCGGGAGCAAAAACCCCGGCTGAATTCGCAACGAAAGCAGCCGAAGCGATCAAGCGCGGCTTCAAGGGCTTGAAGTGGGATCCGTTTGGTTCTGCCTACATGAACCTGTCTCGTGAGGAATTCCGGGAGGCCATGGACTGCATCGCGGCGGTTAAGGAGGCGGTACGTGAGCAAGCGGACCTTTTGATTGAGGGTCATGGCCGCTTCAACCTGCCTACGGCCGTTCGTGTAGCCCACGCTCTTGAGGAATTTGACGTATTGTGGTTTGAAGAACCCATCCCTCCAGACAACCAGCAGGCCCTGGCCGAGATCAAGAACCGGATCAAAGTTCCCATTGCTGCAGGGGAGCGGCTCTACAGCCGGTGGGACTACCGGGAGTTCTTCCGCCTGGGTTGTGCCGACTTCATCCAGCCGGACGTGAGCCATGCGGGTGGGCTGATGGAGGTCAAGAAGATTGCGGCCATGGCCGAATGCCACCACATCCCTCTCTGTCCCCACAATCCCAGTGGACCTGTGGCCAACGCCGCCACGTTGCAACTGGCGGCCTGCATCCCTAATTTCTATTTGTTAGAGACGATGAGCAGCGATGTTCCCTATCGCAACCGAATCAGCGACGAAAAGATTCACTTCGAAAATGGAATGATGAGGATTGGGGATGGACCCGGCCTGGGGATTGATATCGATGAAGAGGCGATCATCGAGCACAGCTACCGGCCGCAAGACCTGCGTCACTATCAAGGAGCATTGACGCAGATTCGCCCGGATGACGCCGCGACATATTTCTCTGATCATAAACAGTAAGACAAACCGGTTCCCCTGGGCGAAAAGTGTCATACGGAAGCGGGTGGGGTTGATGCGTTTTCTTTAGGTTTCAAGAATTCGGTCAATGTCTGAGTGAGCTGGCGGTGGGCGGGTTCGATCTGGGGCAGGTGCTCAAGCAAACTCAAAACGCCTGTGTCAGCACTCGGACTGTGACAATCGAAACCTGGAACGCCTTGCGCAGTGTGGTGTTGAACCGACGCCTGCAACGATTCTCGGCCCCCCTTGGCCCAGCGCGAAAAGGCGGCCTTCATCCGTCATTCCGGCCAAGCGGAGCGCGAGCCGGAATCCAGTACTTGCGTGCAACAACGCCCAGCAGAGGCCTGGATTTCCCCTTTCGCGGGAATGACGAAGGGGGCAAATGACGGAAGCCTGCCAGATGTTGAATCTTGGGGCACGCAACACTTCGCAGTTCCCCTGACTGCAGCTCCCCTGGCCCATGAAGGCGGCGCTCTATGAGCGCCGAATGAAGATTGGACATTTCCGGTGTGTTCCAAGCGTGCAGAATGCGGGTTTCAGCCCACCAGGAGAGCGAATCAATATTTCGTGCGTCATGCGCCCAAGGGTTGCAACGAAGCGGGGCCCTGCCCCACGCGCCCTGGAGGGGCGCGGGAGAGTAGCCTGGGGCAAAGCGTTAGCGACGCCCCAGGGTGGCGTCCATCCAATCCGGATGTGCCCCGGCAGGGGCGCCGGAATGCCCGCTGGAGGCTGATCCCACGCCCCTGCCGGGGCGGGAAAGGTTCACGATGGCCCTGATCCCTGGGGCGGCGCTCTATGAGCGCCGAACCAAACGGGGCAGACGAAGGATTTCGGCGGTCGCGGACCGCCGCAACAGCAATTTCTTCACAGCTCCTCTGTCCCCGCTGGGGCGAGGGAGCCGAAGTGCTGACAGCTCCAAGAATGGCGCCAGGCACGGCTTCCCGACTTTCGCGACAGAAACTAGTCGAGAAGGCGTGAGCCCTTTTCTGTCTCCATCACCCCGCGCCAGGCGCTCGTGTCGCAGTGGGTCACGAGGCTGGCCCCGGCCTCGGCCAAGTGCTTGACGCTACCGGCTGTCCAGCCGGCGCCAAAGAGCGGCATCTGCCGCGCGTCCACCAAGGTGCTGATCGAAGTGTTAACGGGGCTCCAGCCTGGCACGCCACCCGTGATCACGGGCGTTAGCCGCTGGCAAAGCCGGTATCCACATCGTTACAACTTCGAGACTCTAAATCGAACCGCGAGCCGGCTGCGAAGGCTTTCGGAGATGAAGTAAGCATCGATCACGCCGGGTTTCCATTCTGAGGCTCATCTATGAAGCAGGTCTCACCTCAAAATTTTTCTCTTTCACCTCATAAAAATCGTTGGCCATTCGTCTTTATTAATAACGCCTCAAATTAGGAGCGCCCCTGGGTGGGGAATAAGTACCGAGCGGGTGAGGAACTTGGGCTTGATCGTGCGCTACTCGTTGCCTTGCGTGACTCTTCCAGCTTGAAACATACGGAAGCCGTGGTTTTTGAGCTGCTCCGAGACCCGGTCTATCGCTACTTCGTGTGCGTTCTCGGCGATACGGCGGAAGCGGAAGATCTGACGCAGGAGGCTTTCCTACGGCTTTACCGGCACTGGCGTCAAGGTCAGAAAGTGGATGATGCCCGCGCCTGGGTCTTCCGAGTGGCACACAATTTGGCCATCGACCATCAGCGCAAGAGAAATCTTGTCGAGCCGCTGGATGAGGAAGCCTGGCAAAAGGTTTGCGAGCGCAACGCCGACCCGTCTCCCAATGCCGAGCAACAGATTCTCCAGCGGGAACAGGAAGGCAAGGTTCAAGCTGTGCTGCGGCAACTGTCTCCCCAGGAGAGGGAGTGTTTGAATTTAAGAGCGGAGGGACTCACCTACCGGGAGATCGCCAACGTCTTGGGTATGCGGCCTCCAACCCTGGTCAGCTTTCTGGGGCGAATTATCCATCGAGTAATCCGAGACTTGTATGATTAATTTTCAGCATCAACAGTGGTTCCGCCGATTTTCGCATCCCTCGAACGAGGAGCTGATCCAGTTCCTGGACGGGGAGCTGCCAGACCGGTCTGCCCGCAAAGTTGCCCAGCATCTGCAAGGGTGCTGGCAATGCCGCAAGAAGCGGGAAAGGATTGAGAACTTTGTTTCTGCCTTCATGGACCAGCGCAACTGTTTGTTGGCTGGCTCTTTGAGTTTTCCGCGGCATGCCATTCGCCACTTTGAGACAAGAGTAGAGAAGCTAAATCAGGAGACCGGGCGCCTCGCCTTCTTCGCTCGGGCTCTCACCAGCAAGGTCTACGGGAACTTAGTCTCTCCCGCCGTTTTGAAGGCGGTCGCCTGCCTCGCGGCCGGCCTTATCTGCTTTGTGACCTGGCAGAGACTAAGTTTTGTTCCGTCGGTCTCGGCGCTCGAGGTCGTGCAGCGTTCCCAGCAGGCCGAGGCACTCCAGCTTCGGCAGCTCAACACCTCGGTGGTGTATCAAAAGTTGCAAGCTCGCCGGATGGGTTTCTCTTCTAGCCGCGAACAGACCGTGACCTGGGAAGTTTGGTACGACCACTCGCGTTCGCGCTTACGACAAAAGGTTGAAGACGCTCCGAATCGGCCAGCGCCTTTCAACGGTCATCCATCCCGCAAAGGAGAAACGCAGGCGGCCTCCCCTTCAATGCCGCCCATGCTGGCTGAACTTGAAGAAATTTTCGAGGCCAATCGTCTCGATTGGCGGCAACCGCTCTCTGCGATTGGATACCGTGCCTGGAGCGAAGCGCTTCCCAAGAAAGTCCAACGGGTGCGGGAAACTCTTCTGCCGGATGGTGAAAAGGGATTAATACTGGCCACGCAGGTTCCAGGACGCTCCGCGGTCAATGCTGTACGGGAATCGGAATGGGTGGTTCGGACCCGAGATTGGCATCCGGTCCAACACAGACTGCAGGTTCAGACTGAGGATGGGCTCGGCGACTACGAATTAAGCGAAGTGGCTTACGCCGTAGTCGCTTTAAACGCTCTCAATCCTTCCATTTTTGCCGATCTGACGCCGTTGCCCCCTTTGAGGATGCCGCCCTCTCCGGCACTGCTGGTTCCTGGCCCGAGAGAATTACTTTCCGCCGAAGTCAAAGCGCATTACGCCTTGCACCGGCTTAAGGCCTGTCTGGGTGAGCCCATTCAAGTCGTGCTGGAGCCTTCGGGCCGCATTGAAGTGCGCGGCCTGGCCAAAGATGAGGAGCGCAAAGCTGAGCTGGGAGCCGCATTGAGCGCGATTCCGCTGGTTACCGTGAAGATTCAGACGATCGAGGAGGCCCTGCAGGCGGCCTCCGCCTTAACTCCAGTTCACAATCCCTCTCAGGCCCCGCCTGATGAGGATGTTGCGGACTCGACGACAAAAATCCAATCCGGCCGCCTGCCTCTTCAACATCAATTGGAAGAGCACTTCAGGAAGGAACGTCTAGAGGCTTCCTTCGCCGGGAGCGAAAGCGCAAAAGACGCAAGGATGAAGGTGGCCGAGTTCTCCAAAGAGATGGTTTCCTCGTCCCGATCTTGCCTGTCTGAAGCTTGGGCTCTGCGGCGCCTGGCGGAATTTTGTGCGCGCGAAAAATCTGCGCTGCCTAAAGAAATTCAATGGCTCCTTCATGTCATGGCCCAGGATCACCTCATAGAACTGAAATCTGTGCTGTCCCGAACTAAGAGTCGACTGGCGCCTGTGCTTTCGAACCTCAAGGTGCTGGATACTTTGGCGCCACAAAGAGAAAAAGCAACACCGCGCCCAGGACAGAATCGGAAATCAGATTGGCCGGGAGAGATCATGCCCCTCTTCACGGAAGTGGAGCAACTGGATCGCAGCATCCACATTTTATTCGCTGCTGAGACCTCACCGCCAGAGTCCCCTGAAGTAATGGCACGTGAGCTTTTGTTTTCCCTGAACCGTTTGGAAATGGATTCTGCCCATCTGGAACGTCGAGTAGCCGAGGAACTTTCGGACCGCCCGGGACAGTTATCCGCCGCAAACAATCCCTAAGAGGGTGTTTGGAAAGCCCCACAACAAAGGTGGAGCGGGCGCTCTGCGCACGCTAAACGCGCGCAGGAGCGCGCATTCCACCCGGCTTTCTAAACACCCCCTAAAGCTTCAAACAAGGAGTCAACCATGAAAAATCTGCGGATGTTTCTTTGGCTGTGGATGAGTCTGCTATGGATCTCCCCAGAGGTGATCCTGGCTCAAACGGCTCAAATTACAGGAAGGATCACGGATACGACCGGTGGCGTGGTCCAGGGAGTTGAAATCAAGGTCACCCAAATTGACACTGGAATCCACCGGGACGCCAGCTCGAACGATGAGGGATACTTCACCGTTCCGCTGCTGCAGCCCGGCAACTATCGCATCACGGCGGAGATGGCCGGGTTTAAGACGGTTAGTCGCAGCGGCATCAAACTCAATGTCGATCAGGTGGCGCGCATCGATCTGGTACTGGAGGTCGGAGAAGTGACGGAACGCATTGAGGTCTCGGCGGCGGCTCCCTTGCTCGACTCAGAGACTTCGGCTGTGGGACAGGTCATCGACAACAAACGGGTGGTAGAGCTTCCTTTGAACGGGCGCAACTTCGTCCAACTCGCCACGCTCAGTCCCGGGACCACAACGCGCGGCAACAGCGCGTTCACCAGCGAACCGGAGGTGAACATCAATGGCAATCGGGGTGGGGCCGCCGGATTTCTGATCGATGGTGCGGAGAACTATGAACAGAATGCCCAGACTGTGATGATCAGCCCCTCCATCGAAACCATCCAGGAATTCCGAGTTCAAAGCGGGACCTTCTCGGCCGCCGATGGCCGCCAGGCAGGCATCATCAGTGTTGTCACCAAAACCGGGACCAACCAGTTTCGCGGGAACGTCTTTGAATTCCTCCGCAACGAGAACCTGGATGCGAGAAACTTCTTCAATCCCGACAAAGAACCGGAACCCCTTAAGCGGAATCAGTTTGGCGGGACGTTGGGTGGACCAATTCTCAAAGAGCGACTCTTCTTCTTCACCGCTTATGAAGGGATTCGCGAGCGTCGCGGAACCGTGCGAAACAGCCTGGTTCCCAGCCAGGCTCAGCGAGCCGGCAACCTGAGCGGGCTGCCGCCGATTTTCGATCCGGCGACAACCAATACGTCCACGCGCACACGACAACCATTTCAAGACAATCTGATTCCGACGGCTCGCCTGAATCCGACGGCGCTCAGGCTGCTCGAGTTCATTCCACTGCCGAACTCTCCCGGTGATCGTTTCATCAGCAGCCTGACCAATCAGGTGCGCGTTGACCAGTACAACTTCCGCGTCGACCATCGGTTGACCGATAAGGATTCCTACTTCGTTCGTTATACCCACAACCACCGGTTTTCGAAATTGCCGGGGCCTTTCCCGGTCGTTGGCGGTGATGATCAGGACGTGTTTTCCGGGAATGGCATCATTTCTTATACACGCACGTTCTCGCCCACTTTGATTAACGAGTTTCGCTTTACGGCCTCGCGCTTCAATCTGGACTTCGACACGTTCAGCAGGGACCTGCAAATCATCGATCCACTGGGTATCCAAGGCCTGGAAGGGCGAAAACGGGAGAGCATTGAAGGCTTCCCAATTCTGAACGTCACAGGGTATGGCAATTTCGGAGATATCGGAATTCGGCCTTTGCAGCAGCGTTTCAATACCTTCAATTGGATCGACACTCTTACCTGGATCAAAGGGAGCCACACGCTAAGACTGGGAGTGGACATCCGTCGTTTTCAGCGTGCGGCGTTCAACGGAATTAACGCGCGGGGGAACTTCTCCTTCACTGGAACACTCACGCAGGATCCGTCGCGGCCAGGTGGAACGGGGTCGGGCCTGGCAGACTTTCTACTGGGTTTGCCGAACTCGGCGGGACGAAATTTCCCCCGTCTCCGGCAACAGATGTTCTGGACCAACATCAGTTCCTTTCTACAAGACGATTGGAAGATTTCTCCAAAGCTGACGCTTAACCTCGGCTTGCGTCACGAATTCAACGGGCAACCGCTCGAGAAGTTCGACCGCATCGGAAGTTTTGATCTTGCCACAGGAAAACCCATCTCTGCCTGTAACGCGAGCAAAGAGATCCGCCAGGATGCATTCATTTTCTTCAACCAGTCCGAACTGGACTTCCTGGGCGTTACCTGCGCTGAAACACTGGGGTTCCCAGCGCGGACCTTGCGGAAGAATCAGTACCGAAGCTTCGCGCCGCGTGTTGGATTCGCCTATGACCCCTTTGGCTCCGGTCGGACGGTGTTCAGGGGAGGCTACGGGATCTTCTATACGCTGGTGGGGGGCAACCTCAGTGCTCAGAATATCGGGTCGGTTCCGTTCTTCAGAGGAGAGACCTTCGTCACGGACCCGCTGTTGCCAACATTAACGTTGAACAATGCTTTTCCTGCGGGTCCGACAGCCTTGCCCGTACCGGAGATCTTTGCGTTCGAGAGCGACTTCAAGGATGGCTATGTCCAGGAATGGAGTTTCAATATTCAAAGACAGATGGGTCGCGATACCGTGGTTGAGGTGGGCTACGTCGGCAACAAAGGTACTCACCTGGACATGTCCTATCAGGCCAATCGGCCATTGCCCGGTTCTGGGGCCATTCAGCCCCGCCGTCCCTATCCGAAGTTCTCCAACATTCAATTCAACACAACCGTGGGATACAGTAATTACAACGCCTTGCAAGCGCGCCTGGAGCGGCGCTTCTCCGAGGGGTTGACGTTTCTGACCGCGTATACCTACGCCAAGGCTATGGCGATGACGGCGGAGTCTCAAGATCCGCGTAATTTGGCGGCTGGCAAGGGGCTAGCGGCCTTTGATATACCGCATCGGTTTGTGATGAGCAGCGTGTACGAACTGCCCTTCGGGAAAGGGCGTCCTTGGCTGAATCGGGGAGGACTGCTCAATGGATTCCTGGGCGGCTGGCAACTGGGCGCGATCGTGGCGCTTCAGTCGGGCCTGCCATTCACTCCGACCACGGGCCGCGACTTGGCCAACATCGGAACGACGACGCTTCCGAACCGGCTGGCATCCGGACAGCTGGAAAACCCGACCATTGATCGCTGGTTCGACCCATCCGCTTTTGCCAATCCGGCGGCATTTACCTTTGGAACTTCCGGGGTGAACATCTTGCGCGCCGATGGATTTCAGAACCTCGATGTCTCCCTGAGCAAGAATCTCTCTTTGGGAGAATCGCGCTACATCCAGATACGCTCAGAATTCTTTAATGCCTTCAATCACCCGAATTTCGGAGCACCGAATGCCAACATCAACCAACCGGCGCAAGTGGGTCGCGTATTCAGCGCGGACGATCCTCGAATTATCCAGCTGGCGTTGAAGGTGTTCTTTTGATGATGGCTTCTCCAAAATGAGACCGCCTTTGTTTCTCCTCATCTTCCTGATCCTTGTGCCTAGGGAAGCGGATGGGCTGCTGGCGACGCCATCCTCTGCATCGAGTGGCCGGCCAAACATTGTCCTGATCTTTTGTGACGACCTCGGCTATAGCGATCTCGGCGTTTACGGTAATCGCATCATCCAGACACCCAATCTCGACCGGCTGGCGGCGCAGGGGACGCGCCTGACTCAGTTCTACATGACCTCTCCCGTTTGCACGCCTTCCAGAGCCGCACTCATGACCGGCCACTATCCGCAACGCTACGGCATCCATCATGCCGACCTTCCCGAAGTTCTCCCGCGTTACCCGCTGCCGGATTCCGCCGTGACGATCGCCGAGTTGCTGCAGCAGGCCGGCTATTCTACGATTCACATCGGCAAGTGGCATCTGGGTGAACCTCCGGAAACCGTCGAGCCACGGAAGCACGGATTCGATCGGTTTTTCGGCAGTTTCGGTGGTCGCCCCAGCTCTCCGTGGATGAAGTACGCTCGGTCGATGGATCCTGAGATGATTGTGAACGAGGATCGACCGGTCATTTACAAGGGGCACGTCACAGAGATTCAAACCACGGCTGCCTTGGAGGCATTGGCCAAGGCGGACCGAAGCCGGCCCTTCTTTTTGAACTTGTGGTACAACGCTCCTCACGAACCCCTGGCGCCTTTGGCCGATCAGGACCGGCTTTACAAAGACTGGAGCGCCGAAGAACAGACTTACTTTCAGACGGTGACTGGCATTGATGTTGGAGTCGGGAAGATCCTGGCGAAGCTTGAGGAGATGGGTGTTACCGGCAAAACCCTGATACTTTTCAGCAGCGATAACGGTCCGGAGAGCCATGCCCATCCTTTTTCCCGGGGATCAGCCTGGCCTTTGAAAGGGATGAAGACCCAACTGTGGGAAGGCGGCGTGCGTGTGCCCATGATCCTGCGCTGGCCCGGCAAAATTCCCAGCGCCTGGACTTCCGACGCCATCACCAGTGTTTTGGATATCTTTCCCACTCTCTGTGTGGCCGCGGGTGTGTCCATTCCCAAAGAGCCGGGACTTGACGATGGACAAGACTTGGTTTCCATCATTCAAGGCAAGACATCCACCAGCGAGCGTCCGCTCTTCTTTGAGTTCCACTTCCCGCAGAGGGGCGTGGCCTCCAGCCTGCCTATGGCTGTCCGTAAAGGAAAATGGAAACTGTTCGCCGATCATGAGTTCAAGCAAGTCGAACTTTACGATCTGGAAAGCGATGTCGGAGAGCAGTTGAACGTAGCTTCCCAGCGCCCGGACGAGGTCAGGGAACTCAAGACTATCCTGAGGCATTGGTGGAAACAGTTCAGAGACCAAACGAACCTGAAGCCCACGCGGCAACGGATGCCAGTGCCATCTCCGGAGGAACTCGACAAGAAGTACTACAGGAATTGAGACGGCCACTGTTAACGTCACAGCGACTCAGAGCTCCGGTGCTCCACAGAAACAGAACGTCGCTACGATTCGCCTGGATTCGCGGCGGGTTCGGCGTCGCTTACAATCGAGCCAACTGGACAGGATTCCTTACCCCCAGCCAGCCTAGACAGCAGGACTTCATTACCCCTGACTTTTTTTGTTGACATGGGGTTTCGCTGGTGTCCTCACGGCCGAGTATCGGAAGCAGAAGTCTTAGCATTGCTTTATTAAGTCGCTCTCTGGGTGGCGCATACATCGTGATTTTTACGATGTATGCGGACTTGTGCGCACACATGGCAAACTGCGCCATGTGTGCGCCACCCAAAGAATCGCCGCCAGACTTAACAGAGTAATACTAATTAGTTCGAGAGAACGGCGACAAGATGCGACCGGCACGTCTGTCCGCGCCGCCGGTTATCATCGCCCACCCGCACGCCCACCTCAGTCTGTGCAAACCCTTCAGGTCCACCTGAACGCTTCCCGGCTCCAGTGTTCCTCCGCCCGTAATGCCTCAGTTACAGGGGGCAAGGGGAGCTGTGAAAAAATTCGCTTGGGCGTATAAACCTAATCCGGTAGGGACGCGGTGCTCCGCGTCCGTGTTGGGTTTACCGTCGCGGACGCGCAGCAGCGCGTCCCTACCATTTAATTTTTTCACAGCTTCAGGGCACAAGGGTGGGGCGGCGCGTGGGACCGCTGTCCCCCGCGCACGCTGGATGAACGCGCGACGGAGCGCGCGTTCCACCACCTGTAACTGAGAGCGTGTCTTAAAACCTAGCTGGCCGGCGCATGCTGATGGTCGGCAGGAAACCGTCGTCATTCCGGCCAAGCACAGCGCGAGCCGGAATCCAGGCTGGATTCCCGCTTTCGCGGGAATGACGAATTGAGGCACACCGCGCATGGGTTCCTTGACCGCTCCGGCCCAGCGGGTTTTCAGACACGCTCTGAGGGATTACCTCCGCCCCCAGGATTTCTCTGGACATTACTGTCCTCTGGAGATTGGACGTTCTCGTGCGTTTGAACGCTTGCGAGTTTGTTGATAGACGTGCGTTTGCATTCAGCAGATGGTCAGAACAGCGCTTCACCCGGCAAAGGACTTAATGGCACGAAGCGTGAGTTTGGTACCGTGAGACGGGCGCTTGAAAGCCCGGAGCGCAAGCGACGGGTGTCGTCGAGTCCCTCCCTGGCGCTTCGGGCTTTCAAAATGTCCAATCTCCAGTGGACATTACTGTCCTTTCACCCTCTATTCTCTACAATTCTCTGTCCACAGAAATCCTGGGGCGGATCATCGAGCACAGCTACCGGCGCCAAGGCCTGCGTCACACTATCAAGGAGCATTGACGCAGATTTGCCCGGATGACGCTTTCAATGGTATTTGTTTAGCGGGGTGGCGCGGCCCGTGCTGGTGGCAGGCTTGGTCGAGCAGCATTGTGCGAGGACGCGCTCGCTACCGCTCGCGGTACTGTCAGCGCCCGGACCCTGAGGCGAACAGTACCACGAGCGGTAGCGAGCGCATTGATGTCAACTTAAGGCAGGACCGGGCCCACGATTGACGAAAAGCACGCCAATCGTGGACGAAACTGCCTTAAGTTGACATCAATGTAGCGAGCGAATGCTGAGGTGCGCAGAGGCAGCGTCACCCCGCTAAAACTTTCCCAACGTGCCGGAAATTCTCAAGCCATCGCTTTCGCCGAGCGTCGGGCCGCGCAGCGTTATCGAAGCTGGGCCGGCCAACACGGTCAAGACCAAATATCAAATGAATGGAACAGCTCTCACTTCTTCTTGTCATCTGGAGATTGGACATTTTGATTCCCCTCCTCGGCTGAGGAGGGGCGGGCGCTGGCACAGGGACGGCGGTCCCGGAGCCAGCGCCGGGGTGGTGCGACC